>NZ_JBFUJO010000030.1:0-52381 GCF_056401355.1 Polaromonas sp. P4_F4 | reverse complement strand
GGCAGGCACGCCGCTGGCCAACACCGCGCCGCTGGACCCGTTCGAGTTCGTGCGTACCATCGCCGTGGCCCGCATCACCATGCCGCAGACCATGGTCCGCTTGTCGGCCGGTCGCGAACAGATGGGCGAAGCCCTGCAGGCGCTGTGCTTCGCCGCTGGCGCCAATTCGATTTTTTATGGCGACAAGCTGCTCACGACCAGCAACCCGCAAGCCGATCGCGACCGCCAGCTGTTTGAGCGCCTGGGACTCAAAACCCAGGGCGCTCGCCCCGCGGCGCAACAGGCGCAGTAGACATGAACGCGGTAACCATGAGCGCAGACCTGAGGCCGCCCGCGCTGGAGCGTCCCCTCATGGATGCCGCGTTCCTGGCCGATCCTTACCCGACTTACGACGCCTTGCGGCAGGCCGGACCAATCCACTGGAGCGAGGAATTCTTTGGCGGTGCCTGGCTGCTGACACGTCACGCCGATGTCGAGCTGGTGCTGCGCGACCCGCGCTTTTCCGCGCAACGCACCGGTGGCTGGGTCAAGGACCGTGAAGACTCGCCCGGGGAACTGAGCGGCTTTCAACAGCTGTTTGCCCGCGCCTTGCTGTTTCTCGATGCACCGGATCATCCACGCATCCGCAAGGTGCTGCATGCGGGCTTTCGGATGGATGTGCTTCAGCGGCTGGTGCCGCACATTGAGCAGGCTGTCACTGAACTGCTCGACCGGGGGGAGGGCGCTGACTGCTTCGATTTCATCGAGACGGTCGCCCGGCCGCTGCCGGTGCGCGTGATCACGCTGCTGCTGGGCATCGAGAACCTCCAGTACGATGACTTCATGGCCTGGTCGGAAGATCTTGCCAGCTTCATAGGCGCACCCCAGCCCACGCGGGGACAGGCGCGCCGGGCCCAGGTGAGCCTGCTGGCCATGGGCCGCTACTTCGAGACCCTGCTGGAACAAAAACGCCAGGCGCCAGGCGACGATCTGACCAGCCGCCTGGTGCAGGCCGAGGCCAGGGGCGAGATCCAGGGCGGCGCCGAGCTGCTCGCACAGTGCGCCATGCTGCTGTTTGCGGGTTTTGAGACCACGCGCCATTTGCTGGGCAGTGGCTTGCAGGCGCTGCTGGCGCAGCCCGACCAGTGGCAGCGTCTGCGGCAAGCCCCCGAACTGCTGCCTGGTGCGGTGCGCGAACTGCTGCGCTACGACAGTCCTGTGCAATACAGCGGACGGCGTGTTGCGACTGATCTGGTGCTGCACGGCCAGCAACTGCGCCGTGGCGAACTGGTGGTACCCCTGATCGGCGCCGCCAACCGGGACCCGACGCGCTACGCCCAGCCCGATACGCTCGACATCACCCGGCGCGATGGCAGTTCGCTCTCATTCGGTTCGGGCCCGCATGTTTGCATCGGTGCGGCGCTCACGCTGATGGAGGCCGAGATCGTCTTCCGGCAACTGCTGCGGCGCTGGCCCGAACTCAGCCTGGTCGATGCCACGCCGCGCTGGATCGGCAACCCGCTTTACCGCGGACTGGTGACCCTGCCGCTGCGGCGCGGGGCGCCCGCTTAACCAACGGCACTCAAACCAGCAAGGCGTCGATCCATCCACGCAAGCGGTTCACGAAGGCCCCCTCTGCACCGGTCTCGACGAAGGCAATGAGTGTTTTCGTGGGCATGCATAGCCGGTTCACTGTTTCTGCGCATTCAAGTGGCGCGTCATTAGTTAGTACCCACCTGCTGTGGTCTACGCTGTGGATAAATGCCTGAATAACTCGGAAATGTGGCGTCAGCATTGGGTTTGCAGGTCATGCTCAAGAAATAGGCAGTTGAGGTGGCGTTTCAGGCCCTGACCGGACAAGTCGCATCCCAATTTGGTCGATGGTTGGACTGCACCTACAGCAAAGTTGTTGCTGACCCTGACCCGGTTTACTTGCCGCTCAGAAGTTAGGATTTCCGGCTTGTAGCAGCCCTCGCCATTGAGGTAGGGTGTGATCCGCGCAAAGGGAGTGTCGGACCGACTGAATCAGAGATGGAGCTGAGAATTGCTCGACCTATTGCACAAACCCGATCCGGCCTTTGCTGGCCATCCCGCGTGGAAGGTCATCCACCTCCAGCATGCTCCGGCTTGCCAGTCGCGCGTTCCCGAATGCCGCCATCAAGGCCCGACGCATTTCTCGGGGTACCAGCGTGGCCAGCTTGTCAAGCAAATCATCAGGCGGTGCATCATCGAACCGGGAGCCCCAATCGTGGCTGGATCGGATCGATTGATAGAGGCGCAGTGCGATGTGCCGCGCCTGACTGGTCGTGAGCGGCTGAATCTCAAAAACATTCATCCGGTTCAGGATCGGGTTAGGGATGCTGCGCGCATCATTGGCAGTCGTGATCCATAGTACCTGACTTGCATCTATTGGAACTTCAGCAAACTCGTCCACAAAGGAGGAGGCCGTGTCGTGTTCGAGCAGGCTGTACAGGGACCCCAGCGGGTCGTACTGGGCGTCGCGGGCGGCCTTGTCAATCTCATCGATCACGATCACCGGGTTGGCATATCTGCCGTCTACCAGTGATTCGAACACTTTGCCTGGCTTGGCCCCTTTCCACTGGGACGCAGAGCCGGACAACACCCAGCCAGCCGTGAGAGAGCCCATGGACACCAGGTTCATGCCTGTGCCGATCAGGTCGGCCATCTTTTTTGCGAAATGTGTCTTGCCTATGCCAGGCATACCCAGCAGCAGCATGGGCGTGACCTCCAGGCCATCCGCGCTGTCCTGGCTTAGGGCCACATGGCGCCGTACGTCGTCGAGCACGTCGGTGAAATTAGGGAGCGCGTCATAGAGGGACGCCATTTCGGGAATGCCACTGGGCTTCATCTGAAAGCGTTCAGGGCCTCGTTCGAGCATGCGCTCGTAGGTGCTGCGCAAGCTGTCGTGCTCTCGTGACTCGCTATTTTTCAGCTTGTCGAGCTTGTGCTCGACATCGGCGGTTTGGTACACACTTCGCACCTTCGCGATGGGGAGCGTGAAGGTGGGCGCCAGGGGAACGACATGGGTGGATTCCATTGTGCACTCCGTGCTGATGAGCAGCGTGACTCCATTCAAACACAACTTTCCCTTTTTCGCCGCAACGAATTTAGAATACTTCGACATGCTGACCGGGTAGTCGGTGTAGTTTGTTGCCGCCAATGCTGATTTGACCGGTGGGTCAAAATCACGCCGACGCCAACAGGCTTGCGCGTATCGGTCCGGAGCGTGCCGTTCTCGAACTGCTTTACGAGGTCGGTACGCACCAGGGCCTGGAAGAGGCGCGCAACCTGTTCGATGGCCTGCGCAATCTGCGCAAGGATGTTCTGGGCGAATTGTTGCAGTCCTGCACCAGCATCAAGGCCGTCCGCCTGTTTCTGGCCTGGGCTCGCGAAACCGGTGTGGTCGACGTGGAGGCCCTGCAGCGGCAGTACACGCTGCCCGTTGGCAGCGACCGACGATGGACACCCGCATGAAGGACGGCAACCTGCTGAGCCTCAAGCCCCATGGATAAAGCCTACGCCGATACGGTTCGCCTGCTGCTAACGGCAGCGCCCGATGTGTTTGCCAACGACATCTTCGCCATGAAGGGCGGTACCGCGATCAACCTGTTTTTGCAGGACATGCCGCGCCGCTCGGTTGACATCGACGTGGTCTACACCCCTTGGAAGACTCCGCGCGAGCAGGCGTTGAAAACCATCAGCCATCAGCCATGAGATCGACGCCATTGCCGGACGGTTGGGCCGGTTGGGGTTGGCCGCATGCCTTTCAGAGCGCCAGCGTGCCTGGGGGGAGAGTCTGTTCGACCAAGCCGAACGCTATCGACGCTTCTCAGCGCGCCACCGCAAGACGGCGCGCCGCAAATCGAACGAGCACCGCAAGATCATGGAAGCCACGCTGCGCCGCGACGCCGACACGGCATGTGCGCTGCTTGAGGAGCACCGTCGAGGCTGCGCTCAAAAACGGAGCCGAATAGCGCACTGGAACCGCACCTGCCCTCGACAACTCTTGATGCTACGGGACAATGGTCAGTGCCCGGACAAGCCACAGACTGCGATGGTCAACTCAGAGTGGCTGAAGTTTGAAGCCACTAAAAAAGTTGAGCCACTACTGGTTCATACCACTTGTTTTGAGTGTGCGTTGCTCCGCACCTCACAAAGGCAAATGTGCCCCCACTACCTCGGCCATCCGCCACTTCTTCTCCGTCACCAGACCATGCATCGTTCGTCTGAGGTTGGATGCGGTGTTGCGTACGCCCACCGTATGGCGCCTGGCATGGTTGACGTACATGGACCACGTGATGGACAGACCTTGTATCGGTGCCATCCTGAGCGCGTCCAGATACGGCAGATCGTGCAGGGCGCAGGAGGGCATCACCGTATGGCCCAAGCCATCCTTCACCAGATCCAGGCACAGTTGCAGGGTTTCCACGTCGGCCGCACGGCGAAACTTTTGACCGTGGCGTTTGAGGTAGGTGTCAACGCTGAGCCGAACCAGGTTGGGGCGTCCGGGCAGGATCAGCTTGCATGCGCCCAGCCTCTCCGCATCGACGGGGCGATCCGGCTGCAAGTTTGAATCGGCAGGCCCGACCAGCAGGAGCTGCTCGCGAATCAGAGGCGTCTGCTCCATCTGCCCCGACTCCCCCTCGCGGAAATCCATGATGGCCACGTCGATCATGCCCTGCTGCATCCAGTCTCGCAGGTGATGAATGAAGCCCTCGTAGACCCGCAGCGATACGGAGGCCCTGTGCCTGATCTCGCTGGCCGAAAACGGCGCCGTGACCAGTCGGTGCATCGAGAACGGCAACCCGATGGAGACCTGCGCTTGTGCCTGCCGGCCAATTTCGTCACGCAACAACTCTGCCTGGCGCAGGATGGGGCGAGCCCCATTGTTGAGCAGCATGCCCGCATCCGTGAGCTTGACGCCGCGCGCGTCGCGGACCAGCAACTGCACACCCAGGTCATGCTCCAGTGCCGCAATGCGGCGCGACAGCGCAGGCTGCGTGATTTCCATGTCGGCCGCCGCGCGATTGATGCTGCCGAATTCGGCCACGCGCACAAAGCAATCGACGAGATGCAAGTCCATGAGCCTACCCGTGGTGGATCAAAAATAGAGTTAAACGTTTTTCGTTTAACAGTAACACGATAATACATGTATCGGATCGCTTGGGGAATGCCTAACATTCGCCTCCAACAAGGAGACACGGCACATGTCCGATTCAGCCCAACCCCTACCCATCCGTCGGGTCGTCACCGGACACGACGCGCACGGCCGGTCCGTTTTCACTCAAGACGGGGCCTCGCCCTTCATACTGGTCATGCCGGCGGTACCTGGCCTGGTCGTGACCGATGTATGGAAATCACATCAGTCGCCAGCAGACAACGCCAGCCAGTTCGAGCCCTGCACAGCCAAGATCACCCTGACACCGCCCGCCAGGGGCAACGTCTTGCGTGTCGTGCAGTTCCCGCCGGACAAGGACTACATGGACCACTGGGACGACCATGCGACGTTTGCGGCCATGGGACACGGCACCTCCAGCAAGGACGACAGCCATGGCAAGACGCCCGGCATGCACCGCACCGACTCCATGGACTACGCGATCGTGATCTCCGGTGAAATCTGGGCGGTACTTGATGATGGAGAAACCTTGCTCAAGGCCGGAGACGTGCTGGTCCAGCGTGGCACCAATCATGGCTGGAGCAATCGCACGGAACGGCCGACGCTCGTGGCCTTCGTGCTGATCGATGCCGTGCCTTTGAGCATCTACCGCAAGGACTGAACAACCATGCAACACCAGTGGTGTCCGGTTAAAAGTTGAACAAATTCAAGTGGGTATCACCAAGTGGCGCTTCTGGGATTGGGAAGCAGTCACAAACAATTCAACAGCAATAGAAGGAGACGAAGATGGAGATGAAGATGACAGCAACGCTGAAACAGGTAGCCGCAGCCATGGCGCTCGCCTGCGGCGTCGGCGCCGTCCAGGCGCAGGCGCAGGGCGTGACGATTTATGGTGTAGTCGACACCGGTGTGGAGTACCTGACCAACGTCGATGCTGCAGGCAACTCGCTAACGCGCGTGCCCAGCCTGACCGGTCTCGTGCCGTCCCGCCTGGGCTTTCGGGGAAGCGAAGATCTTGGCGATGGCCTGAGCGCCGTGTTCACCCTCGAGAGCGGCATTCTTGTCGATACCGGCGCGCTCAGTCAGGGCGGGCGCATGTTTGGCCGGCAGGCCTTTGTCGGACTGTCGTCGCGCGAGCTCGGAACGCTTACCTTCGGGCGCCTCTACACCATGACCGCTGCCGCGTTGCAGACCGACACGATCGGCCCTAGCCTCTACAGCATAAGTTCACTCGATTCCTATTTGGCGAATGCGCGTGCCGATAATGCCATGGGATACCTTGGCCGCTTCGGTGGCCTGACCGTAGGCGCCACCTACAGCTTCGGCCGCGACACAGCCGGTGTGCCGGGCGTGGCGAACCCCGGGGCGACCCTGTGCCCCGGAGAGTCCGCGACCGACAGCAAAGCATGCAAGGAGTGGTCGGCACTGCTCAAGTACGACACCAGCAGTTGGGGTGCGGCAGCGAGCTACGACGAGCTCTCGGGCGGACCCGGCGAGACACTCGGGCTGATCAGCAGCAGCTTCAAGGACAAGCGCGCAGTCGTTAACGGTTGGACAAAATTCGGCGATCTGCGGTTCAACGCAGGTGTCGTCAATCGCCGCCGCAACACTGCGACCGACCTCAAGTCGAACCTCTGGTTCATCGGGGGGTCGTACCCGGTCATGCCACGCCTCACCTTGGCGGCGGAATTCCACCGCTTGGACATCAAGGGCAGCAACAACGACACCGATCTTCTGGTTCTGAGAAGCGTATACAACCTGTCCAAGCGTTCGGCGGTGTACGCCATGCTTGGCATCGGGAAGAACTCCGGCACAGCAGCACGGTCTGTCAGCGCCGGCGGAACGGTGGGGGCCGGCAAGAATCAGACCGGACTGATGGCCGGTATCAGCCATAGCTTCTGACAGCCAGCTGCGCGGGCTGGTTATTTAGGTAGTTCGCGGAGTTCGGTCGTCGCCAGGCGGCCGGATCTCCCATGACATCAATCCCGGGAAACTACACAAATATGAGAAATCAAGTTTCAAATCGGCCCCAAACAGGATCGGCCTCCAGGCCGCGCCAATATTGGCTTTCACATGAATCGAGACGAATTTAACCGGACACTTCTGATGCAACACATGATCCTGAAGTCGCCGCCACTCGGTATCTCCTTTGCCGGTGTCGGGCCCCTGGTGATCTTGGTGCATGGGATGGGGGGTGATCGAACGACCTGGTTCACTCAGATTGAGGCCCTGTCCAAGCAGTTCACCGCCGTGAGCGTGGACCTGCGCGGTTATGGGGACAGCGGCGACCCACCTCACGCACTGGATTTCAAGCGCGACTTCACGGCGGACCTGCTGGCCGTCATGGATGCCTTTGGTGTTGACCGCGCGCACCTGGTCGGCTTGTCCATGGGTGGGCGCGTGGTCCGTGCGGCCTGTCTTCTGGCGCCGCAGCGCGTGGCCTCAGTCACCCTGGCCAATACCAGTCCGGGCTTCGACCACATGAACCAAGAGCAATTGCAGGCCTTCATCGATGCCCGCTCGAAAGTCCTGACCGGAGATCAGTTCCCGCCAAGCTTCGGCCTGGATCAGGCCAAAGCCATGATGGCGGAGAACGCCAGCATGGAGGCGCTTCAGTTGGCAGCCGCGGCCATGGGCCGGCTCAGGCTTCGCAACTACCTTGAAGTGCTCCAGGCGTCCACGCTGCAAGACCGCGGTGATCGTCTGGAGGACATTGCCTGTCCGGTTCACATCATCACGAGTGATCAGGATCGGGTGTACCCCGAAGTGGTGTCCCGGCAGATGCTGGCGCGCATCCCGCACGCTAGCCTGACACGCATCAGCGGAGCGGGACATCTTGCGAACATTGAGCAACCGCAGGCCTTCAACGTGGCACTGCTCACCTTCCTGCACGACCTTCCACCCGAAGCCTGCGCCGGTTCTCCCATACCCACTGTCTGACTGGATCCAACATGTACTTTTCCTGGAAAGAATTCCCTTTGCTCCCACCTGGCAATCTGGTACAGCAAGGGGCGCCCGTCATTATCATCGGCGCCGGGCCTGTGGGCCTGGCCATCGCACTGGGTCTTGCCCGATACGGCGTGCCGTGCACCGTTCTGGAGAACCGGAGCACCATTTCCATGGGCAGCCGTGCACTGGCCATGAACCGGCGCTCGATGCAGATCCTTGACCAACTGGGCATAGGGCCGGCCGTCGCCAGTAAGGGTTTGCGCTGGTCCGCCGGCTGGACCTTCTACGGCAACCAATTGGTGCACCAGATGGACATCGCGTCGCCGCCCCATGAAAAGCATGGGCAGACCAATTTGCAGCAATGCTGGATGGAGCAGCTGCTGCTTGATGCGATCCACGGCCATCCCCTGGTCGAGGTGCGTTACCAGCACGAGGTCGTCGCCATAACTCCAAGGGAAGACGGTGTGCACCTGCGGGTCAAGACGCCCGCAGGCGAGTTTGAAACGCATGCGCAGTATCTGGTGGCGGCTGATGGGCCCAGAGGCACCACGCGGCGCGCCATGGGCCTGGACTACGAAGGCACGTCTTACTCGCAGCGCTTTGTCATCAACGACATCATTTGCAGGGTTCCCATTCCCGACGGCCGACGTCTGTTCTTCAGCCCGCCCTATCTGCCGGGCAAGACGGTACTAATGCACAAGGCGCCGTTCGACATGTGGCGCCTGGACTTTCAGCTGATGGATGATCAGGATGCCCAGGAGGAAATGCAACCCGAGAAGGTGCACGAGCGCATTCGCGCGCATTTCGAGCTGATGGGCCTCAAGCCTGATTACGAACTGGTGCTGACCTCCGTCTACAAGGCCAATGCCGTCAGCCTGCCGACATACAACCTCGGGCGTGTGGTGTTCGCCGGGGATGCTGCCCATCAGGTGCCCATCTTCGGCGGAAGAGGGGTGAACCATGGCTACGAAGACGCACACAACCTCGCCTGGAAGCTTGCCTTTGTCGTCAAGGGCTTGGCCCGCGAAGAGCTGCTCGATACCTATACGCACGAGCGTCGCGAGGCTATCCTGCACACGCTGGCAGACTTGACCAAGACGACCTTGTTCATCACCACACCGTCGCCCGGTCTGGCGCTGGTGCGCGAGGCGGTTCTGTCCCTGTCTCTGAGTGAAAATTTCGTGGGGGAACTCTTCGACCCCTATGCATCGAAGCCCTACGAGCCCACTGACAGCATCCTGAATGCCACGCCTGAACGGGACAGCGAATTTTGCGAGTCATGCCGCCCCGGTGCTCTGGCCCCTGACATGGTGATCGCACCGAACGGCCAGCGCCTGTACGACCTGCTGGGCCCCTGCTTCACGGTGCTTCAGTTCGACGAGCAGGTGCCGGCCGTTGCCTGCTCCGTCAGTGACCAAGCCTTGTCGTGTGAAGCCGGTGGCCTGCCTGTGCAGATGGTGAAGTTGCCCACGAACGGCGTAGCAGCAGATCTCTTCGATGCCCGACCTGGCACCAGCTATCTGATTCGCCCGGACAACCGCATAGCGGGGAGATGGCGCAGGCCTGACGCCAATCAGTTCAGCATTGCCGTACGGACCGCAGCGCAGTCGATCAAGCACGAACTTCAGGAGGCGCAATGAGCACACCCCAGGCATCCACGGCCTTTTCGGAACACGACTTTGAGTTGCTTGCACAAGCATTGGACAGCCTGCCGGAATCCAGACGTGAACTGTTCCTGACCAAGCTGGTGATCCTGCTGGTTGCTGGCGGCGATCAACCTGGCGCGCTGGCGTCCTGCCTGGAGCGGGCCTGGCGTGATCTCGGTCGTTGATCGCTACCACCTTTCCCAATATCAACAAGGAGACTCCATGAACATTTTCCGGAACACCATCGCCGCCTGCTTGCTGGCCCTGCTCGGGGCCGTGCAGGCTCAGGCACAAACCGGTGCGTACCCCAACAAGCCCGTGCGCATCATCGTGCCCCTGGGTGCCGGGGGGGCATCCGACGTCATCACGCGCATGCTGGGGCAGATCCTGACCGAGAAGAACGGACAGCCTTTCGTGGTGGAAAACCGGCCCGGGGCCAACACCATCATCGGCACTGACGCCTGCGCCAAGGCCCCGGCGGATGGCTCCACACTTTGTGTGGTCACAGGCAGTTCGCTGTCCATCAATCCTTTCCTCTACCGCAAACTGCCCTACGACCCAGCCAAGGATTTCGAGGCGGTTGCGCCGCTGGTCGTTCCCGATATGGTGTTTCTCGTCTCGCCATCGGTACCGGCCAGGAACATGCGGGAGCTGGTGACCCATGCCAAGCGCAATCCCGGCAAACTGGCCTACGGGTCCTTCGGCAATGGCTCGGATACCCATCTAACCATGGAGTGGTTCAAACGCCAGACGCAAACCGACATCCTGCACGTGCCCTTCAATGGTTTCGGCCCCATGTTGCAGGCCTTCTATACGGGCGACATTCAAATCCTGTACCTGTCCGTGGGCAACCCGGGTATCGTGGCCCAAGCCACCTCGGGCAAGATGCGGGCGCTGGCCGTGCTGGCACCCGACCGCTCCCCGCAATTGCCGGACGTCCCGACCCTGGTCGAGACCGGCGTGGGCCAATTGAAGGGCTTTACCTGGTTTGGACTCATGGCACCCGTGGGAACCCCGCGCGAGATCGTTCGCAAGCTCAATGGCCAGGTGAATGCTGCGATGCAGAATCCCGCCATGCGTGACCAACTGACAACCATGGCCATGCGCACACGCCAGCAATCACCGGAGGAGTTCTCCAATTTTTTGAAACAGGACCGGGAGGTGTGGAGAGACCTGGTCAAGGAAAGCAAAATCACGCTGGATTGAATTTGACTCTGCTCTCAGTCAGTGGCAACGGACGTAACTCAATAAATGGACGAATCCCGACAGGGGGCGCCGTCTCCAGCAAAGAACGCTCAGTCCTGCTGCCGGCAGTGCCGACGGTGGCAGAGAGCGGGTATGCCGGCTTCGATGCGACCTTCTTCGAGACCTTGGTGGCGCCTGCCAGCCTCGGTGGCGGAAAAGATCCAGCTCGAGGTCCGCGCCGCGTTGACAACGCCAGCCATGAGGGCTCGGCTGGTGGAGATGGATCTGCGTGTGGAGGCCAGCACGCCGCAGGAGTCCGAGCGGTGCAGCCGGGAGGACTTCGGCAAGTGGGGAACTGTCGCGCGGCAGACGCAGCTCCAGCTTAACTAAACAACCCAGGAGAACAACCGTGCGCAACCTCGATCAGAACATCATCACCGAAGCCGTGCTCGCGCGCCATGCCCCAACGATGGACCCGCGCTTCAAGCAAATCATGACCAGTCTAGTCAACCACCTGCACGCGTTCGCGCGCGAGGTTCATCTCACCGAAGAGGAATGGTTCAAGGGCATCGAGTTCCTTACGCGCTGCGGCCACATCACCGACGACAAGCGCCAGGAATTCATCCTGCTGTCTGACGTGCTGGGCCTGTCGATGCTGACGGTGGCGATAAACAACGACAAGCCTCCTGGCTGCACCGAAGCCACGGTGTTTGGACCTTTTCATGCGGAGGGAGCGCCACACCACGAACTTGGGGCGGACATTGCAAATGGTGCCCGCGGAATTCCCTGCCTGGTCCGCGGGACGGTACGCGGCATCGACGGCGAACCCGTGTCTGGCGCCCATATTGATGTCTGGCAGTCCGATGAGGACGGCCTATATGACGTACAGCACGCGGAGATCGATCATGCACAGGCGCGCGGAATCCTGAATGCTGACGCGAAGGGGTGCTATCACTTCCGATCGATCCTGGCGGTGCCCTATGCAATCCCGCATGACGGTCCGGTAGGCGATCTGCTGAAAGCGGCGGGACGCCATCCGTGGCGGCCGGCCCATCTGCACTTCATGATCAAGGCCGAAGGCTATGAAACGCTCATCACGCACGTTTTCCGCAGCGACGATCCTTACCTCGACTCTGATGCTGTTTTTGGCGTGCGCCAGTCTCTGATCACCGACTGGAAGCCGCAGCACGACGGCAGCTACATCGTCGAGTACGACTTCGTACTCAATCCGATCAAGATGAAGCCGCTCACGCCCCAGCGTGACGGCTTGCCGAACTGAGCGGAAAGAAATGATCCGTCACATCGTGATGTGGAACGTGCGCGGCAGCACACCCGAAGAGAAGCGAAGAAACATCGAGCTCGTGCGCCGCGGCTTTCACGGATTGAAGGGACACATCCCCGGGCTGATTCATCTGGAGATTGGCGTCGATGCCAGCCAGGTTGACTACGCATGCGACGTTGTGCTGTACAGCGAATTCGAGTCGCAGGCGGCATTGGACGCGTATGCGAACCATCACGAGCATCTGCGGGTCAGGGACGAGCTGGTGGGCATCCGCATTGAGCGGCACCAAGTGGATTATGAAGCGGCTGACGGGAGATGCCCATGAAGGAATTCATTTACAACGGCCAGCCCTCGCGGGTGGTGTTTGGCGCCGGTGCCCTGAAACACCTGGAACGGGAGATCGAGTTGCTGGGAGCACGCAGGGCGCTGGTGCTGTCGACACCCGAGCAGCGGAGCCAGGCGCAGATGGTGGCGGACCGCATTGGGCATCGCGCTGCCGGCATCTTCCCGAGAGCCGTGATGCATGTACCGATAGAGACGGCACGTGAAGCGCGGGAGGAAGCGCGCCGACTGGGGGCGGATTGCGCGATTGCCATTGGCGGCGGCTCTACCACGGGCCTGGGCAAGGCAATCGCGCTGGATTCAGGTCTGCCCATTCTGGCCATCCCCACTACTTATGCCGGTAGCGAGATGACGCCGATCTACGGCATCACCGAGGCCGGGTTGAAGAAGACCGGAAAAGATCCGCGCGTGCTGCCGCGCACAGTCATCTACGACCCGGAACTGACCCTGACTTTGCCCGTGGCACTGAGCGTGACCAGCGGCATGAATGCGATTGCGCATGCCGTCGAAGGCCTATATGCACAGGACAGCAACCCGGTAATGGACCTGATGGCCGAGGAAGGCATACGCGCCATCGCGCAGGCCTTGCCCGCCATCGGCCGGTGTGCCGATGATCTGGGCGCGCGCGGCGAGGCGCTGTACGGTGCCTGGCTCTGCGGCGTGGTGCTTGGCAACGTGGGTATGGCCTTGCACCACAAGCTGTGCCACACCTTGGGCGGCAGCTTCAATCTGCCGCATGCCGAGGTGCACACCGTCGTATTGTCCCAGGCTGTGGCATTCAATGCGCAGGCCGCGCCAAAGGCCATGGCCCGCATTGCTCGCGCCCTCGGGACTACGGGCCGCGCCAGCGCCGCAGCGGGGTTGTTCGACTTGGCCCGCGACAACGGGGCGCCGGTGGCGCTGAAAGATATCGGCATGCAAGCGGCAGATCTAGACCACGCCGCCGACCTTGCGGTCCGCAACCCATACTGGAACCCGCGCCCCATCGGCCCAGCGCAGCGCGACGAAATCCGACAATTGCTGCAACGCGCATATGAAGGCGTGCGACCGGATTGACGATCACCCTGGAACAACTCTGCTCATTTCGCTGAATATTCCAGGATCGACAAGATTTCTCCTTCCATCGCGGACCCGCTGACGGGGGGCAAGACGGATCCACCGTCCTGATTCGTGGCTTTGGCACCGCCGGCATTCCGGGTGAACTCATCGCCGGCCTGATCGACCAGGGCGCGCGCGAACTCACCATGGTGAACAAAAACGCCGGCAACGGCAACACCGGCCTGGCCGCGCTGCTCCTGGCAGGCTGCGTGCGCGAGATCATCTGCAGCTTCCCGCGCCAGGCCGACAGCCAACCTTGGCCACTCCAATCCGCGTGTCGTCGCTCTGCCATTATCGACCAGGCAAAACGCGTTGGCGATCCATCTAATGACTCAGACCAGCCGTGAGGCGCACCCGGTGCTTGCCCGTGCACTGTGAAAACGCAGCTTCTTGCAGGTGTGCTGCGTACTGGTCGATGTGGGCCCCGAGTGGGCCTGAGCGCAGACGCGCAAGGCAGCATGGACGTTTGAAATAGAACTCGATGGTCATCGTGACTTCTCCCACGGTTGAAGGAGAAGTCATCGTCGGACTATGCCGAACGGAATGCCTCGCTATAGACGGTGGTCTCTGCCGTCAGCGAAGTGGTTCGGCATAACGTGGGCCATTGCCCAAGACAGAGACGGTGAAGGTGACCATTTCATTGACGGTCGCACTCAAAGATGAGTTGGAACTGTACGCAGCAGAGTTCAGTCGATTGCACGAGCCGGCGGATGCGGTGGTTTTGATTCCGCACATGCTGGAAGCATTCATCCGGTCTGATCGCGGCTACCGGGCGCGCCGTGCATCCGTCACGAACACCCGGCAGAAGGCTGCGACAGCGATGGAGAGCGGGCCGAATCAGAGCCGTCCTGGCTGATTGTCGTTCTGCAATGGTTGCTCCAGTCGGCATTGCCTTGGCAAGGTAAGAACGGTCTATTGGAGTGTTGAATCTGGGGCTGATGCGATCGCCAGTGTTTGTGGCATTTCTTAGTCATTTGTCAACAAAAGACTAGAAAATACAACTCTATGGAGTGGTTCTGGCTGCCGCCTTTTTCACTCGAAGTGGGGTCTTCAGCATTCGTTGAACACCATACTTCTGGTGAACAGGCTTGATGCGGGGTTCCGATGTGGGTGATGGTGAGCAAGGACTTGATCTTGCGGCTGTAGCCATTCGGGTTTGGTTGTCCAATCTTTTGATTGAACTTCGCATAAGAGAAGTGGACATCAGGGACACTGGGTAGCCCGTCTTTGTTGAAAGTTAAGGCGAGGATTTATTTGCATTGGCCTTCTGCTGAATAGTCTTGCACCGCTCCAGCAAAGACTCGAATGGCTCGGCATCATCGAGAAATAAACCATCATCGACCATGTCCTGATAGTCGGTGGCCAATTTGGCCAGCGCGCCGTCATCAGGTACGAGCTGGAGTCCCCCGGAGACGGCAAGGTGATAGTCGACGACGTCACCTTGCGTATTTTTCTCTGCAAAGAACACACTTTTGTGATCAGCGACGGCCTGGGCAAGTGCTTTGTCCGCGATGGCGGCATCTGCGAATCCGGCGGCATCCAGTCGGGCCACGTCATGCCAGTGACGCGCGAAGCGGTCGCCCCCACGGAACTCGCCTTGTGCGCAAAAGACATGAATCGCTGTGGCCTTTTCCCAAAAGGTTCGCTCAGCCCGCATGACCTGTGGCGTTGCGGTAGGAAACTCTACCCCCTGTAGATGCTCGGTCGCATCACAGCGGATAGCGCGTGACTCGCTGGGTTCACCGGTTGAGCGGGCACCGAACTCCAACATGACGGACGACGGAACATAGCCCGTACCGGTGGCCAGTGGTTCGTAATCGATAAAAACTTTGTCGCCCTCGGCCCGCACTGCTGCTGGTAGGCTTTGCTGCAAAAGGTCTTGTTTGAGCCGGGGCACGATCTCGGCATCTACCCAGCTTGAGAGGCGGACACGAATCTCTTTGCTCCACTTCTTTTCCTGGCTCTTGCTGGTCGGCAAGGGCGAACCCGTGCCGCCAATCAAATCGCTTGCGATGGCTCGGATGTCATAGGTCAAGTCCACGTCTTCGGAGAAGCGACGGATGACACCATAGGCCTTTGACAAGGATGTGCCGCCCTTGAAGACGAGATGCTGAGCGTAGGGGCCGGTAAAGAGGTGTCGCAATGACCAGACCACCCAGATGTCTTTTTCCAACAAGTGCGGCGGAATGCCGGATGTGTTGGCAGCCGTATTCAGCGCTTCCAGGCGTTCGGCGGTGGAGAGCTGGAAGAACTCAGCCATGCGCCACCAGAGCGCTCACCTCTTGGGCCATCCAGGTTGGCAGGCGTGCACGCGCCGCCGCTACTTCTTTCAGTTCCGAGGCAGGTAGTTTGGCGCTCAGTTTACGGATGGCTTCGCCAGCTTTCTCTGGGCCAAGCCAGGCCAATGCCCGCACCACATCGCCGGCAGCTCGGCCGGGGAAGATCAATTGCCAGATCGGCGCGTGCCGGAACTCGACCATCTGCGCGCCCAGTTTCAACTGGCGACTGCGTCCGGACGTGAGATAGACCGCCCGCATCGGGACCTGCGTGGTTAAGCCCAGTGCATTGGCGGCGGCGGCGCCATGAGACACGATGGTTTCCCCGCGCTGGGTTGCCAGACCCTCGACCATCTTGAGGGTTGAGGGGGCACGCGAGCCAAAGCGACTCTCGACGGGGCGGACATAGATGCCTCGGCCAGCGCGCAGCAAGGTGCCGCGCCCCACAAGGCGGGACAGCACTTGGTCCACCGCCGCTCGATTGCCTAGGTGCAGCAGTTCTTTGGCGACCAAAGGTGTGCCCTCCGGCAACCGGGAAGCGTGCTCCAGAATTTGTTTGGCGAGGGTTTGCATGGTGATATCTCTTGATTGGTAGAATTATGACGATATTTCTGACACTTTTCAATGCCTAGGAATGTGAAAACAGAGTCGATCTCACGATCTTTTTGGCTTAAATAGGGCGAAAAGATTGACGAATCTCTGAAATTGCACAAAAATCTGGTTGACGAAATTAAATAAGTGCACAAAATGACCTTGCCATCGCCCTCCGCCTTCAATGCTGAACTTGTATCTGACCGCCTCGAAGCGGTGTCCCAAATGCTGCTGGATGAGTTGTATGCGACGGAAGACGACCTGTCGCGATCCACCGACAGTGGCTATACCCGCGGCTGCACTACCTTTGGCCGGCAGAGGAGCCGGATCATTGCAGAGGCAATGTCGGGTCGGTATGGGTGGCTAGGCCTATCGAATGGCAGCAACGACATCGTCTTCACCATCGGTGGCGTGCCCTGCAGGTTCAGCAACGACGATCCATCGAACCCTTCGAAGGACGCCGTTTTGACGGTCAATCGCTATCAGATGGATTTCCTCGAGTTTGCTGCCAAGGGAGAGCCTGGCCGCTTCTGCTTCATCATTGATCGTGGTCAGAACGGTGCCGCCGAACCCCGGGTCGAGTTCCTTGGCTTCACGCCCAGTGGTGAAGTCGCATGCCGTTGGATATCGAATGCTGTACGCGTCCTGCGGCTGGAAAGTCAACAGTCTTTGGCTCAACCCGTCCAAGTCGCGAAGCCACAAGTGGCTCCGAAGCGGCGCGACGAAGGCGATGCCGCATCCGAAGCGGTGCAATGAGCGACTTCATTGGAACCAACCTTCGACTCATTCGCCTCTTCCATGACCTGTCGCTGACAGAGCTGGGGGAGCTGGTTGGTGTGTCGAAGCAGTTCCTGAGTCGTGTTGAAACAGGCGCCGAATCGGTTTCCGATCAGCTTGAGAACGCGCTGGCAAAAGAGCTGGAAGTCCTTCCGGAATTTTTCTATCACATCGATCTACTTCCGATAGCTGACGAACAGTGTCATTTCCGTCGGCAACTGACCACCAAGGTTGCCTTGCGCCAGGTCGCACGGGCGCGGGGCGAAATGCTCAAGCGCTTGGTCGGGGTGCTGGATGAACATGTCGAGTTACCGCACTACCAAGTTGGTGAGGCCGATCCCGGATCGGCTGAGATGATCGAACACGCAGCGGAGAAGTTCCGTTCACTCTTTGCTCTTGGCCTTGGACCGTTGAGCAATGTCACACGCATCGCGGAGAACGCAGGTGCTGTCGTGATGAAGGTGTATGGCCTGGCACCTGAAATCGATGCTGTGTCCTTCGCGACGAAGCGGCCGTTGATTGCTTTGAACAGCTCCGGTCGTTCGGCATGTCGCGAGCGGTTTGGCATTGCTCACGAGTTGGGACACTTTTCGCTGCACATCGGCGTCATGACTGGGGACCGCTTGACTGAGACACAGGCAAACCGTTTCGCCAGTGCGCTGTTGATGCCACGAAGCACGTTCACCAGTGAATGCCAACTGGCCATCCGTGGCACGCGTCTCAACTGGCCAGGCCTGTCCGAATTGAAGTTGCGTTGGGGTGTGTCAAAGGCGGCGATTATTTTCCGAGGTCGGCAGCTTGGGGTGTTTTCGGATGACCAGGCTAGGGCAGGGTACATCGGGCTCAATCGCCATGGTGAAGCCATACAGGAGTCTGAGGACCATCTGATTGCGAATGAAGAGCCTGAGGTCATCACCGAAAGCTTGAAGGTAATGAAGGAGCACTTTGGCGTACCGCAGTCTGCTGTAGCGCGTGAAATGCGCGTGCAACCAAGTCTGCTGGAGACGCTGTTGATGTCCTCTAACCCGGAGGACAGCGGCAACGTAGTAAGTCTATTGAGGCCGAGCCGGATTATTCGTGATGATCAAGAAATGATCGTTTGATGTTGGTGTTTTCAGTGTCCCCCTGCTGCGATATAGGAGTAATCAGCCGCAGTGATGCGGCTGTCGAACATAGTCCATTTGCGCAATTGTCGAATATGGGTAAGACGCACGTAAGCAGGCTCAATGAGTCCATCCGTTAGTAGGCACCGACACCCAATCTCAGAATGTCGGGCTCCAGCACGGCTTCTTGATCGATGGCCCTCTCACTGCATAGAGCCCACAGTGCCCGGACAGCCTCGTCGCCAACCAGGCCCCAGGGCTCGGTTTTCATAGGTGCGGCCTGCGCCTGTCCATTTTTCTCGAACAATATCGAATACGGGTGTGAGGATGCCGGTTCGTCGTAAGCGTCTGCCCACGGCACCTTGACCGTTGCGTCGGTTCAGGATTGCGGTTGCCAGCGATGCGCCCAGCGCTGCGCCCGCCTTGCGTGCGGCCCGGATCGAGTCGATCACCGAGGTCGCCTCCGAATCGGCGTGCAGGTAAGGGTGGTAGGTGTAGACCGATTTAGCGAAGCCGAGGTAGTCGGTCGCGACCACGGCATAGCCCTGGGCGGCGTACATGGCGGCCAGCAGGGAGGTTTCCCCGTCGGCCGGGTTGACCAGGGTGCGGGGCTTCTGGACATCGGTGCCCTTGGCGTAGGCCACCAGCCCGGCGGCTGCGGTACAGGTGCCGGCCGGCACCAGCATGACGCCCGATGCGTTGGTTTTTTCGCCCTTGACGCCCACGGTGTTGTAGTTGAGCGCCACCACCTTGACATCGCATTTGGCCTTGCGCGTGAGAGTCTGCAGGCCGCTGGCTGCGGTTCCCCCGTCGATCTGGGCGGTTGTGAGGGTGGCTACCACGGCGGCCGGCTCTACCAGCGAGTCGCGTGCCAGGGCCGCGAGAAACGGCGTGCCCGAAAAGGCGCTCAGGCGCAGGTCATTGAGCGTCATGCCCGCCTGAGCCAGCGCGGCGTTCAGGGCGTCGAGCACCTTGTCGTCCAGATCGCCGACCTTGAAGACGCCGGTGAGCAGGTCGCCCGACGGAGCGCTGCCGGTCACGGCCGCCACCTCGGCTTTCACATAGAGCTTGGCGGCGTCCAGTGCGGCCTTGATGGTGCTGCCTCCGGCCGCGTCGAAACTGCCAAATGCCGTGGCGGCATTGGCGCCCAGCGCCTTGCTGACCACCAGGTCGGTCAGCGGCGTGATATTGATGTGTCCCGCCTGCGTGGCGAAACCGTGCAGGGTCACCGTGCCGTTGCTCACTTGCAGCAGGCAGGGTGTGGCCTGGCCACCACTCAGTTCGAGAGAAAAGGTTCCGTCTGCGCCGGTCTTGCCAGACACCGGCGCGCCCGTCGCGCATTTGGCCGTCAGGTTGGCATTGGCGAGCGCAGCGCCGGTGGCCGCCAGACCCGTGATGGTCGGATTGGCCGTCGAAGAGTCGCCGCCGCCGCAGGCAACGAGCAAGGCGGCAGCGCTCAGCGCAGCCAGTTGGAACCTGATTTGTCTCATCCATTTACTCCTGAGTTATAAAAAAGAACGACCGTTCTTTTATTGGAAGATCGTGTTACGTTCTTTAGTCTTCCATGGACTACGGGGTAAGTACCGAGCGCCATTTGCGGTGTTTCGGTAAGGGCGGCCTGAATGCGCCCATCCTTGGCGCGGCGGGCTTGGCCGGTTTTGATGACGTCCCACCAGAACCTGGGGTGTGTTTTACGTCACGGGCTTTTGGGAATCGTGGGAGTCGTGGGTTGTTGGTAGTGGGCACACAGCGTTTCAATCAACGACTCGGCGTAGCGCGGCAGCGCTTTGCGGTCGCGTACCAGGATGAAACGCTCGCGCACGCTCCAGGCATCGGTCAGCTCGATCAGCGCTATGCCCATGCTGGCCTGGTTCCGCCGCGCCGCGGACTCCGGAACGATGCCGACCCCGACACCGGCGCCAATCATGCGGCACATCGCATCAAAGCTGGAGAGCTGGATGCGCAGCTTCAGCGGCTTGCCCAGGCTTTCGACCACCTGCGCCAGAAAGGTTTGCAGCGTGCTGCCGTACTGCATGCCGACAGCGTCTTCGTCCAGCGTTTCGGCAAAGGCAATTTTTTTGCGGCGCGCAAA
This sequence comes from Polaromonas sp. P4_F4, assembly GCF_056401355.1. Taxonomy (NCBI): domain Bacteria; kingdom Pseudomonadati; phylum Pseudomonadota; class Betaproteobacteria; order Burkholderiales; family Comamonadaceae; genus Polaromonas; species Polaromonas sp. P4_F4. The sequence goes on along the minus strand of NZ_JBFUJO010000030.1, from coordinate 31,924 downwards.
CCGGTGGTTTTTTGCGGTGGCCAGCACCAGGCGGTCGGTGCTGAAGTGAATCGCCTGCAGGCCCAGCGTGTCGACCTTGCCGGCGACGATGCCGATGTCGGCGCGGCCGTCGAGCACGCCGCGCGCAATTTCCGCGTTCGGTTTTTCCTGCAGGTCGATATTGATGTTCGGATTGCTATTGAGGAAGCCGGGCAATATTTCGGGTAAAAAATCCGTCACGGCCGTAGTGTTGGCAAACACCCGCAAATGCCCCCGCAAACCACCGCCATATTCGTGCAGGTCAGCGCGTAGCTGCTCGGTCTGGCGCAGCACGCCGCGCGCATGGAATAAAAAAGCCTCACCGGGCGGCGTCAGGCGAACGCCTCTGGCCTCGCGGTAAAACAGGCTCAAGCCGGACTGGGCTTCGAGTGACTTGATGCGCGCGCTGGCCGCGGCCAGCGACAGGTGCTGGCGCTCTGCGGCACGCGTCATGTTGCCTTCGTCAGCGGTCAGTACAAAAAGCCTCAGGTCCGTCAGATCAAATTGCATGGCGCCATGCTAACGCAAAGCACGTCAAGCCTTCGATACTGGTTAAGTCTTTGTCATGCGCCGTAGTGAATGCGTAATGGGAGAACGAAGAAGGCGAGACCAAGGAGGTGTGATTGAGCCTCCGTAATTTCAAAAGTCTTGGCGCTGAATTGGCAGGTTGCATTGACCGGCGCCCCGTGTGACGACGGCATGCCATGACAGTCTTGCCGGTCTCCTGATCTTTCTGGTCAATCAGATTGAACACTTTCGCCATTGCTGCGGGAGGATAGCTTGCCTAGACTGGCGCGCACTCCACGAAAGCTGTTCATGCCCGAGTCTTCTCCTTCCCCGGCCCCGATCTCCGCCGCCCGCGGCGCGCCCCTGCAGGGCGTGCGTGTGCTGGACCTGACCCGCCTGCTGCCGGGACCCATGAGCACCCTGCACCTGGGCGACCTGGGTGCGGACGTGATCAAGGTGGAGGACACCGGCGCAGGGGACTATGCCGCCGAGGCAGTGCGCACCCTGGTCAACCGCAACAAGCGCGCCATCCGCATCGACCTCAAACAGCCAGCCGGCGTGGCCGCGTTGCTGCGCCTGTGCGAGCAGGCCGACGTGCTGGTGGAGGGCTTTCGCCCCGGTGTGATGGAGCGGCTTGGCGTGGGTTATTCCGCGGTTGCGCGCATCAACCCGCGTATTGTTTATTGCAGCCTGAGCGGCTACGGCCAGACCGGCCCGTACCGGGATGCCCCGGGGCATGACGTCAACTACAGCGCGTTCGCGGGCATGGCCGACCAGATGGGCAGCGACGCGCAGTCGCTGGCCCTGTCCAATGTGCCGGTGGCGGACCTGTTGGGTGGCTCCATGACAGCGGTGATGGGCATTCTCGCCGCGCTGTTCGACGCCGCGCGAACCGGCGCCGGCCGCCACGTCGACGTGGCCATTGCCGACGGCCTGCTGGCGCATGCGGTGCTGCCGCTGGCGGCGCTCAACGCGCACGGCCGGACCGAGCCCGCTGGCGGCGCCAAGCTGACCGGCGCACTGCCGTGTTACGCCATGTATGAGACGGCTGACGGCCGTTTTGTGGCCGTCGGTGCGCTGGAACGAAAATTCTGGGACACCTTCTGCGACTTGATCGAACGCCCCGACCTCCAGCCGCATCATCACCCCATCGCGCCTGCGCAAGCCGAGAAGGTGCGCGCGGAACTCACGGCGCTGGTTGGCGCCCGGCCGCTGGCCTATTGGATTGACAAGTTGCGCGGCTCCGACTGTTGCGTCACACCCGTGCTCAAGCTGGAAGAAACCCTGGCAAACGAGCAGTTCCTGGCGCGCGAGATGGTGGTGCCTGGGATCACTGGGTCCGGCCAGCGGTTCGTGCAATTGGCCTGTCCGGTCAAAATGACCGGCTTCAAGTTTTCCGTGCGACACCCCGCCCCTGGCCCGGGGCAGCACACGGATGAGATCCTGCGCCAGGCGGGTTACACCGCGGGCGAGGTGGACGCCCTGCACAGTCAGGGCGCCGTCGCCTGAGTCGAGTTGGCCCATGGGGCACTCACGCCGTACCGCAACACACTAAACTGGCTTGATGTTGGCGCCCATCACCCACCACACCATTCCCATTGCGCAGGTCATCCAGATTCTGCAGGGGGTGGTTCAGCGCGGGCGGAACGTCAACGCTATTTTGCGACGTGCGGAAATTTCACCGGCCTTGCTCGACTCGCCGCTGTCACGCGTGACGCAGGGGCAGTACGCCGCGCTGATCCTCGTGTTGCGTCGCGTGACCCAGGACGAACTCTGGGGCCTGTGCAGCCGCCCGCTCAAGCTGGGCAGTTTCGTGCAGTCGTGTCGCCTGCTGGTGCATTGCCGGACGCTGGGCGAGGCACTGCGCACCGGCTTTCAGTTCTATCACCTGATGCTGGACGATTTCGTACCCCGTCTGAGCGTGAACCAGGGTGTGGTATCGGTTCGACTGGTATCCCGTGGCGAGCGCAACCCCATGCTCGACTATGCCGAGCGTTCCTTCTGTTTTTTTACTTATGGTCTGGCCTCCTGGCTGGTGGCGCGCCGGATTCCGCTGCTGGACGTTATCTACCCTGAAGGCGTTGCACGCTACGCCACGGATGCGGAGCGTCTGTTCCAGGCGCCCGTGCACTACGAGCGGGACTGGGTCGGTTTCCGTTTCGATGCGCGCTGGCTGGATTTGCCGGTCGTGCAAAACCCACAAAGCCTGGTCGAGTTCCTGCGGCAGGCACCCGCCAGCCTGCTGGTCAAATACCGTGACCAGACCAGCCTGACGGAGCGCATCCGCCGTTTGTTGCGGCGCTCCCTGGCCGAGGAGTTGCCGTCGCTGGAGGTGGTGGGGCAGTCCTTGGCCATGACGCCGCAGACGTTGCGCCGCCGCTTGCGCGACGAAGGGCAGGGTTATCAGGCGATCAAGGATGACCTGCGTCGCGATGTGGCCATCGAGTACCTCGCCCGGCCCGAACTCACGCTGCCCGACATCGCCAACCGGCTCGGGTTTTCCGAAGCCAGTACCTTTCACCGCGCTTTCAAGGGCTGGACCGGGCTGTCGCCGGGCGTGTATCGGCAGACCCATCTGTCATCAGCCGCATCCTGATCGTTTCTGTCAACCGATTTTTCACGCGGCGGCAAGGGGAGTTTCGTACGTTTGTTGCACTTGGTTGGCATGGGCCAGTATGGCGGTGGAGGCATCGCATATTGGCGGAGATCGAGCTCTTCCCGTTGAGTCCTGGCCGGGCAGATCAAGCGCCCTCATCCTGGCACCACTGCACTGCCGCATCCCGAAAATCCCGGCAGATGGGCGACAGGTAGCCGTCCCGGCGCCAGATGATCGCGAGTTCGTGCTGCCATGACATGCCCGGACCCTCTATGGCTTCCAGCCCCTGGCCTTCCGCCTGTTGCAGGATGCGCGTCGGCATGATGCCCAGCAGGTCGGAGTAGCGCAACAACTGGGAAAAGGCGACGGGTGAAGACGTGCTTTCCACAGCCAACCTGGGTGCATGCAGGCCGATAGATGTGAAGCGTTCTTCCAGCCACTGCCGCAAGTACAGCGATGCCGCAGGCATGGCCCAGCGTTCATCGGCGAGGTCAGCCAGTGTCTTGAAATCGGCTCGGCGGGGATGGTGGGTGCGGGCCACAATCTGCAAGGTTAGTGGCCCCAGCGGCAGGTGAGCCAAGTCATCGGGCCAGATGCTAGGCTTAGGCTTGGCCGCCAGAATCAGATCTACTTCGCCGCCCTGCAGCAAAGCCACTAACCGGGCGCTCAAATGGGTTTCTATCGAAAACGTGGCCAGCGGGCGATTGACCAAGAATTTGGCCAGCAGCGGCGAGAGCAGCGAGGGCACAAAGTACGGCAACGCTCCCACGCGGACCACGCCGGACTTGGCTACTCGCTGGTCGACCAGCTCGCTTTCCATGTCCTTGACGGCCAGCAGGACCTTCCCCGCGTGCTGCAGCAGCGTCTGGCCGGGCTTGGTGAGCAAGACGCCGCGCGGCGTCCGCTCAAACAGCTGCATGCCCACCTCACGCTCCAGTCGTGCCAGCGTTTTGGAGAGCGCAGACTGGGTCTGCCCCAGGGCGTCAGCAGCCCGGTGCAGGCCACCATACTGGGCCACGCTCTGGAAAACATTCAAATCTTCAAGCCGCATGCTGTCTCCGATTCTCACGTGAATGGCTGAACCTAATGTAACTTTAGAGCTTAACTCCAGAGCCCGCAAGGAATCACCTGCGCCACCAGCGGAATCACCCCACCGCCATAGCCGCCCTAAACTGAACCCAAGGCACTCACCGCCAGACAGAGTGAGGCCTAGAAGTATTCAACAGGAGACAACCATGCGAACAAACACATCAGGACGCGGCCTGCGTCGGCGAACCTTTGCAGCCGCTGCTGCCATGGCGTGGGCAGCCCCTAGCGCCATGGCTGCAGACGCTGACACCTACCCGTCACGCCCTATCACCATCATCGTCCCCTCAGCGGCGGGCAATGTGAACGATGCGGTGGCCCGCCTGATTGGCCAGGAGTTGACCAAGACCTGGGGCCAGGCGGTGATCGTGGAGAACAAGCCAGGCGCGGGAACCACCATCGGCACCAAATTTGTCGCACGCGCCCCCAAAGACGGCTATACGGCGTTGCTGACCTTCACGGCGCATGTGCAGAACCCCTCGCTGTACCCCCAGACAAGCTACGACCCGATCAGGGACTTTGAGCCGGTAAGCGAAATTGCGTTGTCCTCCGTTATTGTCGCGGTATCACCCGATTTCCCGGCCAGGACGCTGCCGGACATCGTGGCCCTGGTTAAGGCCAACCCTGGCAAACATTCGTACGGGTCCTACGGCATGGGCACCACGGGGCACATCCTGGGCGAGTTGCTCAAGCGTGAAGCAGGCCTGGAGATGGAGCATATCGCCTACAAGGGCGGCGCCCCGCTGGCCACAGACCTGGTCGCAGGGCACGTCAAGATCGGGCTGATTGCCGTCGGCACGGCCATGCCGATGCTGAAGGCGGGCAGGCTGATTCCCGTGGCCATCACCGGCGACAAGCGCTCCAGCATGCTGCCCAATGTGCCGACCTTCCTCGAATCCGGCTACAAGGGGTTTGAGCCGGATGCCTGGATGGGCATGCTATTTCCCGCCGGTACGCCCAAGGCACGCAGCGATGCGTTGTCGCGTGAAATCGCCCGCATTGTCAGAACGCCCGAGATTGCCAAGCGCCTGCGGGATTTGAACCTGGTTCCCATCGGCAATACGCCCGAGGAATTTGCCACCGTGCTGAGGAACGACTACGAGAAGTGGTCGCGGGTGATCAAGCAGCTCGGCATCAAAGGCGAATGACGGAGGACGCAACATGGACGATTTTGAAGCACTGGTCTGCACACACTGGGGGCACTGGCGCGAGCTGGCCCTGCAGCGGGTGCAACGAATACCGCTGGCCCCAGGGCAGGTGCGCATCCGCGTCCGTCACGCAGGGGTGGGTTTTGCCGTCAGCCTGTTTGTGTCCGGAAAATATCAGCGCAAACCGCCGCTGCCTTTCACACCGGGCACCGAAGCCTCGGGTGAGATCATCGAAGTGGCACCTGATGTCACTCGGCTTTATCCCGGGCAGCGCGTGATGGCCGCGCTGGACTGGGGAGCCTTTGGCGAAGAAGTAGTCACCACTGCCGAAACCGTCTACCCGTTGCCCGAAGCGCTGAACCTGGCCGACGCTGCTGCCCTGCCAATCACCTACGGCACGGCCTGGGCGGCACTGGAGTGGCGCGCCCACCTGCAGCCAGGCGACACCTTGTTGGTGCATGGCGCGAGTGGCGCACTGGGCATGGCAGCGGTGCAAATTGGCCGCCTGATGGGCGCACAGGTCATCGCCACCGCCAGCACTGAAGCCAAGCGCGTCGCAGCCTTGCACAACGGCGCCCACCATGCGTTGCCGTCTGATGCTGAAGCCCTGGCGGCATCGGTCAAGGCGCTGTGCCCCAAGGGCGGTGTGGATGTGGTGTTTGACCCGGTGGGCGGGGACTTGTTTGATGCGTCGCTGCGCTGCACCGCCCCCGAAGCCCGCATGCTGGTCATCGGCTTTGCCAGCGGGCGCATTCCCAACGCGGCGGCCAACCTGCTGCTGGTCAAGAACGTGTCACTGATCGGCTTCAACTACGGCTATTACATTGGATGGGGCCTGACCGACGAGCGCAAGCGTTACGCGCCCCAGGTGCAAGGCGTCATTGCCCGGCTGCTCGACGCCTTGGCCAACGGCAGCATGCTACCGCCGATGACGCAGCACTTTGCGCTTTCCCAATGGAAAGAAGCCATTGAAACCACCATGTCACGGCGTGCCGTTGGCAAGGTCATATTGGACCTGTAGGCCACGCCATGGCGATAGCCAGATTCAACGCGACGGATTCATTCAACTACTTGGAGACAAGCATGCACATGCAGCAATTCATAGCCCTCATACACGAAATTATGCAGGTCAATGCCGCATTTCTGAGGTCTTTGGTCGCATGACAAACGATATCAGTGGCCGCCACGACGAGCCTGCGTTGGAGGGCCTGACCGTACTCGACCTGAGCCAGGGCATTGCTGGGCCCTACTGCGGCATGCTACTGCGCCAGCAGGGCGCGCGCGTCATCAAGGTCGAGCCGCCCTTTGGCGACTGGGGTCGCCAGATGGGCCGGTCACGCGCAGGGCAGACAGCCATTTCCATTGCCTACAACGCGGGCAAGGAAAGCGTCGTGCTCGACACGCGCACGGCCGAGGGGCGCGCCGCCCTGCGCGGTCTTGCGGACAAGGCCGACGTAGTCATTCAGAACTTTCGCCCCGGCGTGGCCGAGCGCATGGGGGTCGGCTATGCCGACCTCGCGCAGACCAACCCGAGGCTGGTTTACGTCTCCATATCCGGCTTCGGCAGCGAGGGTCCGTTGGCCGGCTTGCCGGCGCTGGACACCACCATGCAGGCTATCAGCGGCCTGATGCACGTCAACCGGGACAGCACGGGGCGGCCGCGGCGCATCGGCTTTTTCCTGGTCGATGTGTCCACCGGACTCTACGCCGCGCAGAACGCTGCCTCGGCGCTCTTCCGCGTGGCCCGCACGGGCCGCGGGCGGCATGTCCAAGTCTCCATGCTGCAGGCAAGCACCGCGCTGCAGTCATACTTGATCATGGATGACGCCATGTTTCCCGGTGATGAGTCCGCTGTGTTCAACGCGCCTACCGGCCTGTTCGACACAGCTGACGGCATGCTCTACGTCAGCATGCTGAACGATGCCATGTTCCAACGTCTGGCCCGCCTGCTGGGTTGTGACGACTGGCTGGCCGACGCTGGGCTGCGAACTGGCGCCGGCCGTATGCCTCGCGCCGAGGAGCTGAATCAACGCGTCGCGCAAATACTGATGGCGAGGACGACCGAACACTGGGAGGCCTTGCTGACTGCGCAAGACATCTTGTTTGGTCGCATCGGCCATCCTCGTGATCTGCGCAACAACCCGCAAGCCCTGCATACCGGACTTTTCACGTCCCTGGCGCAGCCGGGCCTGGGCGAACTGCCTTGGCCGGGATTCCCCGGCCAGAGCGGCACGCAACCCCCGCCCGGCGAGGCGCCGGCACTGGGACAGCACACCGAGACGGTGCTTGGCGAGTTTGGCTTTGCAGGCGCACAGATTGTGCGCGCGGAGACACCGCCCCATTCTTGACAATCCCACCCCCAAGGAACTTCTGTGAATCCCATCAAAAGAGCCGTCACCAGACCGGCGGCGATGGCCAGCTGCGCGGTGATTGGCGTGCCGAGCGGGCAGTGGGGCGAGGCCGTGCACGCCGTGGTGGTGTTGCGTCCAGGGTGTCAAGCCGATGAACAGGCACTGCGTGATCACTGCCGCACGCGGCTGGCTGGGTACAAGTGCCCGAAGACGGTGGACTTCATGGAGGCGCTGCCGCTTTCGGCCGCCGGCAAGGTGCTCAAGAGCCGTTTGCGCGAGCCGGTCTGGCAAGGCCGCAGCCAACGGGTGAATTGAACATTTTTGCCAATCATTTTGTGCCAAACGGCGATTGGCGCGGCACCTTGATCCTTCCACACTAGAGCCCATGGCCACATTGCCGAGGCGCTGTTGCCGCAGCGTTTTCATTCTTACGAATAACCGGAGACAAAGCATGAATCCTTTCCGCCGTACCACCCTGCAACTGGCTCTTGGCGCCACGCTGGCCGCAGCGATAGGTGCGGCGCCTGTAGCCGTGCAGGCACAGGCTGCCGTCTCTGTGAATGGCTATCCCAGCAAGCCGATCCGTGTCGTGGTGCCTTACCCGGCGGGTGGCGGTGCCGACTTCATTGGCCGCGCCATCGGCACGCAGCTCAACCAGGCTTGGGGTGTTCCCGTGGTGGTGGAGAACAAGCCGGGCGCCAGCGGGATCACCGGCAACGACATCGTGGCCAAGTCGGCGCCGGATGGCTATACGGTGTTGATCGGCATCACCGCGATGATCCAGACGCCCGCGCTGTATGCCAAGCTGCCCTATGACGTGGTGAAGGACTTCGCGCCGGTGTCGCAGCTGGCCTTGTCCGCGGACCTGTTTGTGGTGCCGCGCGAGGCAGCTGCAAAGTCGCTGCCGGAATTTGTGGCCCTGGCCAAAGGCAATTCCGGGAAATACAACTACGGCAACTATGGCAACGGCACTTCATCGCACATGCATGGCGAGTTGCTGAAGATGAAGGCGGGCGTGGACCTGGTTGCCGTCCCCTACAAGGGCGCGGCACCTCTGGTTAACGATGTGCTGGGCGGGCAACTGGCCTCGGCCTTCATTGATGTGTCGTCGGCCAATCCATACCTTAAGTCCGACAAGTTCCGCATTCTGGCCATTACCGGCATGCAGCGTCACCCGGCGGTGCCTGATGTGCCAACTTTCGCGGAGCTCGGCTACAGCGGCTTTGAGTCCAATGGCTGGTTTGGCGCTTTTGTGGCGGCCGGTACGCCCAAGCCCATCGTGGACAAGCTCTCGGCCGAGATTCGCCGGATCGTGCGTTCACCCGAGCTCAGTGGCCGCCTGACGGCCATGGGGTTGCGTCCGGTGGGCGGTACGCCTGAAGAGCTGGCTGGTGTCATGGCGCGCGATATGCCGATGTGGACCAGGATCGTCAAGGACGCTCGTATTTCGATCGACTGAGCGAGCGGCATCCATCCCTATTTAACTGCAACCAGGAAAGTCTCCCATGACCCAGATGAAAAGAGCCGTTCACGTCGTCGGCGTCGGCATGATTCCCTTCACCAAGCCGGGTGCCAGCGACCCTTACACCGTGATGGGTTCCCGTGCCGCCAAGCTGGCGCTCGACGATGCCGGTGTGAACTACGCCGATGTGCAGCAGGCCTATGTGGGTTATGTCTATGGCGACTCCACCGCCGGCCAGGCCGCCATCTACGGCGTGGGCTTGACCGGCATCCCGGTGTTCAACCTCAACAACAACTGTTCCACGGGATCGAGCGCGTTGTTCCTGGCGCGCCAGGCGGTGGAAAGCGGCATGGTCGAGTGCGCGATTGCCCTGGGCTTCGAGCAGATGGTGGCGGGCGCGCTCAAGGGCGCCTATGAAGACCGACCTTCGCCCATGGCCCGTTTTGCCGAGAGCATGACGGCGCACCAGGGCTACCTGCCCGACACGCCGCGCGCGGCCCAGTTCTTCGGCGGCGCAGGGCGCGATTACATGAAGCAGTACGGCATCCGGCCAGACACCTTTGGCCGCATCTCGGTCAAGGCACGCCAGCATGCCGCGCGCAACCCGCTGGCGGTGTTTCGCCAGACCCTGACGCTCGACGAGGTGATGGCTTCGCCCAGCGTGTTCGACCCCCTCACGCGCTACCAGTGCTGCCCGCCGACCTGCGGCGCGGCGGCGGCCATCGTGTGCTCGGCCGACTTTGCCAAAAAGCACAACCTGGACATGCGCGTGGTGATTGCGGCCCAGGCCATGACCACGGATACTCCCAGCACGTTCGAGAGCGACGACATGCGCAAGCTGGTGGGCTACGACATGACCGCCGCCGCGGCCAAGCAGGTGTACGAGGCTGCCGGCATCGGCCCGGAAGATCTGGATGTGGTGGAGTTGCACGACTGCTTCACGGCCAACGAACTGATCACCTACGAAGGTCTGGGCCTGACGCCCGAAGGCACGGCCGAAAAGTTCATTCTGGACGGCGACAACACCTATGGCGGCCGCATCGTCACCAATCCTTCGGGTGGCCTGCTGTCCAAGGGGCATCCGCTGGGCGCCACCGGGCTGGCCCAGTGTTCCGAACTGGTGTGGCAGTTGCGCGGCCAGGCGGGCCAGCGCCAGGTGGAAGGCGCGCGACTGGCACTGCAGCACAACCTGGGACTGGGTGGCGCTTGCGTGGTCACGCTGTACCAGGCAGTTTGACGAGGCATGCCATGATTGACAAAGGTTTCATTGGGCACACCATGCCCGCCTTCAGTGCGACGGTGGAGGCTGGCCGTCTGCGCTTTTTTGCCAAGGCAACCGGCCAGACCGATCCCATCTACAGCGACGAAGCGGCCGCCCGCGCTGCAGGCCATCCAGGCCTGCCGGTGCCGCCAACCTTTCTGTTCTGCCTGGAGATGGAGTCGCCTGACCCCGCTGCCATCCGCAACCTGCTGGGCATGGACTACCGCAGCCTGCTGCATGGCGAGCAGGGCTTTACCTACCATGCCATGGCCTATGCGGGCGACACGCTGACCTTCGAGCAGCGCATAGCCGACATTTATGACAAAAAGGGCGGCGCGCTGGAATTCGTCGTGCGCAAGACGCGCGTGACCAACCAGCGCCACGAACTGGTGGCCGAGCTGCGCTGCGTCACCGTGATCCGCAACGCAAAGGGGGGGCTGACATGACTGCCGCTGCACTGAATTTCGACAGCATCCAGGTGGGCGATGCCCTGCCATCGTTCGAAATGCCACCCGTCTCCCGCCTGACCCTGGCGTTGTACTGCGGCGCCTCGGGTGACCACAACCCCGTCCATGTGGACACCGACTTTGCGAAGGCCGCTGGCATGCCTGATGTGTTCGCCCACGGCATGCTGTCCATGGCCTGGCTCGGCCAGGTGCTGACCCGTTGGGTGCCGCAGACCGCCATCCGCGACTACAGCGTTCGCTTCGCGGCCATCACCCAGGTCGGCGAGCGCATTTCCTGCGCCGGCAAAGTGGTCGAAAAATTCGAGCGAAACGGCCAGCGCTGCCTGCGCGTGGAGCTGTCCAGCGCCAACCAGGACGGTCAGACCAAGCTCACGGGCGAAGCTGTGATCGCCCTGCCATGACATTTAGAAGGAATACAAAATGACTCGCAAACTCGAAGGCAAAGTGGCCCTGGTCTCCGGCTCGGGCCGTGGCATCGGCCGTGAAATCGCACTCAAGCTCGCCAGCGAAGGCGCGCGCGTGGTTATCAATGACCTGGATGCCGAACCCGCAACCCAAACCGTGGCGGACATCGTGGCGCGTGGCGGCCAGGCGGTGGCCTGCGTAGGCAGCGTGACCGAGGCGGACTTTGGTGACCGCTTCGTGGCCCAGGCGCTGCAGAGCTTCGGTGGCATCGACATCATTGTCAATAACGCCGGCTATACCTGGGACAACGTGGTCCAGAAAATGAGTGACGAGCAGTGGGAGGCCATGCTGCAGGTTCATTTGACGGCGCCTTTCCGCATCCTGCGGGCCGCCTCCGGCTTCATCCGCGATGCGGCCAAGAAAGAGGCCGAGGCCGGCGAGGTGGTATTCCGCAAGGTCGTCAATATTTCGTCGACGTCGGGCGTGTATGGCAACGCAGGCCAGGCCAACTATGCTGCAGCCAAGGCCGGCATCAATGGCCTGACCAAGGCGTTGGCCAAGGAATGGGGTCGCTACAAGGTGAACGTCAACAGTGTGGCTTTCGGCCTGATCATGACGCGCCTGACCGAAGCGGCAGCCGACGCCGACGCGAAAATCGACATCGCTGGCCAGCAGATCAAGGTGGGTGTGAACCCGCAAGTGCTCAAGAATGCCGAGTCTCTGATTCCGCTCGGTCGCGGCGGCACGCCCGAGGAGGCGGCGGGTGCGGTCTACATGTTTTGCATTCCCGAATCCAACTATGTCAGCGGCCAGGTGCTGGTGTGCGGAGGCGGTCGTCCATGAGCGCTGCACAACGTCCGTGGATGGACTCCGATCTGGAGCTGCTGCGTGACACGGCGCGCAGGTTTTTCGACCGTGAATGCGTGCCGCACGAACAGCGCTGGACCGAGCAGCACCATGCCGACCGCGAGATCTGGACCAAGGCCGGCCAGGCCGGCCTGCTGTGCGCCAGCATTCCCGAGGAATACGGCGGCGGCGGCGGCAGCTTCCTGCATGAGGCAGTGATCTGCGAAGAGCAGTCAGCCGCGCTGGTGGCCGGCTTCAGCAACAACGTACACAGTGGCATCGTGGCGCACTACATCCTGGCCTATGGAAGCGACGCGCAAAAGCAGCGCTGGCTGCCGCGCATGGCCACGGGCGAGCTGGTGGCGGCGATTGCCATGAGCGAGCCTGGCGCCGGCACCGATCTGCAGCGCATCAAGACCAGCGCCCTGCGCGACGGTGAAGACTATGTTATCAATGGCTCCAAGACCTTCATTACCAATGGCTACCACGCCAACCTGATTTGCGTGGCGGTCAAGACCGATGCGATTGCTGGCGCCAAGGGCGTCTCGCTGGTGATGATCGAGACCGACGGGTTGCAGGGCTTTCGGCGTGGCCGCATTCTGGAAAAGTTGGGTCAGAAGTCGCTTGACACGGTTGAACTGTTTTTTGACGGCATGCGCGTGCCGGTAGACAACCTTCTCGGCGGCGAAGAGGGGCGGGGCTTTGCGCAACTGATGCAGCAGTTGCCGCAGGAGCGTTTGCTGATTGCCGTGGGAGCCGTCGCCACCATGCACCGAGCCATCGCCGACACCACCGCCTATGTGCGCCAGCGCGAGGTGTTCGGCAAGCCGCTGATGGCCATGCAGAACACCCGCTTCAAGCTGGCCGAATGCCAGACCCAGGCGACCGTGGCGCGCAGCTTCGTGGACGACTGCATCCAGCGCCTCTTGCGCGGCGAACTGGACGTGCCCACCGCTGCCATGGCCAAGTGGTGGACCACCCAGACCAACTGCCAGATCATCGACGAGTGCCTGCAGTTGCACGGCGGCTATGGCTACATGACGGAATACCCGATTGCCCGCATGTACGCCGATGTGCGTGTGAGCAAAATCTACGGTGGCGCCAACGAGGTGATGAAGGAAATCATTGCCCGCAGCATGGACGGCTAGCGAGCTCCGCACACAAGCGATATAACGCCGCGGCACGGACATCAAACCAGACAAGAGACAACACACATGCAAGCCCTTCATCACCGCTTCTGGCCCAAGGGCATCCCGCAAGACCTGCGGGTGCCCCGGGTGACGCTGATCCATTACCTGGAGGTAGCGGCCCAGCGTTACCCGGACAAGCCCGCCATCGTCTACTGCGGTGCGGTGCTCGGTTATGCCGCGCTGAAGGCCAAAGTCGATGCGATGGCCGGCTACCTGCACAAGCAGCTGGGCGTTCAGCGCGGCGACCGGGTGTTGCTCATGAGCCAAAACTGTCCGCAGTTTGTGATCGCCTATTACGCCGTGTTGCGTGCCGGCGCGGCGGTGGTGCCTGTCAACCCGATGAGCACCGCGCCCGAAATTCGTTATTACGCCGCCGACAGCGGGGCGCGGGTGGCTTTTGTCGCCCAGGAGCTGCTGCCGCAGCTGGCAGCGTGTATCGGCTCTAGTGAAGCGGGCGGTCTCGATGCCGTGGTGGTGCACGCCTACAGCGACAGCCTGACGGCGCCAGCCGACGAAGAGGTGCCCGACTGGGTACGCACTGCCCGCGCGCCCCTGCCGGGCAGCGCCTGCCACGGCTTTGAAGAGGCGCTGGCGCTGCACCTGCGGCCGCCGGTCGACATCAGCATGCCCGACGACCTGGCGGTGCTGCCTTACACCTCGGGCACCACCGGCCATCCCAAGGGCTGCATGCACACCCACGCCACCGTGCTGGCCTCGAACGTGGCGTCGCAGGTCTGGAAGAACCTCAACGTCGAGTCGGTGTTCCTCTGCGTGGCGCCGCTGTTTCACATGCTGGGCATGCAAAACGGCATGAACGTGCCTGTCACGCTGGGCGCCACCATCGTCATGATGCCGCGCTGGAATCCGGTGACGGCGGTGCGCCTGATCGAGCGCCACCGGGTCACGGCCTGGACCGCGCCGCCCGCCATGGTGATCGATTTTTTTGCGCAGCCCGAGGCGCTGCAGCGCGACCTGTCCAGCCTGTGCCTGCTCTCGGGCGGCGGTGCCGCCATGCCCGAAGCCGTGGCCAGCATGCTGGCCGAACGGTTTGAGCTGTTTTACAACGAGGCTTATGGCCTGAGCGAGACCGCCGCCTTTTTGCATGCCAACCCGCTCTCGCGCGGCAAGCGCCAGTGTCTGGGCATGCCCACGCAGGGCGTCGACTCGCGCATCGTCGATCCGCTGACGCAGCAGGAACTGCCGCAGGGCGAGGTGGGAGAACTGGTGACTCACGGCGCGCAGCTCATGACCGGGTACTGGAACAACGAAGAGGCCAACCGTGCGGCGTTTTTCGAGATGGATGGCAAGCGGTTTTTCCGTACCGGCGATCTGGCCCATGTCGATGAAGAAGGTTACTTCTTCATGCGCGACCGGCTCAAACGCATGATCAACGCGTCGGGCTTCAAGGTCTGGCCAGCCGAGGTGGAAAGCGCCATGTACGAGCATCCCGCCATCCACGAAGCCTGTGTGATCGGGGTCGATGACGAACAGCGCGGTGAAACCGTCAAGGCGCTGGTGGTGCTCAAGCCCGGCCAGCGCGGCAAGGTCTCGGAGCAGGACATCATCGACTGGGGCCGCCAGCGCATGGCGGTCTACAAGGCGCCGCGAATTGTCGAGTTCGTGGACAGCCTGCCCAAATCGGGCACGGGGAAAATTCTCTGGCGCGAACTGCAGCAGGCGCAGCGTGTTGCCGCCCCGAAAGCCTGACCCCCCACTTTACTAACACCAAGGACTTCCATGGACATCAATGATTTCAAGGGCCGCTCCGTCTTCGTGGCCGGCGGCAGCAGCGGTATCAATCTGGGCATCGCCAAGGCCTTTGCCGCCTGTGGTGCGAATGTGGCCATTGCCAGCCGCTCACCCGAACGGGTCGCCGGGGCGGTGGCCGAACTGCGGGCATTGGCTATGCCGGGTGCGCGCATTGAAGGCTACAGCGCCGACGTGCGCGACGCCGAGGCCATCGCTGCCGCGCTGGCGCAGGCCCATGCGGCGATCGGCGATTTCGATGTGCTGGTGTCCGGCGCTGCCGGCAACTTCGTCGCGCCGGCCCTGGGCATGTCGGCCAAGGGTTTTCGCACCGTGATCGACATCGACCTCAACGGTACATTCCATGTGCTGCGCGGTGCGCACCAGTTTCTGCGCAAACCGGGCGCGTCGGTCATCAGCATCTCGGCGTCGCAAGCCTACAACCCGACACGGTACCAGGCGCATGTGTGCGCCGCCAAGGCCGGTGTGGACATGCTCACGCGCGTGCTGGCGATGGAGTGGGGGCCGGAAGGCATTCGCGTCAATTCCATTGTGCCGGGCCCAATTGATGACACCGAAGGCATGCGGCGCCTGGCACCGACGCCCGAGGCGATGCAGAAGTTTGTGGCCTCGGTGCCGCTGGGTCGTATGGGCACCACGGCCGAGATTGCCGACATGGCGCTGTTTCTGAGCTCGCGCCATGCGCAGTTTGTGACCGGTGCCGTGATCCCGGTGGACGGCGGCAGTTCGCTCGCCGGTGGCCGCGATCTGAGCGCCGCGCTGACACCCTGATACCCACTGACATGCGAGGAAAACACCGATGACCGACACGTTCAAAACCATCCGTTTCGACGTCCGCGAACAGGTCGCGACGCTGACGCTGGATAACCCGGCCAAGCGCAACGCGCTGGATCCGGCCATGCGCGAGGAAATCGCCCAGGTGGTCGCCACCGTGCGGCGTGACCGGGATATTCGGGCCCTGGTCATCACCGGCGCCAACGGCCATTTCTGCTCGGGTGGCGACTTGCGCAACATTGCCACCGTGGGCCTGGACAACCAGGGCTGGCGCAACCGGCTGCAGGATCTGCACGAGTGGCTGCAGGACCTGCTGACGCTGGACCGGCCGGTGATTGCTGCTGTTGACGGCGCGGCCTATGGCGCCGGCTTCAGCCTGGCGCTGGTGGCCGATTTCGTGCTGGCCACGCCGCGCGCGCGCTTTTGCATGTCCTTCATGCGCGTGGGGCTGGTGCCCGACTGTGGTGCCTTTTACACCCTGCCGCGCATTGTGGGCGTGCAGCGGGCCAAGGAGTTGATGCTGTCGGCACGCGACATCGATGCGGCCGAGGCCCTGCAGCTGGGTATTGCAATGGAGCTGCATGAGCCGGACCGGTTGCTGCCCCGCGCCCAGGCCCTGGCAGCGAGCTTTGTCCAGGCTTCGCCGGTGGCGGTGAGCCTGATCAAGCGGACGCTGGCAGGCTGGGGCGCGGACCTGCCTGCGCTGCTGGAGCAGGAAGCCAACGCCCAGGCGCTGGCCATGGGTACTGCAGATCACCGCACGGCGGTAAAACGGTTTGTCAACAAGGAGCCGGCGCTGTTCCAGTGGCCGGCCCGCACCTGACGCCTTATTTCATCATTTCAATCAGACAAGGAGATACGTATGAGCAACAACACAGGCATGGTAGAAGGCAAGGTCGTCGTGGTCACAGGCGCTGGCGGCGGCATCGGTCGCGATATCGCGCTGGCGATGGCGCGCGAGGGCGCCCGGGTCGTGGTCAACGATATTGGCGCTTCGGTGGCGGGCGAGGGCGTTGACGCCGGGCCGGCCCAGGCGGTGGTCAATGAGATCAAGGCGCTGGGTGGCGAGGCCGTGGCCAACACCGACAGCGTATCCGAGGCTGTCAGCGCCGGGCGCATCATCCAGACCGCGCTCGACACCTTTGGCCGCATCGACGTCGTCGTCAACAACGCCGGCATTCTGCGCGACCGTTTCTTTCACAAGATGGGCGACGACGAATGGGACGCCGTGATCAAGGTGCATCTGTACGGCGCCTATCACGTCAGCCGCGCTGCCGCGCCGCATTTCAAGGCGCAGGAGTCGGGCAACTACATTCACATGACCTCGACCTCGGGCCTGATCGGCAACTTTGGGCAGGCCAACTACTCGGCGGCCAAGCTCGGCGTGGTGGCGCTGTCCAAGTCGATTGCGCTGGACATGCTCAAGTTCAATGTGCGCTCGAACTGCATTGCACCATTTGCCTGGAGCCGCATGATAGGTGCCATCCCCACCGACACGCCGGCCGAGCAGGCCCGCGTTGATCGGATCAAGCAGATGACGCCGGCCAAGATCGCACCGTTGGCGGTCTGCCTGGCCAGTGAAGCGGGGCGCGATGCCAACGGCCAAATCTTTGCGGTGCGCAACAACGAAATTTTCCTGATCAGCCAGCCGCGTCCGGTCCGCTCGGTGCACCGTTCCGAAGGCTGGAGCCCCGAAACCGTGGCCAGCCACGCGCTGCCCGCGCTCAAAGCCAGCTTTTTTGCGCTGGACCGCTCCGGCGACGTGTTCAGCTGGGACCCGATCTGAAGGATCACATGATGACTCAAGAACAAGCCATCCCTGTAACCGCCTCCAGCGGCGTGCAGGGCATTTACCAAGCGGCGCTCGACGAGGGGCGCCTGCTGATCCAGCGCTGCGCCGATTGCGGTAAACATGTGTATTTCCCGCGTGAAAGCTGTCCGCATTGCGGCTCGGCCGAACTCGGCTGGGTCGCACCTGCCGGTCTCGGCACGGTCTACGCCGTGACCACCGTTCGGCGAAAAGCCGATGCAGGCGGCGACTACAACGTCTCGCTGATTGACCTGGATGAAGGTGTGCGCATGATGAGCCGCGTTGAAAATGTGAAAGCTATCGAGCTGAAAATTGGCCAGCGCGTCCAGGCCCGGGTGCAGGTCACCGACGGGCACGGCCTGGTGCTGTTTGATGCTGTGCCGCTGGCTGCCAGCACTGCGGGAGTTGCAGAATGAGCGATACCACCTCCTTGAAAGCTTTGCGCGGCAGCGCGGCGATTGCCGGCATAGCCACCTTTGGCTGCGGCGAAACGCCGGGTTTTACCGACATGGAGCTGCTGGCGCGTTCCGCCCGCGCGGCCGTGGCCGATGCCGGTTTGAAGATGAGCGATATTGACGGCCTGTGCACCGCCAGCGCCTCGGCCACCATGTGGGCCATGCCGGTGGTCGAGTACCTGGGTTTGCGCCCGCGCTACATCGACAGCACCATGATCGGCGGCTCCAGCTTCATTGCCCATCTACTGCCGGCCATGCAGGCTCTGCAGTCGGGCCAGTGCAATGCGGTGCTGGTGTGTTATGGCAGCGCCCAGCGTTCGGCGCAGTTTGGCCGGCGCGAGATTGGCGCGGCCCGCCGCTGGATGGACCCGCAACCTTACGAGGCGCCTTACGATCCCATGCAGCCGCTGTCGTCTTACGCGCTGGCGGCCTCGCGTCACATGTACGAATTCGGCACCACGCGCCGCCAGCTGGCCGAAGTGGCGGTGGCCGCGCGCAAGTGGGCCGGTCTCAACCCTGAAGCCTTCATGCGCGACCCGCTGAGCATTGACGATGTGCTGGCCGCCCGCATGATCTCCGACCCGCTGACGGTGCGCGATTGCTGCCTCGTCACCGATGGTGGCGGCGCCTACGTGCTGGTGCGCGCCGACCGTGCCCGCGATCTGCCCAAGCCCCCGGTCTATGTGCTGGGCAACGCCACCGCCGTGTGGAATCGCCAGATCTCGTCCATGCACGACCTGACCGTCACCGCGGCCAGCCAGTCCGGCCGTGAGGCTTACGCCATGGCGGGGCTGTCTGCAAAAGACATGGATGTGGTGCAGCTGTATGACGCCTTCACCATCAACACCCTGCTGTTCCTGGAAGACCTGGGTTTTTGCAAGAAAGGCGAGGCCGGCAGCTTTGTCGAAAACGGCGGCATTGCGCCCGGCGGGCATTTGCCGGTCAACACCAACGGTGGCGGCCTGTCCTGTGTGCACCCCGGCATGTACGGCATCTTTGCGCTGATCGAGGCGGTGCGCCAACTGCGCGGTGAAGGCGGCAAGCGGCAGATCGCCGGCGCGGTGACCGCGCTGGCGCATGGCAACGGCGGAACCTTGTCCAGCCAGGCCACGGCCGTCCTGGGCACGGCGGCAGCGCTGTGACCGGAACGTTGAAGAAATCGCTCTCAAAAAGATAGCTGCTAACGCCATGTAGCCAAGGGCTAGAGGTTGATTTTACTTAAAAAACCGAATGAAATCGTTCCCCGCCTGGCTGGGCAGGAGCGCAGATATGTAAAAAGGAAAACCCATGATCAGAGACCCGCAAACCATGACCGCCTTGCTTGACACCGTGAGCCGCTTCGTGCGCGAACGCCTGGTGCCTGCAGAAGCCGTTGTGGAAGAAACCGACCAGATTCCACCGGCCATCGTGCAGGAGATGAAAGAGATGGGCCTGTTCGGCCTGACCGTGCCCGAAGAATACGGCGGCTTTGCGCTGACCATGGAAGAAGAAGCGCTGGTGATCATGGAGCTGGGCAAAACCTCGCCTTCTTTCCGCTCGCTGATCGGGACCTCGGTGGGTATTGGCTCGCAGGGCATTGTGTTCGACGGCACGCCTGAGCAAAAAGCCAAGTACCTGCCCAAGCTGGCCACCGGCGAGTTGATCGCCTCGTTTGCGCTGACCGAGCCCGATGCCGGTTCGGACGCCGCGTCGCTGCGCACCACGGCCATTCGCGGAACGGATGGCGACGGCGACCACTACATCGTCAACGGCACCAAGCGCTACATCACCAACGCGCCGCAGGCCGGCATCTTCACGCTGATGGCGCGCACCGATCCGTCCAACAAGGGCGCGGGCGGGGTCTCGGCCTTCATCGTCGAGGCCGGCACGCCGGGCCTGTCGATTGGCAAGATCGACAAGAAGATGGGCCAGCGCGGCGCGCATATCGCTGACGTGATTTTCGAGAACTGCCGGGTGCCGGCCAGCCAGCTGATAGGCGGCAAGGAGGGGCAGGGTTTCAAGACCGCGATGAAGGTGCTGGAAAAAGGCCGCATCCACATTGCCGCGTTGTGTGTTGGTGTGGCCGAGCGCATGCTCAAGGACGCCTTGAACTACGCGATCGAGCGCAAACAGTTCGGCCAGGCGATTGCCGGCTTCCAGCTGGTGCAAGCCATGCTGGCCGACAGCCAGACCGAGCTCTATGCGGCCCGCTGCATGGTGATGGACGCCGCCCGCAAGCGCGACGATGGCGGCGAGGTCTCGACCGAAGCTTCGTGCTGCAAGCTGTTTGCCTCCGAGATGTGTGGCCGCGTGGCCGACCGGGCGGTGCAGATTTTTGGCGGCGCCGGCTATTTGAGCGAATACAGCATAGAGCGCTTTTACCGCGACGTGCGCATCTTCCGCCTGTACGAGGGCACCAGCCAGATCCAGCAGATCGTGATTGCCCGCAACATGGTGCGCGAGGCCACGGCATGAAAACCCGCGTCACCGAGCTTCTGGGCATACGCTACCCCATCATCCAGGGCGGCATGCAGTGGGTTGGCAAGGCCGAACTCGCGGCGGCCGTCTCCAATGCTGGCGGCCTGGGCATGGTGACCGCACTCACGCAACCGACCCCTAGCGATCTGGCGCGCGAGATCGCCCGCACCCAGGCCATGACGAAGCGACCCTTTGGCGTGAACCTGACCATCTTGCCCAGCATCTCGCCGCCGCCTTATGCCGACTACCTGCAGGCCATCATCGACAGCGGCGTGAAGATTGTCGAGACGGCAGGCAACAGCCCGAAAGACTTTATTGCCCGCATGAAGCAGCACGGCATCACCATCGTGCACAAATGCACCACGGTACGCCACGCGCTGTCGGCCGAGCGCAATGGCGTCGATATCGTCAGCATCGACGGCTTTGAATGCGCCGGCCATCCGGGTGAAGACGATGTGCCGGGCCTGGTGCTGATTCCACTGGCGGCGCGGGCACTGAAGATTCCGGTGGTGGCCTCGGGCGGCATTGCCGACGGGCGCGGCATGGCCGCTGCGCTGGTGCTGGGAGCCGAAGGCATCAACATGGGCACGCGCTTTTTTGCCACGCAAGAGGCCCCGGTGCATGCGCACATCAAGCAGGCTTTGGTTGATGCCAGCGAGCACGACACCCGGCTGATGTTTCGCACCCTGAACAACACTACCCGGGTGCTGCGCAACGCCATCTCCGAAGAGGTACTGGCGACCGAGAGGCGGCCCGGTGGCTGCAGCTTTGAAGACATCCGCCACCTGGTCGCGGGTGCGCGAGGGCGCGACGCACTGGCGCGGGGCGACGCTGACGGTGGGGTGATCGCAGCGGGCCAAGTGGTGGGTTTGATCGACGACATCCCCGCCTGTGCCGAACTGATTGAACGCATGGTGAGCGAATGCCGCCAGCAATTGCGAGTCAGCCAATGGGCTGCGGCTTGTTGAAGGAGTGTTTGATGGATGCTGAAGTGACCTTGCCTGATGTCGATACATCGACCTTGTTTTCCAAGGTTCCATTCAACCGCTTGCTGGGCATGCAGCGGGAGTTCTGCGAGGCAGGGCAGGCCCGGATGGTGCTGGAGACCCGGGCGGAATTGACCAATAACTTTCATGCCACGCATGGCGGCGTGATCATGACCATGCTGGATGTCGTCATGTCCAGCGCAGCACTCTCCAAATCCGGTTTTCAACGGGCCGTGGTCACCATCGACATGTCCACCAGCTTCCTCAAGCCGGGTCGCGGGCGTCTGATGGCCTATGGCACGGCGGTGGGCGGCGGGCGATCGGTGTGTTTTTGCGAAGCGCGCATCGAGGATGAGGCCGGTGACATCGTTGCCAAGGCCATGGGCACCTTCAAATACGTTCAGCCGTGATGCGATGGGTTTTTCGATCGCAAAGTGACTGTTACTGGTGCTTGATCAAGACACAGATTCCGAGCACCTCGAAAAAATATTTAGGAATGGAAGGTAATTGATCATGAAAATCCTCGTACCCGTCAAGCGTGTAGTCGACTACAACGTGAAAGTCCGCGTCAAATCAGACGGCAGCGGCGTCGACATCGCCAACGTCAAGATGAGCATGAACCCCTTTGACGAGATCGCCGTCGAAGAAGCCGTGCGCCTGAAAGAAAAAGGAGCGGTCACTGAAGTCATTGCGGTGAGCTGCGGTGTGCTGCAGTGCCAGGAAACCCTGCGCACCGCCATGGCCATAGGCGCCGACCGCGCCATCCTGGTGGAAACCAGCGAAGAACTGCAGCCGCTGGCCGTGGCCAAGCTGCTCAAGGCCCTGGTCGAGAAGGAGCAGCCCCAGCTGGTGATCCTGGGCAAGCAGGCCATCGACGACGACTGCAACCAGACCGGCCAGATGCTCGCCGCCCTGCTGGGCTGGCCCCAGGCCACCTTCGCCAGCAAAGTCGAAGTCGCCGGCGACAAAGTGAATGTCACCCGCGAAGTCGACGGCGGCCTGGAAACCCTGGCCCTGAGCCTGCCGGCCATCATCACCACCGACCTGCGCCTCAACGAGCCGCGCTACGTCACCCTGCCCAACATCATGAAGGCCAAGAAAAAACAGCTGGACAACTTCAAGCCCGAAGAGCTCGGGGTCGATGTCACGCCGCGCCTGAAAACCCTCAAGGTCAGCGAGCCGCCCAAGCGCAGCGCCGGCGTCAAGGTCGCCGATGTGGCGGCCCTGGTCGACAAACTCAAAAACGAAGCGAAGGTGATCTAAATGACCGCACTTGTAATTGCCGAACACGACAACCATTCCATCCGGCCCGCCACCCTCAACACCGTGACCGCCGCCGCCCACATCACCCGGTTGAGCGGCAGCGAGGTCCATGTGCTGGTCGCCGGCCAGGATGCCGCTGCAGCCGCCCAGGCCGCCAGCCAAATCACCGGCGTGGCCAAGGTCATCCATGTCGAGGGCCTGCCGTTTGCCCACGGCCTGGCCGAAAACATGGCCGCCCAGGTGCTGGCCATGGCGCAAAACTACAGCCACATCCTGTTTCCGGCCACCGCCTCGGGCAAGAATATTGCGCCCCGCGTGGCCGCGCTGCTGGACGTGGCGCAGATCTCCGACATCACCAAGGTCGATGCGGTGGACACCTTCGAGCGCCCGATCTACGCCGGCAACGCCATTGCCATCGTGCAAAGCCTGGATGCGACCAAGGTCATCACCGTGCGCACCACCGGCTTTGATGCGGCCGCGGCCAGCGGTGGAACCGCCACCGTGGAAACCCTGGCCGGTGTCGCCGACAGCGGCAGGTCGAGCTTTGTCGGTTCCGAGATCGCCAAGAGCGACCGGCCCGAGCTGACGGCCGCCAAGATCATCGTCTCGGGTGGCCGGGCCCTGGGCAGCGCCGAGAAGTTCATGGAAGTCATGACGCCGCTGGCCGACAAGCTGGGCGCAGCCCTGGGCGCCAGCCGGGCCGCGGTCGATGCCGGCTACGCCCCCAACGACTGGCAGGTCGGCCAGACCGGCAAGATCGTGGCGCCCCAGCTCTACATTGCCTGCGGCATCTCGGGCGCCATCCAGCACCTGGCCGGCATGAAGGACTCCAAGGTCATCGTGGCCATCAACAAGGACCCGGAGGCGCCTATCTTCAGCGTGGCCGACTATGGCCTGGAGGCGGACCTCTTTACCGCCGTGCCGGAACTGGTGGCGGCGCTGTGAAGGGGTGCCATCCGGACCAACGTGTCCGTGTGGCCATGGGTGGGCAAGTGTCCACGCGGTCGTGAGTTTCGATTTTTTTACAACTATGGAGACAAGACAATGGACAAGCTCAAACCCGTCAAACCCGTCAAACCCGTCAAACCTGTCAAACATGCCCGTCGCGGGCTTTCTGTGGCCCTGCTCGGGTTGATGGCATTTGGGCCACTGGCTGCGCAGGCGCAGTCCTCGCAGCCCGTGAGATTGGTCGTCGGCTATGCCGCAGGCGGCCCGGTGGACGCTGCAGCCCGGCTGTTTGCCCCGGCGCTGGCCAAGGAGTTGGGCATGGTGGTGATTGTGGAAAACCGGCCTGGTGCCAGCGGGGTGCTGGGCGGAAACTCGGTGGCCAAAGCCACCCCCGATGGGCTGCTGCTGTTTTTTGCTGCCAGCCCGACCATCACCATCAGTCCGCACGTCCTGAAGTCTATGTCGTTCAACCCGGCCAAAGACCTCAGCCCGATCGCCCCCATCCTCAGTTATTCCAACGTGCTGGTGGTCGGCAAGGACCAGCCCTTCAAAAACGTCAAGGAGTTGCTGGCTTATGCCAAAGCCAACCCCGGCAAGCTGACCTATGGCTCGGCCGGCGTGGGCGCTTCGAACCATCTCAGTGGTGAGCTGTTTGCCAAGCGCACTGGCACCGAGTTCAACCACATTCCCTATAAAGGCAATGCCCCGGCCATGACCGATGTGATTGGCGGGCAGCTCAACATGATGTTCGACATCGTTGGCAGCGCCCGCAACTACATCGCCTCGGGGCGGGTGCGTGCGCTGGCCGTGACCTCGCGCGACCGCAACCCTTCGCTGCCCGACGTGCCCACCCTGCGTGAAGAAGGCATTGCCGACTACGAGGTGGGCGGCTGGTACGGCCTGTACGGCCCTGCCAAATTGCCGGCGGCCATCGTGGACCGCTACAACGAGGCGACACGCAGGGCGCTTGCCAACGAAGAACTGCGCAGCAAGCTGGTCGAGCAGGGGTATGACTTGTGGCTGGGCTCGCCCAAAACCCTGTCGGACCGAGCCAGCAAGGAGCTAGCCATGTGGGCCACCGTGACCAAAGGCATCCAGGTGGAATGAAGCGAAATGCAAACGTCATGACCCACCTTGCGACTCTTTTTTGTCTTTTTCCCCGGAGCATTGCATGATTGATCACCGTATCCATTCGCTGTTTGACCAGCGCCTGAAGGACTCACCCGAGCGGCCTTTCCTGATCTTGCCCGACGCGAGCATGAGTTACGCCGCGCTCGGTACCTGGATAGAGCTGCTGGCGCAGGAGTTGCGCGCCGATGGCGTGCGCCCCGGCGACCGGGTCATGATCGTGGCCGAGAACTGTCCCGAACACGTGGCGCTGATCCTGGCCTGCAGCCGCGTCGGCGCCTGGTCCTGCGGCGTCAACGCCCGCATGTCGCCGGGCGAGATCAAGGCCTTTGTGGAAAAGGCCGACCCCCGCGTGACCTATTTCACCAGCGGCGTGTCGGAGGCGGCGCAGCAGCACGCCGTTCGCGCCGGTGCACGGGCTTCGGCCCTTGCGGCTTTGCAGCGCAGCCCGGTGCGGGCCGGGGCGCTGGCGGAGCAGGGCGAGCTGGTGCA
This sequence comes from Polaromonas sp. P4_F4, assembly GCF_056401355.1. Lineage (NCBI taxonomy): Bacteria > Pseudomonadati > Pseudomonadota > Betaproteobacteria > Burkholderiales > Comamonadaceae > Polaromonas > Polaromonas sp. P4_F4. The sequence continues at coordinate 6,507 of NZ_JBFUJO010000030.1, read as the reverse complement.
GCGCGTGGCCGCGGTGATTTTTACTTCCGGCACCACCGGCGCGCCCAAGGGCGTGCTGGTGACCCATGCCGGGCTGCTGCAGTTTGCGCGCGTTTCTGCGGCTTCGCGGGACTTGGGGCCGGACGACCTGTCCTATGCCTATTTGCCGATGACGCATATTTTCGGCCTGGGCACCGTGCTGATGGCGTCGCTGTATGCTGGCGCCGGCCTGGTGATGCGCAGCCGCTTCGACCCTGAAGACGTGTTTGATGCGCTGGCCCGGCTCGGCGTGTCCAACCTGCAAGGGCCGCCCGCGATGTTCACGCGTTTGCTGGCCTGGCTGGACGAGGCCGGTGTCGCCAGGCCGCACTGTCCCAGCCTGCGTTATGTCTACACCGGGGCCGCGCCGCTGGACATGGCGCTCAAGCAGGCGGTCGAGTCGCGTTTTGGCCAGCCGCTGTACCACGGCTACGGCCTGTCGGAATATGCCGGCGCACTGTGCCTGAGCACGCGCGGTGTGACGCGCAATGACACCTCGGCCGGCTACCCGGTGGAGGGTGCCGAACTGCGCATCGTAAGCAGTACGGGTGCTGATGCGCCGGTCGGCGAGCGCGGCGAGATCTGGATGCGCGGCGTGGGCCTGATGCCCGGTTACCTGGGCGACGAGGCGGCCACGGCCCAGGTGATGCGCCCCGGCGGCTGGTATGCCAGTGGCGACCTGGGCTACCTCGCGCCGGACGGTGCGCTCTTCGTGGTGGGCCGGCTCAAGGAAATGATCATCCGCTCCGGCTTCAATGTGTACCCGGGTGAAGTGGAGGCTGTGCTCAATAGTTTTGACGGCATCCAGCGCAGCGCCGTGCTGGGGCGGCGCGAATCCGACGGCAACGAGGAAATACTCGCGTTTGTCGAGCCCGCGCCCGAAGCGGTGATCGACATGGCGGCCCTGCAGGCCTTCATCAGGGAGAACCTGGCGCCGTACAAACGGCCTGCACGTGTTGTGCCCATCGCGTCCCTGCCCATGACTCACAGCGGCAAGGTGCTCAAGCGCAGTTTGCTGGAGCTGTATCCACAGGCCTGAAGCCTGTTCCGGGCGGCAGGCCGACCTGGAGTCCGGCCCGTGCCCGGTATTTTATGGCTCTTGGTAATGGCCGATCAGCGTCTCGATCAGGGCCCGCGCATAACCGGGCAGGGCTTTCAGGTCGCGCACGAGGATGTAGCGCTCGCGCACGCTCCAGGCGTCGGTCAACTCGATCAGCGCCAGGTTCATGCTCTCGCGGTTGCGGCGCGCCGCGCTCTCGGGGACGATGCCCACGCCCACGCCGGCGCCGATCATGCGGCACATGGCGTCGAAGCGGTTCTGTCGCGTTGCCGGTTGATAAACGGGTTTGGGGTAGGAACGAATGCCAACTCTTCAAACGGGACGGGTTTTTCCTGCCAATGCATAAAACTGGTTGGCAAAAGACCTCTCGTTGTAGCCCTCCATCATGAGCTGTCCTTTACGAATCATATGCATCAACTCGATGCCGGCCAGGACATTTTTGGCAGCTCGAAATGACTTGAAGTTGAGCATCGGCTTGGTGACCCGCTTGATTGCCCGATGGTCCTGCTCCACGATGTTGTTGAGATACTTGACTTGCCGCACGATGACGGGTGTTTCGCCTCTGCCATTGATCTCATCCATGGCCGCCTTGTTGGCGCCGCTCTTGTCCATCGTGACCTTCTCGGGAACACCGCTGGCCTTCATGGCCTTGTCAAAGAAGCGCATGGCTGCGGCCTTGTCGCGCCGGGCCGTCAGCAGGAAGTCGACTGTCTTTCCCTCCTTGTCCACGGCGCGGTAGAGGTATTTCCAGGCACCCTTGACCTTGATATAGGTTTCATCCATGCGCCAGCTGCCGCCAACTTGGCGTTTATGTTTGCGAAAGACTTTTTCAAGCAATGGAAGAAACCGGATCGCCCAGCGGTTGATCGAGGAATGGTCGACAAACACACCGCGCTCCTGCATCATTTCCTCCAAGTGGCGATAGCTCAACGGATAGGCCGCGTACCAACGGATGCACACCAAAATGATGTCGATCGGAAAGCGCATTCCTTTGGTCGCCAGCATCTCGTTCAAACCTTTTCAGTCAAAGTGCTCAGCATAGACGAGCAAGCTGCTTGACCGTCAACGCGACAAAACCTGTTCAAGAAGCTGCCCTACGACCCGCAGACCGACATGACGCCATTGACCATGATGATGCGCGCACCCACCGTGCTCGTGGTGCCGCCCAACTCCCCGTACAAAACCCTGGCTGATCCGATCGGCGCGGCCAAGGCCCAGCCCGGCAAGTTCAACTACGCGGCGGGCTCCGCAGGCTATCAGCTGATGTTGGAGGCATTGAACGATAGCGCGCACCTGGACATCCGCAACGTCCCCTTCAAGGGCGCCTCCGAAGCCTTGATTGCCATCGCCTCGGGAAGCGTGGACATGGCCGCCTGCATCGCCGCGCGCCATCCCAAGTGGGACGAACGCCCGCTGCTGATCGTGGTCAAGAAGCCCGGCGCGGAGTTGACCCGCGACGAGCTGCTGGCCTTCTACGACGGCAAGATCGCCAAGTGATGGACGCCCGATGATGTGGTCTTCGTCGACAGCATCCCGCTGGGCGCCACGGGCAAGATGCTCAAGCACCAGTTGCGCGACCGTTTCCAGGACCACCTGGTCAACAAGGGCAACAAGGATTAATGCCATGAACGCATGGAAGGCCCGAACGGCCGAACTCTCGCCCGGCATGCTGGTGCTGGAGACGCTGTTCCTGGCAATACTGTTCTATGGCCTGATGCAACTGGCCGGGATGCACGCCCATGGCTGAGTGGGTCACGGCCACGTCGTTGCATACTTGCACCCCCACGGCGCGGAGTTGGCGCTGTTCCTGATCGATGGTGAGGTGCGCGCCAATCTTCCAGCTGTCCACTCACTGAAGAACGCGTGGAAGTCCTCAATCCGGCGGCTAACACGATCACCACATGCTGGTTAAATGATTTATTATTAATTTATAATTATATGTTCAAAATCTGTCGAGATTGAGCCCAACCAATCCGTGCCGGGATTCAAAGCCTTCCGCGCTGTCCAGCCAGCATGGAGCAGCATTGAGCTGATGCCCATGAGCCGCAAAATTCGATAGAACCAATTCTTTCATCTAACCGGAGAAATGAGCCATGTCACGTGAAGTTGTTGTAGTCAGCGGTGTGCGCACCGCCATTGGTACCTATGGCGGCAGCCTGAAGGACACGCCCCCCACCGAGCTGGCCGCGCAGGTCGTGCGCGAGTCGCTGGCGCGGGCTGGCGTCGAGGGGAGCGATGTGGGCCATGTGGTGTTTGGCCATGTGGTCAACACCGAGCCCAAGGACATGTACCTGTCGCGCGTGGCGGCCGTCAACGGCGGCTGCGGCGAAGGTACCCCCGCGTTCAACGTCAACCGGCTGTGCGGCTCGGGCCTGCAGGCCATTGTGTCAGCCAGCCAGTCCATCTTGCTGGGCGACACCGACATCGCCATAGGCGGCGGCGCCGAGAACATGAGCCGCGGCCCCTACGCCAGCCTGTCGGCGCGCTGGGGCGCCCGCATGGGCGACAGCACCATGGTCGACATGGTGGTGGGTGCGCTGCACGACCCCTTCCAGAACATCCACATGGGCGTGACCGCCGAGAACATCGCCGCCAAGTGGGGCATCAGCCGTGAAGAGCAGGACGCGATTGCCGTCGAAAGCCACAACCGCGCCCAGCGCGCCACCGAGGCCGGTTACTTCAAGGACCAGATCGTCCCCGTCATGCTGAAAAGCAAAAAGGGCGAGGTGGCCTACGTCACCGACGAGCATTTCCGTGCCGGCTGCACGCTGGCCGACATGGCCAAGCTCAAACCGGTGTTCATCAAGGAAAACGGTACCGTGACCGCCGGCAACGCATCGGGCATCAACGACGCGGCCGCCGCCGTGGTGCTGATGGAAGCAGGCATCGCCAAGGCCAGGGGCGCCAAGCCGCTGGCTCGGCTGGTGGCCTACGCCCACGCGGGCGTGGACCCCCAGTACATGGGCATAGGCCCGGTGCCCGCCACGCGACTGGCGCTGAAAAAGGCCGGCCTCACGGTGAACGACCTGGACGTGATCGAGGCCAACGAAGCCTTTGCCGCCCAGGCCTGCGCCGTCACGCGCGAGCTGGGGCTGGACCCGGCCAAGGTCAACCCCAACGGCTCGGGCATCTCGCTGGGCCACCCGATTGGCGCCACCGGCGCGCTGATCACGGTGAAAGCCCTGTACGAGCTGCAGCGCATCGGGGGCCGCTACGCGCTGGTAACGATGTGCATAGGCGGCGGCCAGGGCATAGCGGCGATTTTTGAACGTATGTGAGGTCGGCGGGCTCGTCCATGCCTGCTGAGTAATCGAACCCATGAGGCAATAACTGATCCATGGGGGCGAACTTTTGCGACAAACGGGCCAGATTTCAGCCTGGGTAGGCCGTTTCAAGCCAGGTTTTCTACAAAGCCTGATGCCCCATGACGTGACTGAAAATTCCCCCATTGATTACAGAGACCCATCATGTTCCGAACCCTGCTCAAATCCAAGATCCACCGCGTCGCGGTAACCCACTGCGAGTTGCATTACGAAGGCTCCTGCGCCATCGATGAAGACCTGCTCGACGCGGCCAACATCGCCGAGAACGAGCAAATCCATATCTGGAACATCAACAACGGCGAGCGCTTTGTCACCTATGCGATCAAGGGGGAGCGCGGCTCCGGCATGATTTCGGTCAACGGCTCGGCCGCGCGCCGCGCCGCTGCTGGTGATCTGATCATCATCGCGGCCTTTGCCCAGGTGCACAACGACCAGGTGAGCGCACATGAACCCCAACTGGTGTTTGTGGACGACAAAAACCGCCAGACCGAGTTGCGCCACAAGGTGCCAACCCAACGCATGTGATGCCGTACCCCGGCGGCCTACCCGCCACCACCCTGGCCCAGCGCGTGCCGGCTACGCTGGACGATGTGCTGACCCAAACCGCAGGCTTCTCCGATGCTGATCGACCACCTGAACCGACAACGGCTTGAGCGCGAGGCCCAGGGGCTACAGCGTCAACGCCGCATCGCCGAGTCCCCTTGCGCGCCGCGCCAGTGGGTCAGCCAGGGTGGCCAGCCCGCCCGCGAGTTGCTGGCGTTTTGCAGCAACGACTACTTGGGCCTGGCCAATCACCCGGCCCTGATTGAGGCGCTGGCCGAGGGCGCGCGGCAATTTGGCGCCGGCAGCGGTGCCTCGCACCTGATCAGCGGTCACTCACGCGCCCATGCCGGGCTTGAAGACGACCTGGCAGCCTGGCTGGCACCCTGCATTCCCAATGCTGCGGCGCTGTACTTCTGCACCGGCTACCTGGCCAACCTGGCCTTGCTCACCGCGCTGGGCGACGCCAGCGCCACGATCTTTGCCGACAAGCTCAACCATGCGTCGCTGATTGACGGGGCCCTTCTGGCCAAGGCGACCATGCAGCGCTACGCGCACCGCAACCTGACGGTGCTGGCCGGCCAGCTCGAACGCTGCACAACGCCCATCAAGCTGATCGTGACCGATGCGGTCTTCAGCATGGACGGCGATCTGGCCGACCTGCCGGCGCTCTTGGGGCTGGCGGAGCGCTTCGACGCCTGGCTGATCGTGGACGACGCCCATGGCTTTGGCGTGATCGGCGCTCAGGGCCGCGGTAGCCTGTCGCATTTTGGCCTGCGCAGCGAACGCCTGATCTACATGGGCACGCTGGGCAAGGCGGCGGGCCTGGGCGGCGCTTTTGTCGCGGCCCACCCGAGCATCATCGACTGGCTGGTGCAGTCGGCACGCGCCTACATCTACACCACTGCCGCACCGCCCGCCGTGGCCCACGCCTTGCGCGAGAGCCTGCAGCTCATCGGCGGCGCCGAGGGCGATCAGCGGCGCGCGCAACTGCAGCAACTGATCACCCAGCTGCGCACGCAGCTTACCGCCCTGATCGCCGCAGACCCGACACTGGGTTGGCGGCTGGCGGACTCCAGCACCGCGATTCAGCCGCTGATTGTCGGCGACAACGAAGCCGCTCTGGCGCTGATGGCGGCACTCGATGCGCAAGGTCTGTGGGTGCCGGCCATCCGACCGCCCACGGTACCGGTCGGCACGGCCCGGCTGCGCATCACCCTCAGCGCCAGCCACAGCGCCCAGGATGTGCAGCGCCTGGTCGATGGCCTGGCCTGCGCCACCCGGGGGTTGCCATGACAACACTGCCTCCGTTACACGGCGGTTTCGTCACCCGTCGCCGTGGCGGCCCATCTGGACAATACGGCCCTCAGAAGCGTGTTTTCATGGCTATCCCTTTTTTCTCTTCCCTCTTCACCTGAGAAATGCACTCATGATGACCATTGCCACGATTCCCGTTTCGTCCCTGCGTCGCGCGCCCGCGCCCACCACCGCGCCGCAGGCACCGCTTCGCTGGCAGGTCGAAGACATAGCAGCCCTGTACGAACTGCCGTTCATGGATTTGCTGTT
>NZ_JBFUJO010000029.1:0-52828 GCF_056401355.1 Polaromonas sp. P4_F4 | reverse complement strand
CAAGCACACGGTGCAACTGTGGACAGAGTGGGTCTCGCGAGGCCTCTCGGCCACGAAGGATTGCGGGCGGCTATTCACGTTGATCGCACAATGCAGGGTCGGCCATCGACCCGGACGCATCGAGCCGCGAATGCGAAAACGAAGGCCCAAACCCTACCCCTGGTTGAAGGTGCCCCGCGACCAGGCTCGCCGACACGTCCAGAGGCATGGTCATGCCTATGAGCCAAAGTAAGTGCCATTCGTATTAAGCGCCGCAGAGGCGCGGTGGAAAAAGCACTAGAGCTTGATCGAATGGGCCCTGTAGCACCTGACAAATTAAGCCGCCTCGCAAAGCGGCTTGGGCATGAATGATTTGTTGCCACCGTACGCCAGCACCCCCAGATGAAAGCCAGAAACGGCATTGATCTTGCCGCGCCAAAGAACACCTCCATTGGTAGGCATGCTGCCGTTTAGGAACTGAATCCTCGCATTTTGCAAATGTATGTATTGCGGCGGCATCGGCAGTTGCTTTCGCTTTGCTAGGTCGTAAATATCGTCGTACGCAGCGAACGAATTGTGAATTTCATCCTTGTCTTCGCCGGTCCATGCCGCGGAAAAATCAGCAGCGAAGGTGTCAAAGTACTTCCTGCCGCCAATGAGGATTCCGGAGACTACGCTGCCGCCCAGCGAGCGGGAGGCTTTTTGGGCATTCCTTGTGCTTCAATTTCGGTATCAGAAGTTCTTTCGAGAACCGACTGACTGACAAGGTCGCCGCTGGCCATGATGCAGCTATCAAGAGCAGAGCCTGAAGCGCTCCGCAACGAAACAGGAGTCGCACATCAACTCATGATGTCGCATCGACGTTGATGGACGAGATGACGGGGAAAAGAAAAAGGGCCCGAAGGCCCTGTTCATGCGGTTATTGGCGGAAGCTGTGAGATTCGAACTCACGGAGGACTCGCATCCTCGGCAGTTTTCAAGACTGCTGCATTCAACCGCTCTGCCAAGCTTCCGGACCGGTAATTTTAACCCAGGCTTGAGATGGACTCGAATAAACCCAAAAGACTGGGCTGAGGTATCTGCCGCTCAGCCGGCCTGCAGCATGCCTTTGGTTTCGATGAACGCGATCACTTCGGCCAGGCCCGCGTTGGTCTTGAGGTTGGTCATCACGAAGGGTTTCAGGCCTTTTGGTGTGGTGCGCATGCGTATGGTGTCGGCTTCCATCACGCCCAGGTCGGCGCCCACGTAGGGGGCGAGGTCGGTTTTGTTGATGACGAACAAATCGCTTTTGGTGATGCCGGGGCCGCCTTTGCGCGGGATTTTTTCGCCGGCGGCGACGTCGATCACGTAGATGGTCAGGTCGCTCAGTTCCGGGCTGAAGGTGGCGGCCAGATTGTCGCCGCCCGACTCGACGAACACCACATCGGCGTCGGGAAAGTCCACCAGCATGCGGTCAATGGCTTCCAGGTTGATGGACGCGTCTTCGCGTATGGCCGTGTGCGGGCAGCCGCCCGTTTCCACGCCCATGATGCGCTCGGCGGCCAGCGCACCGCTCACGGTCAGCAGGCGCTGGTCTTCCTTGGTGTAGATGTCGTTGGTGATGGCCACCAGGTCGTACTTGTTCTTCATGGCCTTGCACAGCATTTCAAGCAGTGTGGTTTTACCGGAGCCGACAGGCCCGCCTATGCCGACGCGCAGGGGCGGCAGTTTTTTGGTGCGGTTGGCGATGTGGTGCAAGCTCATGGGTTTACTCTGGTTGGATACGTTGGCGTTCAGGACGTTCAGGACGTTCAGGACGTTCAGGTTCAGGGCGTTCGGGACATTCAGGAGCGGAACAGCCGCGAATACTGGGTTTCGTGCTGGGAAGAAAGAATGGCAAGCATGGGCGAAAACGCCTGTCGCTCGTGATCAGGCAGCAGGATCGCGGCCTCGACGGCGGCGGGGATGTCGCTGGCCAGGCGCGCGAGCATGCGCTGGCCCGCGCTCTGGCCCAGGGGCACGGACTTGAGCGCGGCCTGCATCATGTTCTCCGCCCAGCCAAAGGCATAAGCCAGCAGGCAGTCGCGCACGCCCGCGGCCGTTTGCGACGCGGCCAGCGCAAATGCGACGGGGTAGGTCGGCTGCATCTGTGCGCAGGCTGCTATGTGTTGCGCATTGGCGCCGTCATGGTTGCGCAACCAGTCGAGCAGCGACCTGCCCATCTGCTCGGCCTGGGCCCGCATTTCGCTGGTCTCGCGGGTTTGCAGAACCCAGTCATTGAGCTCACGAATGCGCACCACATCGCCCGATCGCCAGGCCGGAATCGCCTGCGCGATGACGGCGAGGTCGCCGCGTGCGAGGCTCAGGTGCAATTGGTCCCGGAGCCAATCACCGGCCAGGGCTTCGGTCGTGACACCGGCTCGCTCCACCGCTGTTTCCAGGCCTTCGGAGTAGGAGAAGCCGCCGACCGGCAGGGCGGGCGAGGCCAGCCAGATCAGCTGCAGCAGGCTGGCTGCCGGCAGTTGCGCTGCGGGGGAGGCTGGCATGTCCACGGGGTTTAATGGATCAGAGGATTTAGGGGTTTGCGGGCCGGCGTTTGTGGATCTGTATCGTGGCCGGCTTGGCCTCGTGCGTATGATCGTGGCCGTGGTTGCAGTCGGGCCCGTGCACATGGGCAGCGGGCGTTGCCGCTTTGACCGGTGTGGCCGGCGCATGGTCATGGGCGCTATGGTCATGCTCGCCGTGGTCGTGGTCGTGGTCGTGGCCGCCGTGATCATGGCTATGGCCATGGCCCCCGGCGCTGTAAGCCCCGCCCTCCGGCTCAAATGCTTCCTCGACTTCATTGACGATCAAATGCATGGCGCGCAGCATGTCGGCGAGCACATGGTCGGGCTCGATCTTGAGGTGATCGGGCTTGAGTTCGATGGGCACATGGCGGTTGCCGAGGTGGTAGGCCGCGCGGGTCAGGTCAAACGGCGAGCCGTGTGCGCTGCACGCCGTGATGCGCAGCACCGGCTGCGGCGAGGCAATGACCCTGACCATCGAACCATCTTCGGCGACCAGCACATCGCCGCCACGCACCAGGGTGCCGCGCGGCAAAAAAACGCCGAGCGGGCGGCCCAGCGAATCGGTCGCGTCGAAGCGGCTTTTCTGGCGCACGTCCCAGTCGAGTTCGACGGTCGATGCGCGTTTGACGAGAACGGGCGCGAGACCCGCGCCCTGTGGAATGACTTTGGAAACCTGGATCACGTTTAACCTTAAAAAAACGAGTATGCCAGCGCGGCAAGCCCTGCGTAAACAAGGGTTGGACGCAGCCCGCCACACCATGGGCTGGTTCTGGCGGCCGAGAATCGTTCTTCAGCGTTCTTCAGAACAGGAAATAACGCTGCGTCATCGGCAGGCTGCTGGCCGGCTCACAGGTCAGCAGCTGACCGTCGGCACGCACCAGGTAGGTCTGGGCATCGACTTCCATTGTGGGCGCATAGTCGTTGTGGACCATGTGCTGCTTGCGCACCCCGCGGATGTTCTTGACGGCGCTGAGCGTCTTGGCGAGGCCGAAACGGTCCTTGATGCCGGCATTCATCCCGGCCTGCGAGACAAATGTGAGGGAGCCCCTGGCAATGGCGCCGCCGAAACCGCCAAACATGGGACGGTAATGCACGGGCTGCGGCGTGGGTATCGACGCATTCGGGTCGCCCATCGCTGCCATCGCGATGAAGCCGCCCTTGAGGATGACGGACGGCTTGATGCCGAAAAACGCCGGCTTCCATACCACCAGGTCGGCCCATTTGCCGACTTCGACCGAGCCGACTTCGTGCGAGATGCCGTGGGCAATCGCCGGGTTGATGGTGTATTTGCTGATGTAGCGCTTGGCGCGGAAGTTGTCGTGCCGGTCGCTGTCGCCGGGCAGTTTGCCGCGCTGCTGCTTCATCTTGTGCGCGGTCTGCCAGGTGCGGATGATGACCTCGCCGACCCGGCCCATGGCCTGGCTGTCGGAGCTGAACATGCTGATCGCGCCCAGGTCATGCAGGATGTCTTCCGCCGCGATGGTTTCCTTGCGGATGCGGCTTTCGGCAAAGGCCAGGTCTTCGGCAATGCCCGCGTCGAGGTGGTGGCACACCATCAGCATGTCGACATGCTCGTCCAGCGTATTGACCGTGTAGGGCATGGTCGGGTTGGTGGAAGACGGCAAAAAGTTCTGCTCGCCCACCACCCGCAAAATATCGGGCGCATGGCCGCCGCCGGCGCCTTCGGTATGAAAGGCGCAGAGGGTGCGGCCTTTGGTGGCGGCAATCGTGTTTTCGACAAAGCCCGATTCATTGAGCGTGTCGCTGTGAATCGCCACCTGCGTGTCGGTTTCCTCCGCCACATCCAGGCAGTTGCTGATGGCGGCCGGCGTGGTGCCCCAGTCTTCATGCAGCTTCAGGCCAATCACGCCGGCGTTGATCTGCTCGTGCAGCGCAGCGGGCAGGCTGGCGTTGCCCTTGCCCAGAAAGCCCAGGTTCATCGGGAAGGCGTCTGCCGCCTGCAGCATGCGCTCGATGTTCCAGGGACCGGGTGTGCAGGTGGTGGCAAACGTACCGGTGGCCGGGCCGGTGCCGCCGCCCAGCATGGTCGTCACGCCCGAGGTGAGGGCTTCTTCAATCTGCTGCGGGCAAATGAAGTGGATGTGCGAGTCGATGCCGCCGGCGGTGACGATCATGCCTTCGCAGCTGATGATCTCGGTACCGGGGCCAATGATCATGTCCACGCCGGGTTGGGTGTCGGGGTTGCCGGCCTTGCCAATGGCGGCGATGCGGCCGCCTTTGAGGCCGATGTCGGCCTTGACGATGCCCCAGTGGTCGATGATGAGGGCGTTGGTCATCACCGTGTCCATCGCCCCCTCGGCGCGGGTTTTTTGCGACTGCGCCATGCCATCGCGAATGGTCTTGCCGCCGCCGAATTTCACTTCTTCGCCGTAGCTGCCGGCGCGCAGCAGCGTGTAGTCGGCTTCCACCTCCACCACCAGGTCGGTGTCGGCCAGCCGCAGGCGGTCACCCGCGGTGGGGCCAAACATTTCCGCATAGGCGCGTCTGCCAATGGTTGCCATTACGTCGTTCCCTTTTGACTCTGCCCGAATTCGTCCAGGCCACCCTGTACCAGGCCCCGGAAGCCAAACACCTTCCGCTCGCCCGCATAGTCCACCAGCTCCACCGTGCGCTGCTGGCCCGGCTCAAAGCGCACGGCCGTACCGGAGGCAATATTCAGCCGCATGCCGCGCGCCGCCTCGCGGTCAAAGCCCAGTGCGGCATTGGTTTCGGCAAAGTGGTAGTGCGAACCCACCTGGATGGGACGGTCCGCGGTGTTTTGCACGACCAGTGTCAGCGTGCGCCGCCCGACATTGAGGATGTGGTCGGGGCCGTCGGTAAACAGTTCGCCGGGTGTCATGGCTGCCTCAATGGTTGTTTTGCTTATTTGCCGCCACGGGACATCCAGATGGCCAGCGCCGTCAGCGCGGCCACCGCCAGAAACCCCCAGGTGTCGGTGGCGTGCCAGTGGGTGGCGCCCATGGTGGCGTCCATGCCATGTCCTTCATGGGCCCATGCGGCACCAGCCCACATGATCATTGGGAAAACAGCTGTTTTTTTGAGAGCGTTGGGAGTTTTCATGATGAGCAATCGAAGGTAGGTGAAGGGGGCGGCGGGGAGGTGATGGGCGGGGTGAGGCAGGGTGGAGGGGTGCGTGATAAAAGCGGCGCGGCCCGCTCAAACAATGGGCTGGTGCACGGTCACGAGCTTGGTGCCGTCGGGGAAGGTGGCTTCCACCTGGATGTCGGGAATCATCTCGGCGATGCCGTCCATCACATCGGCCCGGCCGAGGATGGTGCGGCCTTCGCTCATGAGCTGGGCCACGGTTTTGCCGTCGCGTGCGCCTTCCATCACGGCCGCGCTGATCAGTGCGACGGCTTCCGGGTAGTTGAGCTTGAGGCCGCGGGCGCGGCGCCTCTCGGCCAGCAGGGCCGCGGTAAAAATGAGCAGCTTGTCTTTTTCTCGGGGGGTCAATTCCATGGGGCTCTCTCGGGGCTGGCTGCCTGCTTGTTGAGGTGAGTCGGGGTGCAAGAATGGTGCCACAAGCATCGTGCCACAAGAGGGTGGGCAGACCAAGGGCGGTCCGGAGGCCCCCGGCTCCATGGCACAGAACCTGCACTGAATACAGGTCACCACTTCGCCGCCACCCCCCATGGACGCCCCGGTCATGCCTTCGCCGCTGCCAGCCCGACCCGATGCGCCCCCGGCATCGCCGGACGCGTGCGCCAGGCCCGAGGTGGCGGTGCAGCGCATCATCAAGGTCCGGCGCGACTACAACAGCTGGGTCGCCAGCGAGACCATGGAGGACTATGCGCTGCGCTTTACCCCCCAGCGTTTTCGCAAGTGGTCGGAGTTCCGGGTCGCCAACACGGCGTTTGGCGCGGCCTCCTTCCTGATTCTGGAAGCCGTGGGGGCCACCCTGCTGGTGAAATACGGCTTCACCAATGCCTTCTGGGCGATTGTGGCCACCGGGCTGATTATTTTTCTGGCGGGGCTGCCCATCAGCATTTACGCCGCACGCTACGGGGTTGACATGGATTTGCTGACCCGCGGTGCGGGTTTTGGCTATATCGGCTCCACGCTCACCTCGCTGATCTACGCGTCATTCACCTTCATTTTCTTCGCGCTCGAGGCGGCCGTCATGGCCTACGCGCTGGACCTGGCCTTGGGCATCCCCCCCAGTTGGGGTTACCTGATCTGTGCGCTGGTCGTGATTCCGCTGGTCACCCACGGGGTGTCGGCCATCAGCCGCCTGCAGGTCTGGACGCAACCTTTGTGGATCGTGATGCTCGTGGTCCCCTTCATCTACGTATTGCTGCGCAATCCTGGTGCTTTTTCAGGGGTGCTGCACTACGGTGGTGATAGAGGGGGCGGCAGTGAGTTCAATTTGCACTTATTTGGTGCTGCGTTGACGGTGGGCATTGCGCTGATCACGCAAATGGGCGAGCAGGCAGACTACCTGCGCTTCATGCCGGTGCAGACCCGGGCCAATCGCTGGCGCTGGTGGGGCGGGGTGCTCGTCGGCGGGCCCGGCTGGGTGATTCTGGGGGTGATCAAGATGCTGGGCGGCGCCCTGCTGGCTTACCTGGCCATCACCAACATGGTGCCGCCAGACCGCGCGGTCGACCCCAACCAGATGTACCTGGCGGCGTATGAATATGTGTTTCCCGACTATGGTCTGGCGGTGGCGGCCACGGCATTGTTCGTGGTGATCTCGCAGCTCAAGATCAATGTCACCAACGCCTATGCCGGCTCGCTGGCGTGGTCCAACTTCTTCTCGCGCCTGACGCACAGCCACCCCGGTCGCGTGGTGTGGGTGGTGTTCAACACGCTGATTGCCTTCATGCTGATGGAGATGAATGTGTTCCAGGCGCTAGGCGACGTGCTGGGCCTGTATTCCAACATTGCCATTGCCTGGGTGATGGCCGTGGTGGCCGACCTGGTCATCAACAAGCCACTGGGCCTGTCGCCGCGGGGCATCGAATTCAAGCGTGCGCACCTCTACGACATCAACCCGGTGGGTGTGGGCGCCATGGCCCTGGCTTCCCTGCTGTCCGTGGCGGCCTACCTTGGGCTGTATGGCGAACTGGCGCGGGCTTTTTCGGCGGTGATCGCCATGGGGACCGCCTTTGTGACGGCGCCGCTGATTGCCTGGGCGACCAGGGGCCGCTACTACATTGCCCGCAGTTCGGGAGTGTCGGAGGCCGACGCGTCGTACCAGCGCTATGCCACGCAGCAATGCGTGATCTGCGAACGCGCCTATGAAGGCCCCGACATGGCGCATTGCCCGGCCTACCAGGGCCCCATCTGCTCGCTGTGCTGCACCCTGGACGCGCGCTGCGGCGATTTGTGCAAGCCGCAGGCAAGCCTGTCGGCGCAGTGGTCGGCGGCCCTGCGCTGGCTGCTGCCGCACCGCATCTGGCCTTATCTTGACACCGGGCTGGGCCACTTCCTGCTGCTGATGCTGATCATCGTGCCGCTGCTGGCCAGCGTGTTCGGGCTGCTCTACCACCAGGAGATGGGGGCACTCGGCGACTTCATGCTGTCCGGGTCGGCCCTGCGCTCGGGTTTTTTGAAGGCCTACATGGCGCTGCTGGTCATCGCCGGGCTGGTCGCCTGGTGGCTGGTGCTGGCGCACAAGAGCCGGCAGGTCGCGCAGGAAGAGTCCAACCGGCAGACGCATTTGCTGATGCGCGAGATCGAGCTGCACCGCCAGACCGATGAAGCCCTGCAACAGGCCAAGCTGCATGCCGAGCACGCCAGGCACGCGGCCGACCAGGCCAACCAGGCCAAGAGCCGCTACATCAGCGCCATCAGCCATGAGCTGCGCACGCCGCTCAACAGCATTTTGGGCTATGCCCAGCTGATGGGCGAAGACGCCGCGATACCGCCGCACCGCAAGCAGGCGGTCAATGTGATCCGGCGCGGCGGCGAGCATCTGCTGTCGCTGATTGAAGGCACGCTGGACATCGCCCGCATCGAGGCGGGCAAGCTCACGCTCACGGTCAAGCCCATGCAGTTTGCCGATTGCGTGCATGAAATGGCGGGCATGTTCGAGTTGCAGGCTGCCGCCAAGGGCCTGGGCTTCCGGTTTGAGACCACCGGCAACCTGCCCGAACTGGTGCGTGCCGATGAAAAGCGGGTCCGCCAGATCCTCATCAACCTGCTGGGCAATGCCATCAAGTTCACCGCCCACGGACAGGTGATCTTCCGGTTGCGCCATGCGCGCGAGATGGCCTATATCGACATTGAAGACACCGGCCCGGGGATGAGCGAAGCGGAGCTGGCGCAGATTTTTGAGCCCTTCGCGCGCGGCGCCACGGCCGGCCACAGTGCGGAAGGCACACCCGGCGCCGGCCTGGGCCTGACCATCGCCAAAATGCTGACCGACCTGATGGGCGGCGAGATGACGGTGCTCAGCACGCCGGGTGAAGGGTCGGTGTTCCGCGTCCGGCTGTTTCTGCCCGAAGTGCATGTGGCTGCCGGCGCCGGCAAAAGCACGCTCGCCGCACCGGCCAGGCGCCAGCCACGCGGCTACGAGGGGGTGCGCCGCAAGCTGCTGGTGGTGGACAACGAGGAGCCCGATCGCGAATTGCTGGTGCAGCTGCTCGAGCCCATGGGCTTTGACCTGCGCACCGCGGCCAGCGGCCATGATTGCCTGGACCTGCTGGCCGCCGGTTACCAGCCGGATGTTATTTTCATGGACCTCGCCATGCCGGGCATCGACGGCTGGGAAACCCTGCGCCGCGTGCGCAGTGCCGGGCACACCGGCACCCACCTGGCGATCGTGTCGGCCAATGCGTTCGACAAGGGGCTGGACAACGATGTCGGCATACCGCCGGAGGATTTCATCCTGAAACCGGTGCGCCACACCGAGCTGATCGACTGGCTGGAGCGGCGCCTCGGCTTGCGCTGGTGTTATGAGGCGCAGGCAGGCAGTACCTACCTGCCTGCTCCGGCGGCGCAGCCGCCGCGCGTCCTGCCCGATGCGCCGCAGCTGGCAGCCTTGCTCGAAGTGGTCACGCTCGGGTTTTACCGCGGCATCATGAACAAGCTGGCGGAGATTGAAGCGCAGCAACCCGCTACTGCCGCTTTCGTCGAGGACATGCGGGCGCTGGCGCGGCAGTTCCAGTTTGAAGCCATGGGCCGGCAGCTCACCAACCAGGAGGCCGCCCATGAACAGCGTGCTTGACTCCACCCGCGCTATGGACCGCAAGCTGGACCACACCCTGGACCGTGCCAACAGCGATGTGGTGCTGATCGTGGACGACGTGCCTGACAACCTCTCGGTGCTGCACGACGCGCTCGATGAGTCGGGCTACACCGTGCTGGTCGCCACCAGCGGCGAAGCCGCCCTGAACCGGGCCCGGCAGGCCGTGCCGGACATCGTGTTGCTCGACGCCATGATGCCCGGCATGGACGGCTTCGAGGTGGCCAAGCGCCTGAAAGCCATGGCCGAGACCGCGCACATTCCCATCATCTTCATGACCGGGTTGACGGAGACCGAGCATCTGGTCGCGGCCCTGGAGGCGGGCGGCGTTGATTACGTGACCAAGCCGATCAAGCCCAAGGAGGTCATGGCACGCATGGGCGTGCACCTGCAGGGCGCTCGCCGTGCCAGGCAGGAGGCCCGGCAGGCGGGTCAGGCGCGCAATGCGCTGGATGCGTTCGGTTATGCCAGCATCACGGTGCGCATGGGCGGGCCGGGCGACGGCAGGCTGATCTGGCAAACTCCGCTGGCGCGTGATCTATTGATGCGTTACTACGGCACCTCGGCGCCCCAGACCCCCGAACCGGTGCTGAACTGGCTGCGTCGCCACCAAGCCGAGGCGGGGGGTGGGCGCGAGCTTGAGCCGCCGCGCCTGGCCGTGGAACAGGGGCCGCGCCGGCTGACATTCCGGCTGCACCGGCACACCGGCGATGCGGGGGCAGACGGTGACGGCACGGGCGACTGGCTGATCGTGATGCGCGAGATCTCCGACGATGCGGTGGTCGAGGCCATGAGCCTGAGCTTCAAGCTCACGGCCCGCGAGGCCGAGGTGCTCTACTGGGTGATCAAGGGCAAGATCAACCGCGACATCGCCGGCATTCTGGGTGCCAGTCCGGCCACTGTCAAAAAGCATCTGGAGCATGTGTACGCCAAGCTCGGCGTGGAAACCCGCACGGCCGCCGCCGGCATGGCGCTGAACCGCATCCGGCAGCTTCATCCGCAGTTTGAGGCGTGAATGAAGCCGGGGCGTGAAGCTGGGTAAGGGCCTGGGATGCGCGATGCGGGCCAGACTGTTACAATAGCGGCTTCGGTATAGCACCAGATTTTTACATCGAAGCCTTTTGCCACAGGCTTCCTTCTCAAATACGGCGCTTCCCAGAGCCCGAATTCACAGTGCGTTCAGCGCCCCTAGAGCCCTGAACCCTTCACAGCACTGTTCCATTTCCTGGCGAGCACTCCCCCAACAGTGCCCCTCAAAGGCTCAACCAGCCCAGCCCTTTCCAAGGGGCCTGGCGGGCAGAAACCGAACACCCGCCGGCTTGTTCGCAAGCCGTTTACTCTTTATTTTTTCGACTTACAAGCCGGGACCCACGACTTGGCAACCCGGCCCAGGACATTTATGAACATTGATCACAACAAAATCGCGGTGGGCAAATACCTAGTTTCGCCGCTCGCCAAAGACCAGGGCGAAGGGCGTTACGCCGCTTCGGTTTCCATCCGCTCCGGGCGCGGCAGCGCGTCGCATGACCGCGTTCTGCGTTTCAGCGGCCTTTTTGACAGCGCGGCAGCCGCGCTGCATTACGCCACCGAGCACGCCCTGCGCTGGATTCATGAGCGCTCATCGCCGGCTTGCTGTTGACTGCCGGCCGCCCCTGTCGGGGTCAGCCAGGACAGCCAGATAAACGTTAAACAAGCAAGCCAAAAGACAGACAGATAGTCAAACAGGTTTTTTTCAAATTCTCAAGGAGTTACATCATGGCCAAAGAAGAACTGATTGAAATGCATGGACTGGTGGACGAAGTGCTGCCCGATTCGCGTTTCCGCGTGACGCTCGACAATGGCCACAAACTGGTGGCCTATACCTCCGGCAAGATGCGCAAAAACCACATCCGCATCCTGGCCGGCGATCAGGTGTCGCTGGAGTTGTCGCCCTACGACCTGAGCAAGGGCCGCATCACCTTCCGCCACATTGCCGGCCGCGGACCGGGCCCTGCCCAGCGGCCTGCGCGCTAAGCCAAGCCCGCGCAAAGGCAGACCCCGCAAAGCAGGAAAAGCAGGGAAAGGCCCGCGTTCAGGGATGACCGTTTCCGCAGCGCGGCCGGTCAGATGGCTTCGGCCTCGCGCGAACCCGCCATGTGCTCCGTTTTTTGGTCCAGCAGGACTTCAGGCTCCTGGGCCTCGATCCAGGTCTCATTGTCCAGGCCGGCTTTCAGCCGGCTGGTGTCCAGATCACCCGTCCACTTGGCCACCACCAGCGTGGCCACGCCATTGCCGATCAGGTTGGTCAGCGCCCGCGCCTCCGACATGAACCGGTCTATCCCCAGGATCAGCGCCAGCCCGGCCACCGGAACCGTGCCCACGGCAGACAGGGTGGCGGCCAGCACGATGAAACCACTGCCGGTAATGCCGGCTGCTCCCTTCGACGTCAGCAGCAAGACGGCCAGCAGCGTCAACTCCTGGGTGAGCGTCATGGGCGTGTTGGTCGCCTGCGCGATAAACACCGCCGCCATGGTCAGGTAGATGGATGTGCCGTCCAGGTTGAACGAATAACCCGTCGGAATCACCAGGCCCACGGTGGTTTTTTTGGCACCCAGGTTTTCCATTTTCTCCATCATGCGCGGCAACACCGACTCCGACGACGAGGTGCCCAGCACGATCAGCAGCTCTTCCTTGATGTACTTGATGAACTTCCAGATGCTGAAGCCGTGCAGGCGCGCAATCAGGCCGAGCACCACAAAGATGAAGATCAGGCAGGTCAGGTAGAACGCGCCCATCAGTTTGCCGAGTGAAAACAGCGTGCCGACGCCGTATTTTCCGATGGTGAAAGCCATCGCGCCAAAGGCGCCTATGGGAGCCAGCTTCATGATGAAGCCGACGATGGTAAAGAGCACGTGCGAGGTTTTTTCGATGAAGTCGAAGACCAGCGTGCCGCGCCCGCCGAAGCGGTGCAAGGCAAAGCCAAACATCACGGCAATCAGCAGCACCTGCAAAATCTCGCCCTTGGCGAATGCATCGATCAGCGTCGCTGGTATGACGTTGAGCAGGAAGTCGGTGGTGCCCACCATCTTGCCCGGGCCGGTGTACGCTGCGATGGATTTTGTGTCGAGCGTGGACGGATCGACGTTCATGCCCGCGCCGGGCTGGAACACATTCACCAGCACCAGCCCGATGATCAATGCAAAGGTGCTGACGACTTCGAAGTAGAGCAGTGCCAGGCCACCGGTCTTGCCCACTTTCTTCATGTCTTCCATGCCCGCGATGCCGACTACCACGGTGCAGAAAATGATGGGGGCAATCATCATCTTGATCAGCTTGATGAAACCATCGCCCAGGGGTTTCATTTCGGCGCCGAGGGCAGGATAAAAATGCCCGAGGGCCACGCCAGCGATCACGGCGCACACCACCTGAAAATAAAGGGAGCGGTACAGTGGAGGTTTGCTGCTGCCTGTTATTGTCGTTGTCATGGCCGGAGCGCATCGCCAGATGCGGTGTTTATGACGGGGTGTTCAATATAGCCTTGTGAGAAAAAATTGCAAGGCGGGTTCGGGGCACCGGAAACCCGGGCCACACAAGAGCTGCGGGTTGCCGTTCATGGGTCTCCGCCGCTCCGGGCGCGGCCCTGTAAAAGGCGATAAGGTGTCCCGGCTCAGGTCGCGGGGCCTGCGCCGCCGGGATGCGCGGTGGGCGTCGGCCGTGCCATCCAGGCAATCAGCGAGGACCGCATCGCTTCTTCCACCGACATGTCAATGGGCTGCACCCACTCGGTCGGCACGAACACGGTGTAGCCGCCAATCATGTAGCCCATGGGCAAATACACCGCGACGCGTTCACCCGGCAAAAAGCCTGCGGGCAAATCGGCAAAACTGCGTCGCGTGATCAGCCCCACAATTTCCAGGGGGTGACCAGGCATGCGCAGGATCACCACGCTTTGTTCCGCCTGCTTGCCGGCCGGTGAAAAGTAGTCTGCAAAGCTTTTCAGCGACGAGTAAATGCTCTTCACCACCGGCAGGTTGGTAAATGGCAGTTCGGCAAATGACAGCAGCTTTCGCACACGGGGCTTGGACACCAGGAAGCCAATCACCAGAATGATCAAAATGCCGAACACCAGGCCCAGGCCGGGCACATAAAAGCCGCCTATCACTGGACGCAATATCCAGAGGGCCGCAGTTTCTGTCCAGGCCAGAAAGATATAGAGCAGGTACAGCGTCAGGGCCACCGGCAAAACGGTGATGAGGCCGCGAAAGAAATATTTGTAGAGGCTTTTCATGGGAGTGAGGGTGTTTGTTCGTGGCCGCCGGGGGAGCCGGCAAAGGCATCACCGCAGATGACGTTGACAGCATGGTGTAACTCCGGGTCCCAATATAACCATTTCACGTGACGCGGCTTTTCACGTGACACGAGCGCTGTCCCCTGTCATCGGCGCCGTCCTACATTGGCTGGGTATGAAGCACTGCCCGCGCCGGCTTGCATTTGCCTAGACTGATGTTGAACCGGTTCGTCTTTATCTTCAATCTTCATATGCCTGCTGGTTCCATTGGTGAACATCGGTGAATATTGGTGAGTCTTGAGGAAAATTTTCAAATAATTTTTCAGGCGGATCGCTGTGGATTCGCCTGGATCTGGAACAAGCCATGAATCAGTCCAAACTGGTCAGCGCGCAGTTCAACGCGCCGTTGCGCTCGCTGGCCCTAACCGTCGAAGAAACGGCCCCCGGGGATTTTCGCTGGCGTATTCTGGAAGGCCACGGCAACCCTCCGGTATTCAAATCCATAGGGAGCGCCAACAGGACGTTTTCGGCCTACGACGCGGCACTCGCTACCGGCTATGGCGAGTTGCAGCGCCTGGTTGGCCCCGACCTCCAGTATGGTCCGCGTGCGGCGCCTGACGCTGTGGTGAACTTCATCCGCATAGCCTCTGCGCCGCCTCCGAGGCCTGTTGAACGTGCCGACCCCTTGAAGCCCCCGCCCGTGACCAATGGCGGCTTCACCTCGCACATACGAAGGCTCGCATGAAACCCGACTTGGAGGCTGACTACGCCCGCTTGCGGGCCGATCTGCAGGCCCTGATGATGCAGCCTGTGAAAGATTTTCTGCGCATCGACCAGATCGTGGACCAGCTTGAGCAGGTTCAGCTCGCCCTCAAGGCAGAGCACGGCGTCAAAGGCAACAACCCTAACGAATAGCCAGCTGCTGGACTGATGCGACGCCTTGAGCAGGTCCTGGTGCTTGCGAGTCGGCACATGGGTAGCATTTTGTGACCTCGCTTGTCCTACATGGCCCTTCGCATCGGACCGACGCTGCGCCGGAGGTGATCACGCGTAAATTCAAGGCAGCTGGCAATACGGCCAGCCTTCGACCCACCACAGTGCCTGTAATGGGCACGCTTAAGGAGTAGAAATGAAAGCATCCAAAACCCTGGCTTCTACCGTAGCCGCCGCTGCTGTGGTTGGTGCCATCGGGCTGGCTTATGCCCAGACACCGGATCCTGGCACGCAACCGGCTACACCGGCCGACACCTCCAGCCAGACCATGCAAAACCAGCCCAGCCCAAGTACCAGTTCGGGCATGACTACGGAAAGCCCGTCGACAGCCGTAACCGAGCGTCCGGCCCAGGCTGACCGCAACTGAGCCTGGGCGAACCCGTACGCGGGTGTGAGTTCTTCCCGGGCCGGCAGAACGCGTTTCGCGCTGCCGGCCCGAGGTGCGTTCATACGCGCCAAGGTCGTTAAAGGTTTGTCCACATGGCCCTCGGTAGAGAGTTCATGCAATTCGTGCGATCCATTCAAGTGCCCGGCTCCCAGGCCGCTGGTGGTGAGACGGCCCTGCCTCTGCCCGAGCCGGGGGAAACCGCCAACCGGCGCTCGGATCTGCTGGATGGCATCAAGCAGGGCGTTTTGCTGGGCGCTGCGATTCTGGCGCTTACATTGCCACCATTGCCACCGCTGCGCATGGGCACCCCTCACAGCCAGCCGGGGCCGCGCTATGCGGATTTCGCCGGCGAAAGCGCATCCGCCGATGCGCAGCATGTCGCCAACTGGGTGGTCGACTCGGGCGACAACCAGCGGCTTTTTTTCGTGATCCTGGACAAGAAAAATACCCGGGTGTTTGTGTTTGACCCTGCCGGCAAGTTGCGCGGTGCGACCCCGGTGCTGATCGGCGCCGCGAAAGGCGACGATTCCGTCACCGGCATTGGCGGGCGGCCCATTGCGGAAGTGGAGCCGCAGGAGCGCACGACGCCAGCCGGCCGCTTCATGGCGGAACCAGGCCGCAATACCCTCGGCGAAGACGTGGTGTGGGTCGACTACGAGGCGGCGGTGTCCATGCACCGGGTACGCGCCCTGGAGCCCAAGGAGCGCCGGCTGGAACGCCTGGCCTCGCCCACCACCGAAGACAACCGCATTTCCTATGGCTGCATCAACATGCCGGTCGAGTTTTTTGAGAACGTGCTCAAGCCGGCCTTCAACGCCCGCTATGGCGTGGTGTATGTGCTGCCGGAGGTCAAGTCCGTCGGCGAAGTTTTTACCTCAGCCTACGATGTGGCCGCCCGGCACGGCCTGAGGCCCGCAGGCTAGTCACAATACGGTTCAGCTAGCACACCGCGTGCAGTGCCGATCATCTCCTTCCCCCGCTGGGGAAGGCCGGAATGGGGGCTCACGGCGTGGGCGTCGCGCCGCCGTGCTGACCTGGTCGTCGCTGGCCCCCACCCCAACCCTCCCCCGGCAGGGGAGGGAGCTTCACGGCCCTCAAGGAATGAAAGGGCCTTCACATCCTGCTCCCTTTTTCCGATGACCTGATTTGTAACAGACCCTCCCGGTTGCCCGGGACGGATTTCGCTTGCCGGGAAAAAAAGGCGCCATGCAGAAAATAAGCCACAGCCCGGCATCTGTTACACGGCCCTCCGGCGGTGCAAAAAACAGGAGTGTGCCCACAAGGAATGGTCATCTCATGCTACAGAAGTGATAGCGAATTGGAGAGTGTTTTGATGGGGCATTCGTTGTAAACATTTGCTTGCATCGCTAACATCAGCGGCATCCGTAGCCGGACCAATCACCGAGGGGTGGGTCCGGCTTTTTTTGATCTGTGCGCTTGCGCACGTTATTGGCGCAATCCGCAGGATCTCCGATGTTGTTGACAGGCAAGCTGCTGCACGCTCCCATCGTCCAGATGGCACTGCTCGTGGGCGCGGCGCTGGCGCCCTTGCTGTCAGCTGCCGCGCCGGCGGCGGCTTTGGAGCCGATGGACAACCGCGGCTTTGACCTGGCGCTGGAGTCCGCTTCGGACGATGCGCAATACGCGCTGCAATGGATTGTCGGGCAGGGCGACAACCAGGGGCTGCCCTTTGTCATCGTCGATAAAAAGGGCGCCCGCGTCTTTGTGTTTGCGGCCAACGGCCGCCTGCGCGGCGCTTCCGCTGCGCTGTTGGGCCTCACACCAGGCGACCACTCGGTTCCCGGCATTGAGCAGCGCAGCGTGGCCAGCTTGCGGGTGGACGAACGCACCACGCCCGCCGGCCGGTTTGTCTCGGAGCCGGGGCACAACCTCCAGGGTGAGGCGATTGTCTGGATCGACTACGCCGCCAAGCTGGCCATCCACCGGCTGCGCCCGGCCGACCCGAAAGAACGCCGTGCGGAGCGGCTGGTGTCCGCCACGCCCGACGACAACCGCATTTCCATCGGCTGTGTCGTGGTGCCTGTGGATTTCTACGACACGGTGGTGGCCCCTGTGCTGGGCAAAAGCTACGGCGTTGTGTATGTGCTGCCCGAGACTCAGCCCGTGCAGCACATCCTGGGTGCCACAGCCCTGAGCCAGCGGTAAACCCCGCCTTATCTGCGCCCAATACGGACTGTACTGATCGTACTAACCGTACTGGCCACGCTGGCCAACTGAAGACCTGAGCAACTGCTTCATCGCGCAGTCTGTCCGGACGCCAGCTGTCCTACGTCAGCACCGCCACCCGCATCAGGTGGTCGCTCCGGCAATTGCTCAATTGCCCAATTGTCTTGTCGGGCATCGCTCTGACACCCCCGGCGCAACCGGAAAACCTTGAAATTTACCCTGCAGTCTCGCCGCTTGAGACGCTGGTTTGACGCGTCATCGAGCGGCGGCGACATTGGATCGCGCCCGTCCGGGCATCGCAAAACAGTTGCGCAAAAACCATTGCAGGAGACAAACCCATGATTTTCCGGAATCTCATGAAAATGATCGCCATGACGGCCGTCCTGGCAGCTTGCCAGGCCGCCATGGCGCAAGGCTACCCCTCTCGGCCGGTGAAGTTCGTCGTGGGGTCCGCAGCCGGATCGACTCCCGATGTCGTGGGCAGGCTGATGGCCCAAAAAATCACGGAGAATCTCGGAACGCCCGTCGTCGTCGACAACCGCCCCGGGGCATCCGGGACGCTGGCATCCGACGCCGTTGCCAAGGCTTCGGCGGACGGATACACACTGCTGTTTGCTGACAGTTCCGCGTGGGCCATCAATCCGCATTTGTTCAGCAAGCTTCCCTATCACCCGCTGAAGGATCTGGTCCCCGTCGTGGAGGTAGGCATCCTGCCCATGTTTCTGGTGGTGAACGGCTCGCTTCCGGTAACCAGCCTGCAGCAGCTGATGGCGCATGCCAAAAAAATGCCCGGCAAGCTGAGCTACGGCTCGGCGGGTAACGGCTCCATCCACCACATCAGTGCCGAGCTGTTCAAGTTCATGGGCGGGGTCGACATCACGCATGTCCCCTACAAAGGCGCGGCCCAGGTGGGTATGGCCCTGATGTCCGGCGAGGTGGACATGGCGTTCATGGGCTACACCGCAGCGACGCAGGGCGTCAGCGCCGGAAAAGTCCGCATTCTGGCCATCGGCACGGCGCAGCGCCTGCCGGCGTTTCCCAATGTGCCCACGCTCGCCGAGTCGGGCTTGCCCGGCTATCAGATGTATGCCACGGCCGGACTTCTTGCGCCCGCCGGCACGCCGCCGGAGGTCATCAAAAAAATGCACGATGCCGCCGCGGCAGCCGCCACGTCCAGCGAGCTGGCCGCACGCTTTTCCGCCGTGGGCGTTGGTTTGCGGGTGGGTTCGTCGGCGGAATTTGGCGCTGTCATCCGCAGCGAGTACGAGAAGTTTGGCCGGCTGGTCAAGCTGTCCGGCGCCCAGGTGGACTGAGCGGCCGCACCGCCAAAACATTCAGCACATTCAACACCCATTCAACCCCCCATTCAACACGTCCTGAAAGCTGATATGGATCAAAAAATACAAAACGTTCTGCCCGCACACCGCGATCTCTACTACGACGGGGCGTGGCACCAGCCCCGCGGCGGCTACCTGGAGACGAGCAACCCGGCTACCGGTGAAAGCCTGGGCCCCTGCGCCGAGGCCAATCAGGAGGATGTGGATGCCGCCGTGGCCGCGGCGCACAGGGCCTTTGCCGGCTGGCGCAAGACAACGCCGGCTGTCCGCGCCACTGCACTTCGCGAGATGGCGAACATCCTCAGGTCAAACGCCGAGGAGCTGGCGCTGATTGATGCGGCCAACTGCGGAAACCCGGTGCGTGAAATGATGGGCGATGCGGCAGCTGCCGCGCGCATGCTGGACCTGTCGGCCGCGCTGGCGGGAGAGGTCAAGGGCGACACCATTCCCATGGGCGAGGATGTCACCAATTTTTCAGTGCGTGAACCTTTTGGCGTATGCGGGCGCATCGTGGCCTACAACCATCCGCTCATGTTCACCGCGGGCAAGGCCGGGCCGGCGCTGGCCACCGGCAACACCGTCATCATGAAGCCTCCCTACCAGGCCCCGCTGTCGGCTTATCGGTTCATGGAACTGGTCGATGGCATTCTCCCGCCCGGTGTCCTCAACGTCCTGACCTGCGGCACCCCGGGCGCGCAGGCCCTGGTGGCCCATCCGCTGGTGCCCCGGCTGTCGCTGATCGGCAGTGTGCCGACCGGCCGCGCAATTGCCAAGGCCGGAGCTGAGCGGCTCAAGCATGTGACGCTGGAGCTGGGTGGCAAGAACGCCTGCATCATCTACCCCGATGCCGACATCGAAAAGGCCGCACGTGCTGCCGTGGACGGCATGAACTTCACCTGGTGCGGGCAATCCTGCGGGTCGACCTCGCGGCTGTTTGTGCACCAGTCCGTCTATGGCCGTGTGATGGACATCCTGCTCCAGAGAATGCAGCACTACCAACCCGGCATCCCGACCGAGATGCAGACCACCATGGGCTGCATCGTCTCGCGCGCGCAGCTCGACAAGGTGCTGGGCTATATCGAGATCGGAAAGCGGGAGGGGGCAACCCTTGCTTACGGTGGCAAGAGGCCGCAAGCGGCTGAGTTGCGCAATGGGTGTTTTGTGGAGCCCACGGTGTTCACCGGCGTAACACCCGCCATGCGGATTGCCCGCGAAGAGATCTTCGGCCCTGTCCTGTCTGTCATCCAGTGGGACGACGAGGAACAGATGTTCGACGATGTCAACGCCGTTGAGTACGGGCTGACCGGCTCGATCTGGACCACCAACCTGCGCAACGCCCACAAGGCGGCCAGCCGCATCGAGGCAGGCTACATCTGGGTCAACAAGGCCAGCACGCATTTTCTGGGGGCCTCGTTTGGGGGCTACAAACAATCGGGTATTGGCCGGGAGGAAAGTTTCGAGGAACTCCTCAGCTTCACACAGAACAAGAACGTGCATATCGCCTTCTAGTGCTGCATCCGATGGGGCGCCAGACCGTTCGATACGCCGGGCTGCCGCGTCTCCTGCCGTGGCGCGGGTGACACAAAGCCACGGGATGTTGCGCACGGTCTCAGGCCCTGAGGGCCCTGGATTGACCGACCGCCGGCTGGTGATGACATGGGCCTCCTACCGCAACCCGCTTTGACTGCAATCAGGCGGTGATCAAGAGGCAATCAAACCGCAATCGGTGGGAAATCAGTCGCGCAATCCCTTGGTCTTCTCCACTTTCGTTGCCCTGCCCACCCCATCAATCTGGGGTAGGCCGGGGCGGCAGGGCAGCGCGTGCGCGACAGGACGGCAAAACAAGAACCAGGAACGCTTCATTCCGGCTTGATATTGGCCGCCTTGGCCAGTTGCTCATAGCGCAGCTTGTCCGAGCGGATCAGCCGCGACAGGTCTGCACCGCTGCCCGCATAAGGCTCCACGCCAGCGTTGGAAAGGCGCGACTGCACGGCAGGGTCTGCCAGCACTTTTTGCACGTCGGCAACGATGCGTGTCACCACTGCCGCCGGCATGTTGGCCGGTCCCATCAGCGCGAACCAGGTGGAAAAGTCGAGTGGCTTCAGGCCCTGCTCTTCCAGCGTGGCCACGTCCGGCAGCAGTGCGTAGCGCTTTTGGCTGGCCACACCCACCACATTCAGCTTGCCTGCCTTGGCGTAGGGCGCGACCAGGTTGGCGCTGAGGATGGCCAGCGGAATCTGGCCGCCCACCACGTCCGTGACGGCTGGCGCGCAGCCCTTGTAGCCCGCGTGCACGGCGTCCAGGCCGGTCTTTTGCTTGACCAGTTCCATGACGAAGTGCATCGGTGTGCCCACGCCGCAGGAGCCGTAGCTCAGCTTGCCGGGGTTGGCCCTGGCATAGTCCTGGAGCTGCTTGAGGCTTTTCACGTTGAGGCTGGGGTGGGCGGCCAGCGCAATCGGCGTGATGCCCAGCAGCATGATGGGCGTCAGGTCTTTCTCGGGGTCGTAATTGAGTTTCACGCCCAGCCCCATGTTGACCACCATGGTGCTGTTTTGCAGCAGCAGCGTGTAGCCGTCGGCCGGCGAGCGAACCACGGCTTCCGAACCGATGTTGCCCGACGCGCCGGCGCGGTTGTCCACGGCGACGCCCTGGCCCCACAGCTGCTGCAGGCTGGCGCCCAGCTGGCGCGCCAGCGTGTCGGCACCGCCGCCGGTTCCGTAGGGAACGATGATGCGAACGGATTTGCTGGGGTAGGTGTCCGCCCGGGCAGCGGGTGCCGTGCTCAGGCAGGCCAGCGCCAGGCCGAGGATGCTGCACAGGCCCCAAGGCGATTTCAAGGTCAATTTCGATTTCGATTTCGATTTCAAATTCAAATTCAAATTCAATGCCGGTGTCATGTTCTGGTCTCCAGGTTGTAGTAGTGGGGAGTAGCTGGTGGGAAGTGGTGAGTGGTGAGTGGGGTATGGGGCGGGTGTTGGGGTGGTAGCGGCGGTGAGGGGGCGACTATGTGTCGGCGGTGCCGGCCAGCTCGTGCTGCCACAGGGCCCAGGCGCGGCCGGTCTGGCTGTCGTTGGCCGCTGCGGCCAGCGCTGCCTCGCGCTCGCTCAGGTAGGTCACCGGCCCCAGTCCCATGGCTGCGGTCTGCAGCCGGGCATTGGCTTCGGCATACACGGCCCTGTAGACCGCCTGCTCCAGCGATTTGCCGGTCACCGTGCTGCCGTGGCCGCGCATCAGCACGCAGGCGCAATCGCCCAGGGCCGTTGCCAGCGCCTGCCCGAGGGCCGGGCTGCGTATCAGCAGGTCACTGTCGCCCACGCTGTCGCGGCTGTCGAAATGCGCGGAGCCGCTGCCCAGAAAGCCGCTCATGTGGAAGACCGGGCGCAGGCGCTGGCCGGTCACGCCAAACGGAATGACGCTGGGCGAATGGCTGTGCACCACCGCCATCACATCGGGACGCGCGCGGTAGATTTCGCTGTGGATGAAGCGCTCCAGATAAGGTGCGCCGCATATTTCGCCCAGCGGATTGCCTTCGAGGTCATAGCAGCCAATGTCGGCCGCCGTCACCAGCGCCGGAGCGCGGCTGCGCGAGAGCAAAAAGGCGCCCGCGTCGGCCGGGTGCCGCGCGCTGACATGGCCAAAGCCATCCACCACGCCGCGGGCCGCCAGGATGTGGTTGGCCAGCACCAGCTGCGCCACCAGCGTCACCGGCGCCGCCAGCGCGGTCTCGGATGCTGTCATCGGGCTGCTGTTCATGCTGCCGCCGCCAACGGGGTGGCCTGGACCGCCTGCAGCTTCCAGCCGGCGGGCGTGCTCTCCCACACGGCCAGGTAGCTGCTGGCCACGTCGCGCCGGTTGCCGCCGCGCTGCACCGTGGCCTTCATCAGCGCGCTCACCAGCGCCACAGGGCCCAGCACCCGGATGACAGGCGCCACAAATTCCAGGGCCTCGTAGCGTAGTGCGCCGCTGGAAAGCTGCTCCAGGTAACTTTGCTTGCTGTCCTGCACACCCGTGGAGTGTGTGTAGGCCAGCGTGTCCGACAGCAGGTCGGCCAGCGTCAGGAGCTTGCCGTCCAGCATGGCCTGCCGCCGGGCTTCTTCAACTGCCCGCGCGCCCGCCGCTGCGGGGCTGTCTTCATTCGCGGTGGTCATGGCTTCAGCCCTGCGCCGGCTCGGCCGCAATGGCGTTGGACAAGATGCCGACCTTGCCGACTTCGACCTCGACGTGGTCGCCCGGCTTCATCCACACCGGCGGGTTGCGCTTGGCGCCGACGCCGCCCGGCGTGCCGGTCACGATCACGTCGCCCGGCTGCAGCGAGGTGAAGGTCGAGATGTATTCGATCAGCACCGGAATGCTGAAAATCATCGATGCCGTGGTGGTGCGCTGCATGACCTCGCCGTTCAGCCGCGTCTCCAGCGTCAGCTCCTCGCCATCGGCAATTTCGCCGCGCGTCACCATCCACGGGCCAAAGGCGCCGGTGGCGGTGAAGTTCTTGCCGGCGGTGAACTGGATGGTGTGCTTTTGCCAGTCGCGGATGGAGCCGTCGTTGTAGGCGCTGTAGCCGGCCACATGCGACCAGGCGTCCGCCGGGCGGATGCGCCGCCCGGCCTTGCCGATCACCACGGCAATCTCGCCTTCGTAATCGAGGTGGGTCGATTCGGTGGGCAGCACGATGGGCTGCAGGTGCCCGGTTTGCGACTCAGCCACACGGATGAAGAGCAGCGGATGCTGGGTCGGGTCTCGCTCGGTCTCGATGCGGTGCTCTTCATAGTTGTGGCCCACGCAGAAAATTTTGCCCGGTGTGGGGATCACCGGGAGGAACTGGATGTCGCCGAGGGCCACCGCGGGCGCGCCCTCCGCGGCGGCTGCCAGGTCTTCGAGCTTTCCGGCCTGCAGGGCGCTGAGCAGGGTGGGGTACTGGCTGCTGTGCAGGGGGACAATGCCGGCGCCGCTGGTCATGCCCCAGCCGGGTTGGCCCTGGTGAAGGTAGCTGATGATTTTCATGGTGTGCTTTCTGTGAGGTAAAAAATTCGGTCGCGGCCCGCGTTCAGTCCAGCGAAATATTGAGGCGCCGGATGGTGTCCCCGTAGCGCTGCGAATCGGTGCGCAGCTGCTGCAAAAACTGCTCGGTGTTGAGGAAGTAGGGCTCGTAGTACATGGCGCTGTACTTGTCTTTCACGTCCTGTTCGGACAGCACCGCCGCCACGTCTTTCTGGATTTTTTCCACCACGGCACGGGGTGTGCCCTTGGGTGCCAGCAGGGCCGTCCAGGCGCTCAGTTCAAAGCCGGCGGGGCCGCCGGACTCGGCAACCGTGGGCACATCGGGAAAGCCCGCCACCCGTTTGGGCGCGGCCACCGCCAGGTAGCGTGTCCGGCCCGCGCGCTGCATGGCGCCGGCACTGGCGGCGCTGCCAAAGGCCCAGTCGACTTCCTGGTTGCCCACCGCCACATAGAGCTGCGACATCTCCTTGTAGGGCACATGCGTCATCTTCGTGGACGTGGAGGCTTCCAGCATGGCCGCGCCAATGTGGCCGGGGCTGCCGACAAACCACGAGCCATAGTTGACCAGGCCCGGCCCGGCCTTGGCGCTCGCGACCAGGTCGCCCATGGTCTTGTAGCGGCTGCCCGCCGGCACCGTGACGAAGAAGTAGTTGCGCAGGATGGGCGTGACCGGTTCAAAGTCGCGCAGCAGTTCGTAAGGCAGTTTTTTGAAGAGAAAGGGTTGCGCCGCCATCTGGGCGTTGTCCATCTGCAGCAGCTCGTGGCCGTCGGGGCTGGCGCGCTTGATCGCTTCAATGGCCAGAAAGCCGCTGGCGCCGGGGCGGTTGTCCACGATCACCGGTTTGCCCCACAGCCTGGAGAGCTTCTCGGCCACCAGGCGCAGCGCCACCTCGGGCCCGCTGCCGGCCGGGAAGGGCGTAACGACCCGGACCGGCTTGGTGGGGAAGTCCTGCGCATGGGCGGCGGGTGCCGCGGCCAGCAGGACGGGCGGAACCAGCAGGGCCGCAAGGGTGAAAGCAAAAGTCTGGGCGGGCTTGAACAAGGCCGCAGGGGCAAGGGATGTCATGGTTTGTCTCCAGGGGGTGGGTGAAAGGCGCGGTCTATGCCGCGTTGGGCATGGGGTGGGCGTGGTGCGGTGAAAACTGACGGAGCAGCGCCTGCAGCCGGGTGGCGGCGCGCGCATCCTGGCGGTTGAAGTACGCCAGCACGTAGCGGTCGGGCCTGAGCAGCACGGCATCGGCGCCGGCGCTGCGAATGATCTTTTCCAGCGTGCCGTCGCCATCGCGCAGCACGGCATCGGGTGTGGCGCCCGGTGCGGCGACCGTGATGAAATCGTCTGCCTGCAGGACCACCTGCACGTGCCTGCAGGCCAGGCCCGAGGACGCCATGCTTTCCAGCGCGGCGCCCGCGTCGGCGCCGGCCAGCGTCAGCAACGCAAAGCCGGAGCCCAGTACATCGTCCAGCGCGGTGCGCGTGCCGCCTGGCAGCTCCACCATCGGCTGGGGCAGCAGTTGCCCGGCCGGCACCAGGGCCGGGGCGGCCTCGCCATCCGCAAAAAATCCGTCAGCAAAACGCGGCCGGGGTTTGAACTTGAGCTGCATCACATAGTCGCGCACCGGCCGGTACAGGCTGCACAGCTTGAGCGCACCCTGCGTCAGCATGGCGGCCAGCGCGGATTTGGGTTGCATGAAGGCACCGATGCGCACCGCCATGCGGATCAGCGACCAGGCATGCGGCTTGCGTTCCTGCTCATAGCTTTCCAGCACCGAGGCGGACAGCCGGCCTTGCACGACGGCCGCCAGCTTCCAGGCCAGGTTGGCCGCGTCGCGCACGCCGCTGTTCATGCCTTGTCCGGCAAACGGCGGCGTCAGGTGCGCCGCATCGCCGGCCAGAAACACGCGGCCTGATTTCCAGCGCTCGGCCACCCGCGCATGGAAGGCATACACGACCTTGCGCGTGATCGCCAGCGTGGCGTCCGCCGGCTCGCGGGCACGGATCCAGCTGCGTATGCGGGCCTCGTCCAGCATCTGCTCGGGGTCTTCACCCTCATGCAGCATGAATTCATAGCGCAGCGTGCCGGCCGGCCCGGGCAGGCGTATGGCGGGCCGCACCGGGTCACAGTAGGTGCGGGTATGGCGGAAGGCGCAGGTGCGGTCCAGCAAGTCCACAATCAGCCATTTTTCGTCGTAAGTACTGCCCGTCAGCTGGATGCCCAGCTGCTCGCGCACGCCGCTGCGCCCGCCGTCGCAGGCCACCAGCCAGTTGCAGCTGATGTGTTTTGTCTCCCCCGCATGCCTGAGTTCAAGGTGCACGGCTTCACCATCCACGCCTTCGTCCTGAAAGCGCACAAGTTCATGGCCGAACCAGATCGCCGACCCGTCAAAGCGTTGCAGCCCGTCGCGCAGCTGGCCCACCAGCACCTGCTGCCGGAAGGCGTTGCGTTTGGGAAAGCCGTGTTCCATGCCCCGCGGTTCAATGCGCGCGAACTCCTTGTTGCGCCAGGAGTAGTAGTGCACGCCATAGCCCTGCACCACCTGCGGCAGCACGTCGCGGATCAGGCCCGTGGCCTGCACCGTGCGCAGGCTCTCGTCGTCAATCGTAACTGCGCGCGGCTCGCCGACCGTGCTGGTGTTGCGCTCTATCACCAGGCTGCGGACACCCTGCACGCCCAGCAGGTTGGCCAGCATGAGCCCGGTGGGCCCGGCGCCCACAATCACGACCGGAAAGTGCGTCTCGCCTGCTAACGCGGGTAGCGGTGGCGAGAGCGATGAAAAAGGCAGTGGTGCATTCATGGGGTATCCGTTTTTTTGGTTGCGCGGGCTTTCGCACGCTGGTCTTGCAGCCGGCCTTCGATGCGGCCCGCGGTACTTTGCAATCGGGTCAGCATGGTCTTGCGCAGTGCGGCCGTGAGCGAAGCGGCCGGCAGCACGATGCTCAGGCTGCCAAGCAGGTACTCGCCGTCGCGCAAGGCCACGGCAAAGCCCACGGCGTCGGGGTCCACCTCGCCCGCGGTGATGCAGTGGCCCACCTCGCGGATGCCCCGCAACACCTTGCCGAGCTGCGCAAAGTCGTCGGGCAGACCCGCCGCCACCAGCGTCTTGCGCTCGGTGGCCCAGAGCTGCCTGAGCTGGGGTTGCGGCAGATAGGCCAGGATGATTTTTGACGTGGCGCCCCGGTACAGCGGCATGGCGCGCCCCCGGTCGTAGCTGACCGACAGGCCCGGCTGAGCCCCCGGATGGCGGTTCTTCAAGGGGCTGGCCTGGTGAATGCACATCACCTTGTTGCCGTGAAAGCGGCACAGCAGCACGATGCCGCCGGTCTCTTCCGCCAGCCGGCCCAGCAGTTCACCGGCGGCGCCCAGCAGCGGGTCGGCCAGGCGGATCTGGCGGTCCAGCTCCACCACCATGGGGCCCAGCACATAGCCGCGATCGGCCACGCGCTCCAGCATGCCCGCGCTGGCGAGCTGGCCCAGGTCGCGGTAGACGCTGGCGCGCGACACACCAAGCTGCTCGATCAGCCACTCCGGCGTGATGACAGGGCGCTCCAGGTTGAAAAACCCGAGGATGCGCAACATGCGGTTGGTGCTTGCCATGGTGTTTGTCTTTCGTGTTTGGCTCTCGCGTCTTTTTCCGGTGGCCTAGCTGCGCAAAATAGCTTTGCCCCACAGATTGAGCGTGCGCTCCTCGTGCGGCCAGAGCCCGGCAGGGCGGCCGGGTGCGCAGTGCTCTATCTCTGCTGAAATCTCGGCGAGGTTGCCGTCGGGGTCGCGTACCATGAAGAACACGTCGTTGCCCGGGCCGTGGCGGCCGATGCCCCAGACGATGGGCACCCGCAGGGCCGCCATGTGGTCGCCCCACTGTTTCATGCCGGCCCAGTCGGGTGCTTCAAACGACTGGTGGTCAAAGCAGGCGGTGGGCGCAAAAAACAGCGCCAGCGCATGGTGCAAGGCATCGGTGCGCAAAAAGCAGGCGCGCACAACGCCCTCCGCATCTTTCACCTCGTCCGACAGCACAAAGCCCAAGGGTCCGGTATAAAAATCCAGCAGGGCGGGCAGGTTGGGCGTGCGCAGCGCAAAGTGCTGCAATGCAGCGGGCGGCAACGCCGGATCAGTGCTTTCAGCCGTGATGCCCTCGCGGGATGTGAAGACCAGCAGGTTGCCGTCCGGGTCCCGCAGGGCGACGGCGGTCCGGCCGGCAAAGGCGGCGGGCAAAGCCTGGCGTGCAAGGCCTTGCGTGCGGGCGTCAAACGACTCCCATGCACGGGTGCTGCTCAGGGCAAAGTGCGCATACCTGAGCTGGTTGGCGGGGCCTGCCGACAGCTGCACCTCGCGTCCCGGGCCGCGGCACAGGTAGCCGTCGGTGCCGGGCTCCAGCGTCATGCCGTAGGTGGCGCTGTAGAAACGGGCGGCCCGCAGCGGGTCAGGCGAATAAAGGTGAATGCATTGCAGTGCGGCTTGCAGTTCCATGATGGCGGCTTGTGTGATGAATCGGTGCCATCACTGTCGCCGGGGTGGGAAAAGCTGTCAAACAAAAATCTCAACAGGTGAGACTGGAGCCATATTTTGTCGGCAGTCCTCCGGCACGATCTCCCGCAGAATTGCTATCTTTTCAGGAGCTTCTTGCCCTTGTCCTTATTGGATAGAAAGGCTGATTGGAGCCCATTCCAGGAGGGATCAGACTGGCTGCACGGCGCCACTGCACGCGCGTCAGACATTCCTTACCGGCGATAGGCCTGCAGGCCGTCAGGGGCGCAATAGTCCGCCCTCTACCGTTTGAGCGTCTCGCGTAGCACCATGAGTCTGCAATAAGGTACAGACGCTATTCATGTTGTGCTTTAAGAAGCGACAGCATCATTATTTTCGAGCTGATCCAGTCTGTTGCACTCATCTTTGACTTGCGCGCGCGTTTTGTAACCGGCGCCAACAAACGCGATCATATTGATTAGCAACCATGAAACCCATTGGCTTAGGTCGGATACATCGCGTTCAGACACGTGCGAATACCACGCTGAGTGAACCGCGTCTGACCGCAAGTCATACAGCGCCTTTATTCGTTTTTTGATTGAGGCGTACTCGGACTGCGGAATAAATCGAAAGCTCCCATAGACAAGTACGCTTGTGAGACCAGCGGATACCGACTTCGTGATATCTTCCTTCCCCAAGGAAAAGAAGACCTCGACACAACTCCAATACTTGATCAGCTTCATCACATGAACGGAATCTCGTTGTGCCTCGGAGTACCAATAAACGCACTTGACGATTGCGTCTTCCAATTCGCTCCTGTTGGTGTTCTCAAAAATCGCAAATGCTTGATCAAAGACATTTGCGGTGGAAAACTCTTCTACCAAAGCTTGGTCTATCTTGAAAAGTTGGGAGCTTTGAAAGCTGTATGTCGTTCTCAATTCCATTTCGTTTTCGTTCCATGAAAACCAAATGGCCCTCCCATCGTGTCCTTGTTCAGGGGACATAACGATTCCAATGCGGAATGCCGTTGCCCCGTTGACATAAGTTGACGCCGCGGATATTGCGAGCATACCCACCGCAAGTTCTGCTTGATGGCGAAAATTCTGCCTGGCCATCCGCTCAGTGCCAACTGCTGATCCAACTAACCAAAATCTGGATTCAGTTGCATCAATCGACTTGCCGACATCAGTGTGCGCATGTTTTACTCCTGAAGCATCAAGATAGGCGGCTGTTAATTTAATTAACTTCATCGATCCAAGATCGAGTGAGTCGATGCCGCTCAGCTCAATGCCAAAAATAGGTACAGCAAACGTATGTAACGAAATTTTCAAGGCAAGTTTGTCGCTGATCAGCTGAATGGCTTCTAAAGAATTTTCCGGCATTAGATTTTTTGCCAATAACTCTTGAAATGTGGTTATCCAGGCAGACCAGATGTCAGAGTACGCGGCACGGCCTTCGAATAGCTTGCTCGAGTCAATAATTGAAACTATCGTTCTGACCGCCGTCATCCCGACATCTGAAAGAAACCACATTCGGTTTCGATCCACTTGAATTTTTCGCGACAGACTGTCGTCTTTGCCGAGACGATCTTTGATTAACTCCAGTCGTACAAACGCCGAAGGCTTAAAAAGTTTCGAAAGTGCGTCATCAATGATGCGATGGTTTTTCTTTCCCATTTCAAAGGAATTGCTCTTCGCTTTGCTGCTGGTCTTATTCTCGATACTCACTTTTTAGTCCTTGAATTTCTCTTGACGTTTTGTGATCTTGTTTCGTTACCGAAGATATCGATCGCGCAGGACTAGGGGGCGATAGCTATTTGGATTTCTTTTTTTCTAATCAGCCATGCCATGGATGACGCGTACGCTCCAACCCTGTGCATTCTCTGTTTTTCATACTCAAAGCCTGCGAGAAGGCTTTGGGTATGTTTTGTGCATCAGTTAGATCATGCCGTGTCTCCGTGAATGGTTGTTTCCATGCAGGGGGCGCAGGGCGCTCACACCGCAGCCAGGCTGCTCCGTTTGCTGCGCCGCGCGCGCAGGTGCACCACCTTCCACCAGGCCGGCAACAGGCTTTGAATTTCGGGCCGGGTGAAGCGGTCATCCATCAGGTAGACCACGCCGCGGTCCGAGGTGGTGCGGATCACCCTTCCTGCCGCCTGCACCACTTTTTGCAAACCGGGGTAGAGATAGGTGTAGTCATAACTCTGGCTGGCGCCAAAGTTGGCGCCCATGCGCTCCCTGATCTGCTCGTTCACCGGGTTGACTTGCGGCAGGCCCAGCGTGGCGATGAAGGCGCCTATCAGCCGGTCGCCCGGCAGGTCTATGCCTTCGGCAAACGAGCCGCCCAGCACGGCAAAACCAATGCCCATGGACGTCGGCGTGAAGCGTGCCAGAAACGCATCACGCGCGGCTTCCTCCATGCCGCGCGTCTGCTCCCACATGGGGATATGCGGGTAGCGCTGCCTGAACAGCACGGCCAGTTTTTGCAGGTAGTCGTAGCTGCTCAGAAACGCCAGGTAGTTGCCGGGCTGGCCTTCATATTGCCGCGCCATCAGGTCCACGATGGGTGACAGCGAATCGTCGCGGTGCTGGTAGCGGGTCGAAATATCGCTGACCGCATGGACCGCGAGCTGTTCGGCCAGGAAGGGCGACTGCACATCGGTCCAGGCCGTGCCGACGGGCAGGCCCAGGGTGTCGGTGTAGTAGTTTTGCGGGCTCAGCGTGGCCGAAAACAGGGCCACCGACTGCGCCGCCGCAAAGCGGGGCGCCAGGAAGGGCGCCGGCACCACATTGCGAATGTTCAGCTGGGCCGTGTCCGGGCCCGCCTGCAGGGCATTTTGTTCGCCGGTCTCCTGGCGCAGCGTCACGTCAAACACCGAGTGTTCGCCAAACGCATCGGCCATGCGGGAGAAGTGCAGGGCCTCAAAGTAAAAATCCTGCAAGGCGCTGTCTACCCGGGTCGGGTTGGCCAGCAAGAAGTCCGTGATGTGGGTGAGGGCCTGCTGCAACACCTTGAGAAAGCTGGTGGGCAGCTCGGGGTAGACCTGATAGGTCTCCAGCTGCGTCTGGTGCAGTTCATGCAGGCTTTTGTTCAGCCGCTCCAGCGAAGCCCGGACGGCCCTGGGTGCCAGGGCGTGCACCTGCTGCAGCTGGGCCTGGTCCAGCAGGGCCGAGTACATTTTTCGCCCGCGCTCCACCATGTTGTGCGCTTCGTCCACCAGCACGCTCACGCGCCACTGGTTGGTGCTGGCCAGGCTATGCAGGAGCGCGCTGGTGTCAAAGTAATAGTTGTAGTCGCCCACCACCACATCCGACCAGGTGACCAGCTCCTGGCTCAGGTAATAGGGGCAGACCTGGTGCGCCAGCGCGACTGCGCGCAGGGCGCTCTTGTCCAGCATGCCATGCGCGGCCGCATGGCCCACCGCGGCGCTGCGCGCCTGCGGCAGGCGGTCGTAAAAACCTTTGGCCAATGGGCATGAGTCGCCGTGACAGGCCTTGTCGGGGTGCTCGCAGGCCTTGTCGCGTGCCACCAGTTCCAGCACGCGCAGCGGTAGGTGCCGTGGCAAGGGCGTGGCCTGTGCTGGTGGGTTGCCGGTCCCACCCGCGCTGTCGGCGCTGCTGGCCCGGATGCGTTCCAGCGCATCCAGCGCGAGTTTGCGGCCCGGGGTCTTGGCCGCCAGAAAAAACAGCTTGTCGAGTTGCTGCCCCGGGACCGCCTTGAGCAGCGGGAAAACCGTGCCCATGGTCTTGCCGATGCCGGTGGGAGCCTGCGCCATCAGGCAGGTGCCGGCCTGGGCTGTTTTGTACACGGCCCCGGCCAGCGCGCGTTGCCCGGGCCGAAAGTCGGGGTGCGGAAACTCCAGGGCCTTCAGGGCCGCATCACGCGCTTCACGGTGCGCCAGTTCCTGGTTGGCCCAGGCCAGGAAGCGCTCGCATTGCGCTTCAAAATACTGTTTCAGCGAGGCGGCCGAAAATTGCTCGGTGAGCGGTGTTTCCTGCAGGCTGGCAACGTCAAAGTAGACCAGCGTCAGGTTGATGTCGGAGAGGTTTTTTTCAGCGCACAGCAGCCAGCCGTAAATCTTCAGCTGCGCCCAGTGCAGCTGCCGGCGGTTTTCGGCCATCGCATGCAGGTCGCCGCGAAAGGTTTTCACTTCTTCGAGCTGGTTGAGCACCGGGTCATAGCCGTCAGCCCGGCCGCGCACTGTCAGGGTCTTGTAGTCGCCTTGCAGGCTCACTTCCGCCTGGTAGGACTCACCGCGCCGCGATGCCACCAGCGCATGGCCGGCCATGCCTTCCTGCGCGGAAGGCGACGGCGTAAAGCGCAGGTCGAGGTCACCGTGCTTGGCCGTGAACGCGCACAGGGCCCTGACGGCTACAAGGTATTTCAATCGGGGCTCGCTTGGGCGGTGGGTTGTATCATTTCAGAGGGGAAGGCCCATGGTAGCCATGGTAGTACAGTCACGGGCGGTGACTGTTCAGGCGCGGGTAACACTGCATTAGCGCACCCGCCATTTACCCGCGCACCCAGGCCGTCTACAGTCTGCCTATGGAGCCTTATGGGCCCTCATGGGTTCCTATGGGCCCGGCGGTGTGACCTGCGTTGCCACCTCCAACCCGCAACCGGACAGCATTGAATTTATGAACCAGATTATCCTGTGGCTGGAGCAATACGGCCTGGCCGCCGTCTTCCTGAATATCGGGCTGGAACAGCTCGGTCTGCCCATTCCGGCCTACCCGGTGCTGATCCTGACGGGCGCACTGAGCTTTACCGGCCAGTACTCGGCAGGGGGCCTGCTTTTCACGGCCGTGCTGGCCTGCCTGATTGCCGACAGCGTGTGGTGCTGGGCCGGCCACCACTATGGCGGCCGTGTGCTGAAAACCCTGTGCCGCATTTCCCTCTCACCCGACTCCTGCGTGCGGCAGACCGAGTCGATCTTCACGCGCTGGGGTGCCAAATCGCTGATCCTGGCCAAGTTCATTCCGGGCTTTGCCTCGCTGGCGACGGCGTTGGCCGGCAGAACCGGCGTGCCTTTTGGCCGCTTCATTTTCTTTGATGCGATTGGCTCCGTTCTGTACGCCAGCGGCGGCCTGGCCATCGGCCTGGTGTTCCACGATGCGGTGGCGGATGTGTTGCTGGTCTTCGAGCAACTGGGTCGCATCGGGGTGGTGGTGGTGCTGCTCTGCTTCGGCCTGTTTCTGGCGCACAAATGGTGGCAACGCCAGCGCCTGTACCGTCAACTGCGCATGGCCCGTATTTCACCCCATCAGTTGCAGCAGTGGACACAGGACAACAAGCCCACTGTGATCCTGGATGTACGCACGGAGCTGAGCCGTGCCGGCGGCGGCATCATTCCCGGTGCGCTGGTCTGGTCGGACCTGGATCGCAAGATGGCCTCGCTCGATCTGCCGCACGACGCGCATGTGGTGGTGTACTGCGCCTGTCCCAACGATGCGTCTGCCGCCCAGGTCGCCAAGCGCCTGATGGCTGCGGGCTTCAGCAATGTCCGCCCGCTTCACG
Organism: Polaromonas sp. P4_F4; assembly: GCF_056401355.1. Taxonomy (NCBI): domain Bacteria; kingdom Pseudomonadati; phylum Pseudomonadota; class Betaproteobacteria; order Burkholderiales; family Comamonadaceae; genus Polaromonas; species Polaromonas sp. P4_F4. The sequence goes on along the minus strand of NZ_JBFUJO010000029.1, from coordinate 18,944 downwards.
GCGGCATCGATGCCTGGGAAGCAGCGGGATTTCCACTGGAGTACCCCAGCGGGCTTGAGCCCGCCGAGGTGGTGAAACCGTAGTGCCTGAAACCGCAATGCTTGAAACCGTAATACCTTGAACGGGAGCGGGCAGGACTTTACTGGGGCTTTCTGCCGTTCAATGCGCTTTCAAATTCCTCGCGTGAAAGAAATCCGTCGCGGTTGGTGTCGGCTTCGTCAAAGTGTCTCGCCACGCCGCGAAAACCGGCCGCTTCGTCGCGGCTGACCTTGCCATCCTTGTTGGCATCCATGTAGCTGAATGCCATCGCCATGTCCTTGGCTGCGTATTTGGGCGCCGCCGGGCTGGGTGCCGCCTGCGCAGGGGCCGCGGCGTCGGGCTCGGGCGTCTGGGCTTGCGCGCGCATGGCCAGCAGCGCGCCAGCAGCGGTCAGCGTCAGCATCATGGCGGTGGCATAAAGCCAGGACCTGTGAGATGCAGAAGCGACGCGCGAAGACATCCTCCGCGAGATCTGTTTTGCAGTAAAGGGCTTGGCGTTAAGGGTCTTGAGGGTCTTAAGGGTCATGGGTTGGCTGCTGAATGTTTGGAATGTTTTGGAGTGTTTTGAAATATTGTTGCTCAAGTTCAGGTAGAGCCATGACGAACATTGAACACCAACAGGTGCCCATGTGCCAGTACGCTTGCAGGGTGTTTCGCCGCTTTACATTCGGGCGTGCGGCGGACACATATCTTTGCTTCATGCCGCGTCATCTCCTGCGTGAACCCCTCGCATGGACCTCCATATGCGGCCCAATGGTGCCACGAAGCCTTCTCCGCACCCGAAGTGTGGCCTTCCAGCAGGCCGTCCCCTGGGCCGCGCGCAAGTGGTCTGCAAGTAGGTCTGCAAGTAGCCTGCATTTGGTCCGCAGCTCAGATCGCAAATTTCAGGAAGATCGCGCAGTGGTCCGAGGCCACGTTGTGGCTGGACACCTCCTTGAAGCGTTCAAACTGGAAATCAATCAGTAGCGCATCGGGGTCGTCCTCGATGGCCTCCACCCCCACCTGCTTGGGCAGGTAGCCGCCATCGACTTTCTTCGATTCAGCCCGAAAGCCGATGCCACGCCGCTCGATCGAAATCCCATTCTTCTTCAGCTTGCCGGCGAGGGCGGGGGACAGCAACACATGGTCCAGTTGCGACACACTGTTTTTCGCTTTCCAGTAATGCGTCCACCGCTCCTCTGGCGCCAGCATGGCCAGCGCATCCACCAGGCCCGACTTCAGGCAGAGCCGGGAGAGCTGTGGTGCCAGCGGCGTGTCGTTCAAATCACCGAGCACGGCGAAATAGTCTGACGTGAAGGCCGCGCCGGGAAACCGGGTCTTCAACAGCTTGGCCACGGTTTCGGCCTGGAGCTGGCGCCTCTGGTTGGCTGCGGCGCGCTCCCTGTTGCGGGCTTCTTCATTGGCCCCCAGCGCCAGCTTGGACTTGAAATGGTTGATGAACAAGGTGACGAACGCGGTCTTTTTGACGCGCAGCCGGACCTCCAGGCAGTCGCGGCTGAAGATGTATTTGCCGGCGGCCGTGTCGTCCACATGGGTGGCAATGCTGTCCAGCGGGTATTTCGACAAAATGCCCACATCAATCTGCCGCAAGTCGCGCGAGTCCAGCACCACGGCATACGGATAAGCCGCCGCCAGGAACCGCTCATTGAACTCGCGCAATGCAATCAGGCTCTCCACTTCCTGTATGCACACCACGTCGGGTAGCACGGTATTGCCCTGGGTGATGGCCAGCGCTGCCAGCTTGCGCTGCTCGGCGTTGAAGACCTCGAAGGCGCCCTTCTGGTAGAGCGGCAAATAGCCCACATTGGGGCTAGTTACCTGGCTCTTGCCACCCTGGTCGCCCGGAAATGTTTTACCGAACTTGTAGCGCACAAACAGGTTGTTGACGTTGAAGTTGCACAGCAGCATGGCACGCCCCCCGAGTGGATGAAGGCGCAGTTTATCCAGCGGGGCTGCGTGGCGCATCCTCCAATTGCAGCATGTCCGCCGGCGGGCCAGCAGGTCGGCATTATTTCCCACTGACGAATACACAAAGAAACAGATTTCTCCGCCTTGACGGGTTGACAAGGCGCGTGACTCGTCTAATACTAATCCATATGGTTAAGTATCAAGACAATGTAGACGATGTACTCAACACCGTGTTTGCCGCGCTGGCCGACCCGACGCGCCGCAAAGTGCTGCAAACCCTGGAGCAGGGAAGCCTTTCGGTGGGTCAGCTGGCAGAGCCGCATGGCATGTCCCTGCCCGGGTTCATGAAGCACCTGCGCGTGCTGGAAACCGCGGGGCTGGTGACCCGTGCCAAGGACGGGCGGGTCGTCAACCTGGCCCTGTTGCCGGAGCCCATGCAGGAGGCCGCCATGTGGCTGTCCCGTTACGAGAAATTCTGGTCCGATCGCCTGGATGCGTTGGGCCGCTACCTGTATCAGCAAGAGGAGTTAAACCCCCCATGGAAAACAGTAAAAACAGCGACGGCGGCCAAGGAAGTCAAGGCAGCCAAGGTGGTGAAGCCAGCAGCACCCAGGAGCGGCCGTCCGTCAACTTCACCCGGCACTACAAGGCCTCGCCCGAAAAAGTCTGGCGGGCCTGGACCGACCCGCAAGCATTAGCCCGCTGGTTCGGGCCCGACCCCGAAAGTGTGGTTTCGGTGGCCGACCTCGACGTGCGCGTCGGCGGCCGGTACCACATCCGGTTTGGCGCGCCCGGCGGCGAGGTGCATGACGTGAGCGGCGTGTACCAGGTAGTGGTGCCCTCCGAGAAGCTGGTCTTCAGCTGGGCCTGGAAGAGCACGCCCGAGCGGGTGTCGCAGGTCACTGTGATGCTGCGGCCCTGGGACGGCGGTTGCGAACTCACGTTTGTGCACGAAATGTTCTACGACCAGGCCGCGCGCGATAGCCACAACCAGGGCTGGACGGGGGCCTTCGCCAAACTCGACCTTCTTTTCACCTGATATGCCAATCCACAGGAGATCATCATGCTCGCAAACAGAAACGCCATGGCCACCATTGCTGTCAAGGACATCGACGTGGCCCGCAAGTTCTACGGAGGCACGCTGGGCCTTCAGCCCCTGGAGAGTTCGGAAAAAGGCGTGCTCGTCTACCAGAGCGGCGGCGCTGCCGTGATTGTGTATGCCTCACTCTATGCCGGTACCAATCAGGCTACGTCGGCTACCTGGAGTGTGGGCGACGAGTTCGACAGCGTCATGCGGGCACTGAAGGCCAAGGGCGTGGTGTTTGAACACTACGACCTGCCCGGGTTGACGCGGCAGGGCGATGCCCATGTTGCCGGCACCTTCAAGGGCGCCTGGTTCAAGGACCCGGACGGCAACATCCTTCACATCGTCAATCGCTGACCCGCCGGCCTTTTCACGTCCGGCCCAACTTTCAAGGAGTGCACCCGTGAACGCAAATCCCGCCATCCACGCCATCGTGTCGCCCGAAGAATGGGTCGCAGCCCGGCAGCACCTGCTTGCCCGGGAAAAGGAGTTCACCGCCCAGCGCGATCTGCTGAACGCCGAGCGGCGCAGGTTGCCGTGGGTGAAGGTCGACAAGCCCTACGTGTTTGAGGGCCCCCAGGGCAGGCAGACCCTGGCCGACCTGTTTGAAGGGCGCAGCCAGCTGATCATTTACCACTTCATGTTCGGCCCGGGCTGGAAGGAAGGCTGCCCCAGCTGTTCGTTGCTGGCCGACCATCTGGACGGCGTGTTGACGCACATAGCGCAGCGCGACATCACCGTGGCTGTCGTGTCGCATGCGCCGCTGGCCGACCTGGCCGCCTTCAGGCTGCGCATGGGCTGGCGCTTCAAGTGGCTGTCGTCATACGCGAGCGACTTCAATCGCGACTACCACGTCTCCTTCACCAATGAGGAGCTGGCCCGGGGCAAGGTGTATTACAACTACCGCATGACGGAAGGATTTGACGAACTGCCGGGCGCCAGCGTGTTTTGCAAAGACGACCAGAGCAACATCTTTCACACCTACTCCACCTACGCGCGCGGCCTCGAGCTGCTGCTGGGAACCTACAGCTGGATAGACCTCACCCCCCAGGGTCGCAATGAAGACAGCTTGCCTTTCACCATGGCGTGGGTGCGCCACCACGACAAATATGACAACTATGAAGGGGCGCCCAAGCCGGCCGCGCAGGCTGCCTCCAGTTGCTGCCATGCGGAGGCCGGCGCCATATGAGACCCAAGCATCCGCCCCGCTGAAGTCCCCGTACGCCGCTCAGAGTTTCGACCAGCCGGAATAGGTGACCAGATCGGGGTGCGGTGAATCGCCGAACAGTTCGCGCAGGGCGATACACAACTCGCTGAGGTCATGGGTCTTGCTCATCACCAGGGCCGCCCCCGCCTCGAGAGCGCTGGCCCTCAGCGCGTCATCCACGTAGCCCGACATAATGATCACCGGCAGGTCTGCGCGCAGCCGCTTGATTTGCTTGAGCAATTCAATACCGGAATAGCCTTGCAACCGGTAGTCGGTGACCACCGCATCACATCCGGACGGATCCGCCTTAAGGGCTGGCAGGGCGTCCCGGCCGCTTTCATAGCAGGTGACCCGAAAGCCGGCATCGGGCAGTGCCTCGCTGACCAGGCCCCGCATGGCTTGATAGTCGTCCACATAGACGATGTGCTTGAGGTCGGAGTGCAAGGTGTCGACTGCCGGGGTTTCCCTGGGCAGTGCGGTGGGAAGGTAAATATCAAAAGCGGTTCCCCGGCCCGGCTCCGGGGACGAGGTGATCATGCCGTGGTGCTGGGCGATGATGTTGCTGATCTCCACCAGCGGGAGCCGGCGCGCGCTTGCGGGCCTGTCGTCAACGAGCGTAGGCGCCGGCATCAGCGTGTGGGCGGGGCCTGTGGTCACCCGGCTGTTGTTGCTGACAACCAGCCGTACGTAACGCCTGGGCGGCAGCCCGCCCTGCAATTTGCCCGCGTCGGGGTCCAGCACAACGTCGTCCAGCAGCACCTCGCTCATCTCCACCACGATTCTTGTTGCCAGGCCAACCATGGAGTGCCATGCCACGATGAACACACTCACCAGCGCCTGCTCCAGCCGGTCTGCATGCGCGCGCACCTGGGGATGTTCATGAGCCATTTCAACCGCAAGCTCGACCTCCCCCGGCAGCAGGGCGCGAAAGCGCTGCAGGGCATGCGTCACGATGGGCTCAAGCCCTTGATTGACCGGCCCTGCGGATTGCGGAAGGTCAGGATGCACGGAAGCCTTTTCCAGTGACCATGCTAGGTGGTGTCTTTCTGCGGCGACCGCAAGTGCTGGCAGCTTATTTCGCCTCGATCCCTCGCGCGCCAGGATGACAGCGTAGAACTTTTGGCTAAAGGCGTCAATGATCGCCTACCAGCTTGCCTTGAGCGCACGCCAAAACAACAAATGCCAAAACCAAAACCAAATACACAAACGAAAACAAAAAACGCCCCGGCCTCAATCAAAGCGTGCGACGAAGCGCTTCAAAGAAAAGCTCGGACTGCAAACGCTCGCCCATGGTGTCCCCGGCCACGCGCTCGACAATCTCCGCATCGACCGGCACAAGGGGCCTGCCGGTGGACTGTGCCAGCACCTGCACCATGCAGGCCCGCTCCAGGTAATACAGGTCGTCGTACGCGTGGTCCATGCGCGCGCCGCAAACGACCACGCCATGGTTGCCCAGAAATACCACGTCCGCCCCCTGCATCGCCTTGGCAATGCGCAGGCCCTCGGTAGCGTCCAGCGCCAGGCCGTTGTAATTCGCATCAATGGCTACCCGGCCGTGAAAGCGCATCGCGTTTTGCGACAGCGTGGTGTCCAGTCCGCGGTCGGACGTCAGCGTCAGGGCCGTGGCGTAAGGCATGTGGGTGTGCAGCACGCAGGCCTTGCGGGCATGGCCGTGAATGGCGCCGTGGATGAACATGGCCGTGGGCTCCACCTCATGCCGGCCCGCCAGCTTGTTGCCCTCCACATCAATCATCACGATATCGTCCGCGCCGATCTCGCTCCAGAGCAGGCCGCGCGGGTTCAGCAAAAAGCGGTCCGAGCCGTCCGGCAACTCCACGCTGAAGTGATTGCAGACACCTTCGGCCAGCCCATGCCGCGCGGCGGCGCGCAAGGCCAGGGCGAGGTCGCTGCGCAGCTGGTATGCCGCCTCAAAATCTTTCTGGTGTGAATCGGCGTGGGGCATGAGCGGGTCTTTCTGTAATTCAAACGAACTCAAATGAATTCAATTAATTCAAATGAATTTGAATTCAAACGGATGACCCGTCTTTATAGCGCGGCGGCGGCCGGCGCATCGGGGCAGGGCGTCAGAAGTGCGGTGGCAGCTCGTCGCGCAGGCTGCGGCCCACCACAACATCGCCGTCGCGCACGGGCTGCTGCTTGAGTTCGGCAATCTCGTGTATCAGGGCATCAATTTGCTGCTGCTGGCGCACGATGACCTTGTCGAGCTGATCCATCAGGTCTTCGGTAAACGAGGCCTTGATCTCCAGATCGGTCAGGCGCTGGTCGGTTGTGTTGGCGGTGGTGTTCGCGGTGGTGTTCGGTTGTTCCATGGGCTTATTGGACATGAACTGGGGAAGTGACGTTTAAATACCCATTCCGGTTGCTCGGGCTACGGGGTGTGCCAAACCCGCGCTCGTGTTTCTGGCAAGACAATGCTGCTCCATCATGACCCAACTCTCTGCCTTCCCCATCACCCAGAAATGGCCCGCCCAACATCCTGACCGGATCCAGCTTTACTCCTTGCCCACGCCCAATGGCGTCAAGGCATCGATCATGCTTGAGGAAACCGGCCTGCCGTATGAGCCTCATCTCGTCAGCTTTGAAGCCCATGACCAGATGTCGCCAGAATTTCTGTCATTGAGTCCCAACAACAAGATTCCCGCCATCCTCGACCCGAACGGCCCCGGCGGCAAACCGCTGGCATTGTTCGAATCCGGCGCCATATTGCTGTACCTGGCCGACAAGTCCGGCCAGTTCATGCCGCAAGACGCCGCTGCCCGCTACGAGACGATTCAGTGGCTGATGTTCCAGATGGGCGGCATCGGGCCCATGTTTGGGCAAATCGGTTTCTTTCACAAGTTCGCCGGCAAAGACTACGAAGACAAACGCCCGCGTGACCGCTACGTCGCCGAGTCAAAACGCCTGCTCGGCGTACTGGAGCAGCGGCTGGAGGGCCGCACCTGGATCATGGGCGACGCCTACACCATCGCCGACATCGCCACCTTCCCCTGGGTGCGCAACCTCGTCGGGTTTTACGAGGCGGGTGAACTGGTGCGGTTTGACAGCTTCCCGAATGTGAAGCGGGTGCTCGCGGCATTTGTGGCGCGGCCGGCGGTTGTCAAAGGCCTGGGGATACCGAAACGGGGTTGACGGCTGCGCGGCTTGGTCGATAGCTGGCGAACGGTTGTCGTTCGTCAGGCTTGCGCACAAAGACCTGGTTGGGTCACCGTTTCGTGGCCGAGTCCATGACTCCACTCGAACCAGCCGCCGTCGTACACGCTGATGCGCTCCCAGCCCATCAGCCAGGCATAGTAAAACGCCACTGATGCGCGCCAGCCCGTGCCGCAGTAAAACGCTGTTTGCAGGCCGGGGTGTATGCCTTCTTCTGCCCAGAACTGGCAGATATCGCCGGCAGGCCGCATGGTGCCGTCCGGCCGTTGAAAGGCGCTCATGTTGTTCACATCAGCGCCATTGCCAGCGCGGCCCCAGCGTGCCCCTGCAATGTCGCCCTTGGCTTTGATGTAGCTGTAGCCAGAGGTCTTGCCGGTGAACTCATCCCACGTACGGATGCTGGCCAGCGCGCCGTCAGGCTGCGATAAAAGCGACTTCGCCTGGTGCGTGTTGATCAGGTAATGCGGACACCCCGGAAAGGCCGCGCCAAAGCTGGCTGCGGGCGGGTGGCGCTGCGGCGCGCCTTCTGCACAAGGCAGCGCCGCGCGCACCCAGGCGTCAAAACCGCCGTCCAGCAGGCGCACGTCCCTGACGCCCGCATAGAGCATCAGGTGAGCGGCACGCGCCGCGGCCGTTGTGTTTCGGCCGTACAGAATCACCGTCGTGTCATGACGAATACCCAGGCCCAACAACAATTGCAGCAAGGCCGAGTCAGGCACCTTGTTCCAGAACGGTCCTTCTTCCAGGCAGAGGGTGTCCAGGTAGGCGGCGCCGGGTATGTGGCTTTTCAAGAATGCGCTGGGCGCCCCGCAATCGACCTCCAACAAACGCCAGTTGTTCGCCGGTGCGGCGCTCACGCTGGCGCCCGCCATCAGCCTGGCGAGCCAGGCTGGCGTGATGAGCTGTTGCCAGCGTGGCGAGGCGACGTGAAAGAAGGGCAAAGCGCGTGCGTATTTTTAGAGGCCAGGATTCAGGCGATGCCCAAGCCAGTGGATTGCAATGAAGGGATAGATTTTCTCACGTCACGGCCGGGCGAACCCGCGCCCGTGCGGCAAGACCCCAGACTGTTGATGGCGTGGGCTATGGACCCAGTGAATATCTGCGAGAGAAGCTATCGTTTTGAGAGTGACTAGCGGGAATCTCCGATTAAATCAAGCGGCGCTGCCAAGGCCATTTGCAGAGTAATTTCATTGCCCTGATTTGCCTTGAATCCCAAGAAGGCATAGAGTGATTTCTCTTACGAAGGACCAACATGGCAACCAGCAGTATTTTCGGCGGCCTGCACGCTCCCGAACATGTCCGGGGAAAAGACACCAACGCACTTGGCCCCAGCGACAACTCCGACAGCGGCAGTGATGCCCAGGGCGCCTACGGCGACGACGAAATGTCCAGCGACAGCGACGCCGTGGGCACCGGCGAGCGCGCGTCGGCGGGCGCAGGCATGGACCCGTCGGACGCCGACATTCTGCCCGACCATATTGAAGGGGAAGAAGACGACGACGAGTCCTCGTCCGATGTCGACTCCGACTTTGACGCCGCCGTGGCCGACGTGCATGACCTGGCGGTGGATGAGTCGGATGATGAGGAAGATGAGGACAAGGACGGCTAGGGCTGAATTCATGCGCTCACTTGGCCGGCCTCATGGGCTAGCTCGGTGTCTTCCACAAAGACCGACCGGTCGAGCATCCGGGGTCGAAGGTCTACTCCAGACTGTCAGCGGCCAAAACGTCCGCCTAGATCTTGCCGCCCATTGCGCGGAGTATGTAATTCAAGGCAATGAAGGCAACAACAAAACTAGGCCAGGCCATTCCAGCAATGGCTACAGCTGAGTGTCTAAATTTTCCTTTTGCAGCAGCCATTCCTGCCGCTGTGAAAACAGCTATGAAAAGCACGATCACTGCACAAAAAATTATCGTTTGGCCATTACTTGCGCCCAATCGAAATAGAAGAGCCAACGGAAGAATCGCCACGCAGTTCACGAAAGCCATTGCCAATACTGGGGGCTCACCTTTCTCCGCTGAATCGGGCTCATCGTTTGTCATTGCTCCGAGAGGTTGATTTCGTTCGATAGAGGTAGACGCTCTCAGCTTCGCGCCAATTGAAAAACATATTGCGTGGACTAACCCTGGGCCATAAAGTGACAGCAGCGTTACTACAGGAGTTGTGGTTCCACGATTCATAGCTGCTGGAGCCCCACTTAAATAGCGATCCCAGAGGATGCCAAAGAAGGACAACAAAAGGGCCCCAATTGGAAACAAAGCCAGTTGAGGTCGCCCAATGGAGCCTCCCCGTGCATGAGCTACCCATACAAGACAAGCTGGTGCGATCAACGCAAAAAAGTAGAAATGAGGTGGTGTCTCGACAGGTCCGGTATGAGCAGACATGAAGACAAAAAGATAGGACCAAGGCGCTCCACCATACAGGGCCACCAACATCCCGGCGATATACGCCCAAATGAACTTAGTCCGACTCACTTTATTTTCTCCCCGCTTAATTTTTATATTGAGCGCAATATACCTTGATCCTCGACTGCGGCTGATCTCTTGGCGCTTCGGCAAGAGACCGCTAATTCCTCCCGTGATTAGTGTCCGCTTCCACGCTGCAATCCGGCCCATCAAAGAGTTGGTGGTGACAAGCTGAAAAAAACTGGCAAGGGTCATTCGTCTCATGGAGGTCACCGGCAGCATACGACCCAAAAGAAGTCCTTCGACAACTTGATGCAATATCTTGAAAGCAGCCTCGCGATGTGCGACACATCGTATGACATACACGTCCAGCAGTCGTAACGAATAATTGAGGCTGGAGTAGCTAACCGGGCTTCCCGAGAACGGCCACTCCCAAGAGGCATTTGATGCTGCGGCTGGAGACGAGGGCCCGGTTGTAGGCCAGCAGGACTATCTCGAGGAGGACGGCCGGGTCATAAGCGGGCGCGCCGGTGGCGTCGTTGTTGTAGCGGACATGCAGGGCACCCAAATCGAGTACATGATCAACCAGGTAGTCCAGAGAATCCCTTAGGCCTTCGCTTTCTTCGAAGGTTTCGACTTGCCAGAACTGTTGAGGGCGACTGCTTGGCGAACGAGCGCCTTGAAGGCGGACTCGTCAACTGCTTTTCCTTCGTGGATGTCGATCGCGCGGCGTACGTTTCCGTCGAGGCTCGAGTTGAAGAGACGGGCCGGATCCTTCAGAGACGCGCCCTTGGCGAAGGTGAGCTTCACTTTATCCTTGTAGGATTCGCCAGTGCAGATGATGCCGTCGTGCGACCAAACCGGAGTGCCCATCCACTGCCACTCCTCGACAACGTCCGGGTCTGCTTCCTGGATGAGCTTGCGCATTCTGCCGAGGGTTTCCCCGCGCCAGTCCCCGAGTTCGGCGATTCTTTTCGAGATGAGCTCCGATGCCGACTGGTCTTGGCTCGCGTCCGACTTTTTCATGTTTTCATCCTGGAAGTTCCAGATATATTTCATTTGCAAGACCGTCGGCTGGAGCGCATTGTTGGGCCGCAAATTGGAAAACAATGAGGCAAGGCCGGGGCTACTGTTACTTCGCCGCCGGTGCGTCCAGAAACGCGCTGATCGTCGGCACCAGCCACTCGGTGCGCGCCGTCACCTTCATGTGATCGGTGCCGGGGAGCACGGCAAGCTGCGCCTGCGGAAGGGCCCGGAACATCTCCACGGCGTGTTCGGGGCGTATGACGTCGGCGTCGCCGACGATAACGAGCGCCGGCGCGGTGATGCCGCGGATGGCGTCAGCCGGGATGTCCTTGAAGTCGCGCACGCGCTGGGCGGCCTTGTCGTGAAACATTCGCAGGTTCTCGGGGTGCGGCGCGACCTTGAGATACTCCTCCTGCAATTCCTTCGGCATGTTCTCCAGCTTGGCCTTGGCCATCGCCTTCCAAAGCCAAGGATAGGCGCCATCGCGCCTGGACAAGGCCGATGCCAATACGAGCTTGTGCACGACTTTCGGATGCCGGATCGCCACCTGCAACGCGATCGTGCCGCCATTGCTGAAACCGAAGAGATCGGCTTTTTCGATGTGCAGGTAGTCCAACAACGCGGCAGTGTCGTCCGCCGACTGCTCGAAGCTGAACGGACGGTCAGCAATGTCCGCCGTGTGCCCGTAGCCCTGCTGCTCGAACGCAATGATCTGCCGGTCACGCGCAAGCTCCGGCAGGATGTGACCGAAAGAGGTCTTGATTGTGTCGCCGCCGCCATGTAGCAGCACGAGTGGCGGTCGCGCCGGGTTGGCAATGCCGTGAATCTCAAAGTAAATTCGCAGGCCGTTGACGGGAGCATAGCCGGTCTGAACAGGCTGCTTGACGACGCCACTGGCGAGACTACGACTGCCGCAGCCAGATGACAGAGCTACACCAAGTAGCAGGATTGCCGCGCCGACAATCTTCATAGGTCTCCTTCTCTTGCGGCCCAACGTAAAGATGACCGGACCACCAACACATGCGGCGAAGCCGCCTCCTGCTGCTGTGGGTCCGTGTCGATTGATGGGGTTAGGCGTCATTTGAGTGGCGGCTCAATAGGATCACTCTCGGCGCGGCCTCTTGTGAGGGGTGTGGCTATTAGCCTGGACTTTGATCTGTTATGTAGTCAATGCGAAACGACTTGTTCGTAACGAACAGCGCTGTCATGTCTCCGTCTGGAGATGCGCCATGCTCCATTGCTTCACCCTCTGGAAACCAAACGAATGTTCCCGGACCAAATTCACCCCGGTGAGTTACAAGCTTGCCCTCAAGGACGTACATTCCGTGACCGCAAGGGTGTCTGTGATGAGGGTTTATCAGTCCAGCCGGATACCGCAATAGCGTCACACTCATCCCGGTTTCAGGTTCGTTGAGTAGGTTTTTGACATGAAACGGTCTTCCGATTTGCTCCATTAGCCTTTCAGTCCATTCCATCTCAGAGGGGTTTACTACCACTATGCTTCCGGTGATCATTTTCTCTCCTTGGCAAGTTTCTCAGCGTTTTTCTGCCCACCGTCACGTTGCACTGGTGGAAAAGTTGGTTGCTTCCTTCGCAGCAGAACAGCGACTGGGATCTCTTTGTAGCGGAAACGAGTAATAGAAGCAATCGACGTCGTAGGGTGCGCTGATGACGCCTAACTTTGATATATCCCGCAAAACTGCGGAATAACACGGCGCCCTGCCGGATAACATGGCGCTGAAAACTCAAAAACCCTGTTTTTAATCATTTAGTTAACTCGGTCAACTGCGTATTTGCACAGGTATATTGGATTTGAGAAAGTCGCCGTCGTCAATTACGGCACCAAGACATCCATTCTTAATTAACTGTGACGGTCTGGCTATCCTCGGAATTGAGGATGAGTGGTTGTCATCGGCCAAAGTGTTTGGACGGCTTGCCTCGGTCCAAGGTGGTCATTGCTCGCCTCCAACAATATCTTTATCTCTAGGTTAGCGGACTGGCCCAAGTGGCGTTCAACCAGCCTCAAACCACTTCTTCACCTGCCTGCAACATACGCCACCCGGCGTATATCCCAATCCCCCTCCGGTCCCCAGAATCCATTCATCGCTGCGTAAAAGCCCGAGTTTCCGGGCTTGAGCGCTGCGAAACGCGATTTACCACCCTACCGGAGAAGCACTCATGCAACGTCGATTTACCCTCAAGGCGCTTACCGCTGCCGTCGCGCTGACGGGCCTTTCTGCCCTGTCAGCACATGCCCAGACCACGGGCACGATCAAGGTTGGCATTCTGCACAGCCTGTCGGGCACCATGGCCATTTCCGAGACCGTGTTGAAAGACACTGTGCTGATGGCGATTGACGAGATCAATGCCAAAGGTGGCGTGATGGGCAAGAAGCTTGAGCCCGTGATTGTGGATCCGGCTTCCAACTGGCCGCTGTTTGCTGAAAAAACCAAGCAGTTGCTGGGCCAGGACAAGGTTTCGGTGATTTTCGGCTGCTGGACGTCGGTGTCCCGCAAGTCGGTGCTGCCCGTCGTTGAGGAAATGAACGGTCTGCTGTTCTACCCCGTGCAGTACGAAGGTGAAGAACTCTCCAAGAACGTGTTCTACACGGGCGCGGCGCCTAACCAGCAGGCCATTCCTGCGGTGGACTACCTGATGAGCAAGGCCGGTGGCGGCGCCAAGCGCTGGGTTCTGCTGGGTACCGACTATGTGTACCCACGCACCACCAACAAGATTTTGCGCGCCTACCTGAAGAGCAAGGGCGTGAAGGACACTGACATCGACGAGAAGTACACCCCGTTTGGCCACTCTGACTACCAGACCATCGTGGCTGACGTGAAGAAATTCTCTGCCGGCGGCAAGACGGCCGTGGTGTCCACCATCAACGGTGACTCCAACGTGCCTTTCTACAAAGAGCTGGGCAATGCCGGCCTGAAGGCCAAGGACGTGCCTGTGGTCGCCTTCTCGGTGGGTGAAGAAGAACTGCGCGGCGTGGACACGAAGCCGCTGGTCGGCCACCTGGCTGCCTGGAACTACTTCCAGTCGATCAAGAGCCCGGCCAACACCGAGTTCATCAAGAAGTGGTCTGACTACGCCAAGGCCAAGGGCATTGCCGGCCACAAAGACAAGCCTCTGACCAATGACCCGATGGAAGCTACCTACATCGGCATCAACATGTGGAAGCAGGCTGTCGAGAAAGCCAAGTCCACCGACACCGACAAGGTTATTGCCGCCATGGCTGGCCAGACCTTCAAGGCACCGTCGGGCATCGTGTCGAAGATGGATGAGAAAAACCACCACCTGCACAAGTCGGTCTTCATCGGTGAGATCAAGGCCGACGGCCAGTTCAATGTGGTGTGGAAGACGCCTGGCCCGGTGAAGGCCAAGCCATGGAGCCCGTACATCGAAGGCAACGACAAGAAGCCAGACGAGCCGGCCAAGGTCGCTTCGAAGTAAGCGCACCGCAGCCCACGCGGGCCTGTAACGCAAGCCGCACCTGGTTCGCAAGAAATAGGTGCGGCTTTTCAGCTGCAGACCCACGAAGGTCAAGGGTATGTGATTCTTGGCCCGCTTCTTGCGCCGTAGTGGTGCCAGTCGTTTCATCACCCAAGGGAGTTGCAGCCTGGGTCCTTGCCGAGCCCAGCCTACAGGTTCTTTCATGCACATCTACAGACGACTTTTCTTTTACCGACGCCTCCCGCAGCTTCTGCTGGTCGCGGTTTTTTCATTCGCCGGCCAGGCCATGGCCCTGACGGGCGAGGAGGCCAGGGCCATGGCGCTGGGCGAGACCGAGGCGCGGGTCGAGGCCTTGAACAAGGCCGCAGCCAATGCGGATGCGAAAACTGCCGCCTTCATCCAGGCCATGGCCGACGATGCCGTCAAAACCGCGGGCGACAAGGTGTTTGTGGTCAAGGACGACAAGGCTTTAGATCCGGTGACGGGCGCCGAGCTGACCTTGCCGGCCGATGCTGAAGACGTCATCAACAACAACATGATGCGTGGCGAGCTGGACACGGCACTGGCTGCGCTGAAGCTGTTCTCCAAAGAAGAGAAGGTGCGCCGCGATGCCATCAAGACCCTCTCGGGCGGCAGCGACGAAGCCCGCCTGCCGCTGATTGAAAAAGCCTATGCGGCCGAAACCGTGCCGGCGCTGAAAAGCCAGCTGGAGCTGGTGCGCGCCGCCATCCTGCTGGGCAGCAGCGACAAGGCCAAGCGCCTGGAAGCGGCCACGCAACTCGCCACCAGCAACAACCCCAACACCAAGACCGTATTGATCGAACGCCTGGGCAGCGAGGAAGATGCCGACGTCAAGGTGGCGCTGCGGGCCGCTCTGGCCAAGGTGGAGGCTTCGCTGGCCTGGGGCGACAAGCTGGGCGCCATCTTCAGCGGCATCAGCCTGGGCAGCATCTTGCTGCTGGTGGCGCTGGGCCTGGCGATCACCTACGGCCTGATGGGCGTCATCAACATGGCGCACGGTGAGCTGATGATGATTGGCGCCTACGCCACCTACGTGGTGCAGGGCCTCTTCCAGAAGTATTTGCCCGGCGCGTTTGACTGGTACCTGCTGGCCGCCGTGCCGGTGGCCTTCCTGGCGTCGGCGCTGATGGGCGCGGCGCTGGAGCGCAGCGTGATCCGCTTCCTGTATGGCCGCCCGCTCGAGACACTGCTGGCCACCTGGGGTATCAGCCTGATGCTGCAGCAGCTGGTGCGCTCCATCTTCGGCGCGCAAAACGTCGGCGTCGAAAACCCGGTATGGATGAGCGGCGGCGTGCAGGTGCTGGGCAATCTCTCGCTGCCCTACAACCGGCTGGTCATCATCGGCTTTGCCATTGCCGTGCTGCTGGGCATGGCCTGGCTGATCAGCAGGACGCGGCTGGGCCTGTTTGTGCGCGGCGTCACGCAAAACCGGCCCATTGCCTCGTGCATGGGCGTGAACACGGCACGCGTGGACACCTACGCGTTTGCGCTGGGCTCGGGCATTGCCGGGCTGGCGGGCTGCGCGCTGAGCCAGGTCGGCAATGTGGGGCCGGACCTGGGGCAGGGCTACATCGTGGACTCGTTCATGGTGGTGGTGCTGGGTGGCGTGGGCCAGCTGGCCGGCACGGTGTATGCCGCGATGGGCCTGGGCATCCTGAACAAATTCCTCGAAGGCTGGACGGGCGCGGTGCTGGCCAAGATTGCCGTGCTGGTGTTCATCATCATCTTCATCCAGAAGCGGCCGCAGGGCATCTTTGCGATGAAGGGCCGCTCGGCAGAGGCATGAACATGAAAATGCCCATCCCCATGCCCACCATCGTGCACCTTCCGGCCAAAGGCCCCTTGCTTACCCGCGCCGGCTGGAGCGCTTTCATGATTGCGCTCATCGCCGTCTGCGCGGTGGCGCCGGTGCTGAACCTGTGGGTGCCGCAGGGCAGCATGTTCCACATGAGCACCTATGCCGTGGCGCTGCTGGGCAAGATCATGTGCTACGCCATCTGTGCGCTGGCCATGGACCTGATCTGGGGCTACACCGGCATTTTGTCGCTGGGCCACGGCGTGTTCTTTGCATTGGGCGGCTACGCCATGGGCATGTACCTCATGCGCCAGATTGGCCGCGACGGCAACTACAAAAGCGACTTGCCCGACTTCATGGTCTTTCTCGACTGGAAGGCGCTGCCCTGGCACTGGACCTTCAGCGACAGCTTTATTGCCACGCTGATTTTGATTGTGGCGGTGCCGGGCCTGGTGGCCTTTGTGTTCGGCTACTTTGCCTTCCGCTCGCGCATCAAGGGTGTTTACTTTTCCATCATCACGCAGGCCATGACCTTTGCGGCCATGCTGCTGTTCTTTCGCAATGAAACCGGCTTTGGCGGCAACAATGGTTTCACCGACTTCAAGCGGATTCTGCACATCCCGCTCGCCACGCCCTCCATGCGCATGGTGCTGTTCGTGCTGACGGGCCTGACCTTGCTGGGCTTCTTCCTGTTTTCCAAATGGCTGGTCGGCAGCAAGTTTGGCCGCGTGCTGCAGGCCATACGCGATGCCGAAACGCGCGTCATGTTCTCCGGCTACAACCCGCTGGGCTACAAGCTCACCATCTGGGTGATTTCTGCCATCATGTGCGGTGTGGCGGGTGCGCTATACGTGCCGCAGGTCGGCATCATCAACCCCGGCGAAATGAGCCCGGCCAACTCGATTGAAATTGCCATCTGGGCGGCGGTGGGCGGGCGCGCCAGCCTGATCGGGCCGATTGTGGGCGCCTTCATCGTCAACGGCGCCAAGAGCTGGCTCACCGTGGCGTATCCGGAGTTCTGGCTGTACTTTCTGGGCGCCTTGTTTATTGGCGTGACGCTGTTCCTGCCCCAGGGCGTGGTGGGGCTGGTCAAGAAATTGCGTAAGGGAAGCGCGCAATGACCCCCGACCTGCTTGAGCAAGGCGCACGCCGCGTTGAAGAGCACCTGGCGCTGCTGGCGGCCGGAAAAAACAACACGGAATCGGGAGGGCGCAACGCCAGCACGGGCCGCATAGTTGAGTCCGGCGAAGTTGACACCACCCACGGCCGCATCCTCTACCTGGAAGATGTGAGCGTCAGCTTCGACGGCTTCAAGGCCATCAACAAGCTGTCATTGGACATTGCCCCGGGCGAGCTGCGCTGCATCATCGGCCCCAACGGCGCCGGCAAGACGACCATGATGGACATCATCACCGGCAAGACCCGGCCCGATGAAGGCACGGTTTTCTTTGGCAGCACGATTGATTTGCTGCGCCACAAGGAAGCCGAAATTGCTCAGATGGGCATTGGCCGAAAGTTCCAGAAGCCCACGGTGTTTGAACAACTCACCGTGTTTGAAAACCTGGAGCTGGCCCTGAAGACCAACAAGGGCGTGAAGTCCTCCATGTTTTTCAGGCTCGACTCGGCGCAAAGCGACCAGTTGGCCGAAACACTGGTGACGATTCATTTGGCCGACAGCGTGAACCGCATGGCGGGCAACCTGAGCCACGGACAAAAACAGTGGCTGGAAATCGGCATGCTGCTGATGCAGGACCCCAAGTTGCTGCTGCTGGACGAGCCGGTGGCAGGCATGACAGACGAGGAAACCGCGCGCACGGCCGAGCTGTTTCTGTCGCTCAAGGGCAAGCATTCGCTGATGGTGGTGGAGCATGACATGAGCTTCATCAAGACCATTTCGGAAATTGTGACGGTGCTGTGTGATGGGGCGGTGCTGGCGCAGGGGACGCTGGATCAGGTGCAGGCGGATGAGCGGGTGATTGAGGTGTATCTTGGGCGGTGAGGTGTTCTTTTCATCCGTTCAGGCTGAGTCTGTTGAAGCCCTGATGATGCGGTCGCCGCGTGCTTTCACGACGAGGCCGGGGGTAGCCCGGCAGCTAGTAACTTTCTTTTGCTTCGCCAAAAGAAAGTCACCAAAGAAAAGGCGACCCTGCTGTCTGCGTCCCTCCGCTGCGCTGCGGGCAGCCTGCGGTGCTCGGTCCAGGCGGGGTCTCGCTCAACTCGCTGCGCTCAGACAATCGCGATCCCTGATCCGCCTGGCCCTGCGCTCCTCGGCGCAGACAGAAGGGGGTTTGAGAGGAAAGCCCAAATACCGGAGTCCGAAGTCCGAAGATCACAATGACACGCCGTGGCGTGTCATTGTTTGTCTTGGTATTTTCTTTGGGCATTCGGTATTGCTATCCGCCCCTCACCCGTGTGGCTGGGCCGAGCAGCGCAGATGGAGGCGGGATCAGGGCCGCAGTTGTTTGAGCCGAAGGCGAGTTCTGCGGACCCCCGCCGGAGTCGAGCAGCACAGGTTGCCCGTAGCGCAGCGAAGGGACCCAGACTGCGGGTCGCCTTTCTTTTCCTTAGGTTTCTTTGGCGAAGTGTATGGACAGGAGACATGGGAAACAGGTGTTCGGAGACATAGGAAACACTTTGCCCGGTTAGTTGGAATCGAGGATGGTGTTCATGTTGATGCGCATGAAGTGATGATGGCAGAAGAAAGCATCGAAGCAACCATCGGCCCGGGGATCTGCCCTGAACGCGATGGGCAGTCGGTGCAGCGCAGTGGAGACCCTGAGCTTGACACCCTGAAACGCGACAGCACCATTCCAGCCCACGACCCGCACGATG
>NZ_JBFUJO010000028.1:0-60830 GCF_056401355.1 Polaromonas sp. P4_F4 | reverse complement strand
GCCTTGCGCACCCCGGCCCTCGCGGCATTGCTCGGCCTCAAGGATCCCGGCGGACAGCCGCTCAAGGATCCCGGCGGACAGCCGGCCGCGCCTGCACAGTAAGAACCTGTTTACGATCTATGTGGGGTCGCGCAAGTGGACATCACGCGGCATGGGCTGATGCCCATGCAAGGGATTTGGTGAGCAAATCGCCCGATTTCGTCCCAACCCGCAGGGCAAGTGGATTCTCGGGCGGTCTGCGGCGTTGCAACATCAGCCAAGGCATCAGCCTTGGCCTGGATGTTGCGCCTTGCATCCCATCCCGATAATCCACTTGCGCGACCCCACATAGATCGTAAACAGGTTCTAAGCGCCTGCGGGCGATCAGTCTTCCGCGGGTACTCAGTGGTTGCTGATTTCGCCTTCCCCACTTGACGCCAGTTGCGACTGGTTGGCCCATTCCTCAATCAGGGCCATGTGCGCCACAGCATCTTTTCCCAGTACCAGCCGCACATCGGTGTTGCCCGACAGGTGATTGACTGGCACCACGACCGCATGGCCCCGCAGGGCAAGTTTCAGGCCCTCTGCGGCCTGTTCGTAGCCAGTCCGGTACTGTATTTTGGTGTCCAGCTGCTTAAAAGGACGATCATTGGTCAGCCGGCTCACGGCGATGCCGTACCTGCCAAGCACACCCTTGATTCGTTTGGCCATGCCGGTGATGCCGTTGCCGTTGGCAATCTCGACCCTGGACGGCTTGGTGGCCGCGGCGAGCGCCAGGGCGGAGGGCGTGATCGCCGGCGTAGCAACAGGTGCCGTTGCTGCCACGACCGCTTTTTCGGCCTGCTTTTCTGCAACGACAGGGGACATGACAGGTTTGGGCCTGAGTTCAAACACGTTAGGCACGACCTGCACCACCTCCATGCGCGTTTGCGGCACCGAGGGTGGGATCGCAACCGCAAGCTCCTGCGTTCGCGGTGTGGGCGCGGGCGACGATACCACCGATTCGGCTGGGCGCTGCACTGCGGGTACAGGTATGGAGGAGGGGGGCGGTACGGGGGCGCTGGCTGCCGTCACCAGCATCTCATCCTTGCGGTTTGCAGTGGTGTTTGCAGAGGCCTCTGCCGGCAGCACGCCTTGGGTGCCTATCGCAGCCGGCGTGGATGACAGCGCAATGGCTGGACGCTCACCAAGTTTTGCGAGCTCCACTTTCGCCGCCTGGAGATTGTTGCGTGTCCGCGGGTTTTCCGAATCCAGTACCAGTGCGCGTTGTAGCGTACTCACGGCGGCATCGTAATTGCCCTGCAGATACTGAACATAGCCGAGGTTGTTGTACGGATGCGCAACCGCCGGGTAATCGGCAACAAGTTGAAGCAGCAGCACCTTGGCGTCTTCAAGCCTGCCCTGCTGGGCGTGAATGGCGGCGAGCGCATTGCGTGCCTCCAGTTGCCGGCCATCCAGTTCTACCGAATAAGCATAGGCGGCGCGCGCAAGATCGACATTGCCGCGCTCCTGGTGGTATTTGCCGAGCTGGTAATAGGTCGCCGCCGTCTGGTCGGCCGAATGGCGCACCCGCAACACGGGCTGCATGGCGAGTTCCTTCTGCGTGGGTGGCGCCGCACACGCCTGCAGCAGGCAGGCACCGAGGGCAATGACGATTGGGCGGAGTGTGAACATGATGTAGCTCCTTCTCAAAATTTCTTAATTGCCGCCGCTCATGGTGGGCAGCAGTACGCGGTAAATCTGGATGAATGCAGGCCCCATCAGCACGACCAGCAGGGATGGAAAAATGAAAAAGATCAATGGAAACAGCAGCTTCAGGGCAATTTTTGCCGCCTGTTCTTCAGCGCGCTGGCGACGCTTGGTGCGCAACTGGTCTGACTGAACCCGCAGCGAGTCGGCGATGCTGGTGCCGAAACGTTCAGACTGGATCAGCATGGCGACCAGGGCGTCGACATCATCTACACCGGTGCGAAGCGCGAGGTTACGCAAGGCCTTTTCCTTGGAGCTGCCTGCACGCAGTTCGAGTGTGACCAGCTGAAGTTCTTCGCTCAGCACCGCGCTCTTCAGGCCGATCTCCGCGGCAACGCGGGCGAGCGCCGCGTCCATGGCAAGTCCCGCCTCCACGCAGACGGTCATCAAATCAAGGGCATCGGGAAAGCTTTCGAAAATCTCCCGCTGGCGGCGCGAAATCATGTTCTTAAGCAAAACGTTGGGCAGGTAGTAGCCGATGGCTGCAGCACACAGCAACCAGAACAGCAGCGTATTGGTGCTGTATTTGGCGCCGCCCGTGGTCAGAAGGAAAAACGCAACCAGCGGCAGGCCGGTGGCCAGCGTCGTTTTGGTGGCAAAGTAGATGGCGGGAGCAGAAGGCTGGCGGAAGCCTGCATTCATGAAACGGCTACGGAGCGTTGACATTTCCCAGCCATCACTGGGCAAGGAAAGCTTGGCCAGCGGGCCGCTCAATTTGATGATGCGCGCCACCCATGGGCTGGGTTCGTCGCTGGCAATCGCAGTTGAACGGCCAACGGCGACATCGAGGCGATTCTGCACGGGGTTGGCGGCGAACAGCCGCAGCGCCAACATGACGACACCGAAAACAGCCACAAAAATCAGCCCCAGAAACGCAAGTTGAAGGGTGGTCATGGTGCTTTGGCTCCTGAAAAATCTGGTTTGTTCACATCACACCCGGATACGGATGATCTTGCGCATCACGAGAATGCCGAGCACCATCATGACCACGGCGACAGCGATCATCTTGCGGCCTGCGGGGTCGGTGTACAGCACCTCGAGAAACTGGGGGTTCGTCAGCTGGATCATGAATGCCGCACCGAACGGCAGCAGCGACAAAACCCAGGCAGACATCTTGCCCTCGGCAGACAGCACCCGCACCTGCCCCATCAGTTTGATCCGGTCCCGGATGATGGCGCTGATACTCGTTAACAATTCCGAAAGATTGCCGCCTGTTTCACGCTGGATCAGCACGGCAATCACAAAGTAGCGCAGATCGGTGCTGGGCACCCGCGTTGCCATGTTCATGAGGGCATCCTGCATGGCGATGCCGAAGTTCACTTCGTCAAAAGCGATGCGAAACTCGCCTGCCAACGGATCGTTCATCTCGTCGCCCACCATCTTCAGCGCCGTGGGGAAGGCGTGTCCGGCACGCAAGGCCCGGCCCATCAGATCCAGTGCATCGGGAAGTTGATGCTCGATGCGATCCAGGCGCTTGCGCTTTGCTCTCGTCACATAAAGAAATGGGAGAAAGGCAGCAGCGCCCGCCAGCGCCAGCCGCAGCAGCCAGGGCATGGCGAGGTAACTACAGGCGAAGAAAACAACCAGGAACGCCAGCAGCGCCATGCCGAAGAACTCGCCCACGCTCCAGGACAGCCCCGATTGCTGTAGCAGACGGTCCAGCCTGCCAACACGCGGAATCTCCAGTAAAAGGCGCTGCATGAACGGCGTTCCGCTCAGCAGCCGCTCCTTGGTGATGGAAATGCTTGGCGCATCGCCATGTCCGCCTGCCGACATGACGCGAAGGCGACGCGCCACGCGCTCGGCTTCAGGCCCTTTGGCAGAGTTCCAGCTGAGGTAGAGGCCCTCAACCAGAAGGACCACCGCAATGAAAATCAGCGTGGCAAAAAGGTAGTAAAGGTAGTCCATGGCCGTTCAGTAGTGCTGCCTCAGTGGTATTGCCGTGTGGGGTCAAACAGTTTTTCGGATATCGAGATACCGAACGCCTGCAGTCTCTCCAGAAATCGCGGGCGGACCCCGGTGGCGCAGAAATAACCGATAACGGCGCCGTTTTCGCCTAGCCCCGTCTGCTTGAAGGTAAAGATTTCCTGCATGGTGATAACCTCGCCTTCCATGCCGGTGATCTCCTGGATGGAAATCACCTTGCGCTTGCCGTCGGTCAGCCGTGCCACCTGCACCACCACGCTGATCGCGGAGCTGATTTGCTGGCGCATGGCTTTGGTGGGCAAGGTCGCAACGGCCATGCTGACCATGTTCTCCAGCCGGGTGAGCGCGTCGCGCGAGGTGTTGGCGTGTATGGTTGCCATCGATCCTTCATGGCCGGTATTCATGGCCTGCAGCATGTCAAGCGCCTCGCCGCCACGCACCTCGCCCAGAATGATCCGGTCCGGGCGCATGCGCAGCGCGTTGCGCACCAGTGCCCGCTGGGTCACCTCGCCCTTGCCCTCTATGTTTGGCGGGCGTGTTTCCAGGCGCACGATGTGCGGCTGCTGAAGTTGGAGTTCGGCGGCGTCTTCCACCGTCACGATGCGTTCGGCCATGCTGATAAAACCCGAGATTACATTGAGCATGGTGGTCTTGCCACTGCCCGTGCCACCCGAGATCAGGATGTTGACCTTGGCCTTGCCCAGCCCCTGCAGGATTTCCGCCATTTCAGCCGTAAGGCTCTTGTATTCCACCAGATCGACCAGGCGCAGCGGTTTGGCGGCAAAACGGCGAATCGACATGATGGGCCCGTCAATGGCCAGAGGCGGGATGATGGCATTGACGCGGGAGCCGTCAGGCAGGCGCGCGTCCACCATGGGGCTGGACTCATCAATGCGGCGGCCGACGCGCGAGACGATCTTGTCGATGATCTTCATCAGGTGCGCGTCATCGGAGAATGTCACGTCGGTCAGTTCAAGCTTGCCATACCGCTCCACGTAAACCTGCTTGTAGGTGTTGACCAGTATGTCGGATATGCTGGGGTCGGCCAGCAGCGTTTCCAGCGGGCCAAAACCGAGCATCTCGTTCTGAATGTCGCGCGTCAGGTTCTTTCGCTCGGTCTCGTTGATGACGACGACTTCCTCTTCGAGCAGGCGTTCCACGAGCATCCTCAGCTCATCCCGAATCTGCCCCTGCGAAAGGCGCTGCATGCTTTCCAGGTCGACCCGGTCAAGCAGGGTTTGGTGGATGTGATGCTTCAGTTCCTGATAGGCACGGTTGTCGATGCCGCCCGGACGCTGGCCGGAAAATGGCGCGTTATTGGTCTGAGTGCCGTTGACATTGCCGCCACCACCGTTACCGGTACCCAGACGTTCCCGAATTGAGATGTTCTCTGCATTCATGGCGATATCTCCGTTGACTGGCTAATCCTGAACTCCGTACATCAAGCGCGTTGAAAAACCCGCGAGAACCATCCCT
The DNA here is from genome assembly GCF_056401355.1 of Polaromonas sp. P4_F4. Lineage (NCBI taxonomy): Bacteria > Pseudomonadati > Pseudomonadota > Betaproteobacteria > Burkholderiales > Comamonadaceae > Polaromonas > Polaromonas sp. P4_F4. The sequence goes on along the minus strand of NZ_JBFUJO010000028.1, from coordinate 55,700 downwards.
GCGATGCCTGGTCTTCTTCTCCCGCCAGCCATTTGGCAAATTCCTGCAGGGACTTTGAAATCGGGCTGTTTTTCGCGAGCTTTAATATGGGTACTCCCTGGTTGACTGAAGCCGCCGCGGCTTCGTAGTGGTTGGGGATGCTTCTGAAGACCTCCATACCGTAGGCGGCCTCCAGATCCTGCCGCCTGATTTCGCCGCTTTTCTCGTGGCGGTTCACGATCAGATGAATTTTGTCCTTGCGGTAATCGAGAGAGCGAAAGACGTTCAGGAGCCGCTTGCCATCCCGTATGAAGGGCAGGGTGGTTTGCAGAATTGGAAAAATCATGTCGGCCTGGTCCAGCGCGCGAATGCTCACCGCGTCCAGGCTCCGCCCCATGTCAAGCAGGATGAAGTCGTAATGGCGCCTCGCGAGCTTGAGGATCACGTCGATATGCTCGGGCTTCACGTAGCTCGCGTGTGTCGGGTCCTCGGGGGCCGCCAGCACGCCATAGTTCGGATCGATGTTGAGCATGCTCGAGGCAAGAAACGAAGGATCCAGCCTGTGTATTTGCTGGCAGACTTCTGAAAGGGTTACCTGTGGTTTTTGATCAGAGACGAACAGCGAGGCGTCACCGAACTGCAGGTTCAAGTCAATAAGCGCAACCCGCTTTTTTTCCTGCACGGCCAATGTGTAACCCAGGTTGGTCGCCAGGAAGGTCGCGCCGCTGCCTCCCTTGCAGGAAACGAATGCCAGCACTTTGCCGTGGGCTTGGGCGCGACTTTCGATCTTTTCTTCAATGCGTTGAATGGCTGCGACCAGGTCGCCAGCGTTCACGGGCGACGACAAGACCTCGCGCACCCCGGCGCGCATGGCCTGAAGGAGAAACTCGGGCGTATGCTGCTGGCAAAGAAGAATGAATGCCATGCGCGGATACAGGTGGCTCAGGCGCTCAAGCCGCTCCAGGTCACCGCCTTCTACCGATGGTTGGTCCAGCACCAGTACGTCCGGCGACGAAAGGTCGGCGATACCGGCCAGCTTTTCCAGTGTGCCGGAAACGACATCCACTCCGTCCGAGGAGTTACGCTCGCGGAGCAGCCTGGCTATCTCCGTGAGATGTTTGTCGTTCCGGGAGACAACTGCGATTTTCAATTCAAGTCCTTGGCTGTGTAGGCGGGTTGTAATGCATGTCTGCTAGTTAAGTTCAAATCCCATGCTTTCTGCATGCATGATGACAACAGAGGTCGGGAGCCCGATATTCAGAAAACTGAACAGGCTGACCATTGGGCTGTATGTCACGTTGTCTATCGAGACACGCACGCTGTAAATGCAACTGGCTGCTCGGGTGGCGTCTCCACAGGCGGAGAAGTTGTCGCTGGGATCGGTCGGGAATGGGTTGACCACTGCGCCGGTCTTTGTCAGGTAGGTGACGGTGATGTTGGAATCCGCGACTTCATCACCGGCCGGAAGCGATGTACCACCGAACAAGGCGATGTTTTTAATCGCCGGTACCTGGTCAATCCAGCGAACCACAGCCGCGCGTGCGCCACGCCGGGTCACTTCCTGCATGGTGTTGTAAACGTAAAGCATCCGCCCGAACTCGAGGATGGCAAAAAGTATGGTGAAAAAGAGCAGGGAAATGATGGCGAATTCGACAGCGGCAACACCCCCTTGCCGCGTGAATGGGGATGGATGCGCTGATGGATGTGCTGGTGAATGTAAGGTTCGCATTTTTTCACTCCTCACAGCATGTAGCGCATGGTGGTGTGCGGTGAGAGGTTTGCCGTGTACGAAGAACTTCCGCCAAGCAGGAAAGGAATGAACTGACCGATGGTCATGGAGTAGCCAATGATCTGAACCCGCACGCCGCCCGGTGCGGTGCCGTTGGTGCAAGAGGCATCAGCAAAAGTCGCATCGAGGCAAGTCACACTGACGTTTGCAGTCGTGAAATTGGGCACGCCCGCATCTGTCACTGCATTAGCTACTAGTGTTTTTGCATTCGCGACGCCTGGCGTGTCGATAGTGGCCTTGTCTGTGACCGACATCAGGCGCGCGCCATCCCGCGTGGCCTTGGTCAGCGCATCGTAGTACCAGAACGCGCGGCCAAATTCAAAAATTCCGGCGAGGATACTGATCAGCAACGCAAGAATGAGGGCGAATTCCACGGCGGCACCACCCTGCTGGCTGTTGGGTTGCCGTCTCGCTGGAATGGGTTTTGCGGGGATCATTTGGTTCACCGGTACAGCTTGATGTCTGAAATGGGGATCGGCTCCACGAGACCGGCAAATTCACCGTAAACCTTCTTCGGGTTTCCCGTCAGATCCGCCCGCGACTGAAGAAAAAACCGGCCTATTCCTTTAACTGGCAAAGTTGCGCAAGACAAGCCACCACCGCCGATGCCTGCGCAATCGACAATCACCAGTTTCATCAGGCGACGGTTTCGCGTGCCGGGAGGATGTGTGGGGGGGGGCTGGAAGTATCTAAAAGTCGAGCCGGAGGCTGTCTCGTTGTACGGGGAAGCCGAAGTTCCCACGGGGAAAGGCGGAATCGCCGCCGAGGTGGGATAGCCCGCCGTGGCGGAAAGCCCTGGGTTGTAGAGCGTTGGCCAATCAGCTGGTGAAAAGGGCGCTCCCACTGTAAAAGTGGGCGTTGCACCGGCTGCCTGTACCGCGTGGGAGTGCGACCATAAAACGCCAAAGTTGGCTGCGGTTGGTGGATTCCCCGGAAAACCCACCGGTTTTTGCGTGATCGGATCCACGCTGATCGATTGCTGGGTGGGCGCTGGACTCATCCAGTCGGCTGGAGCACTCGGTGGCGACACGGTTGGCGGCAGTGTGTAATCGTATTGTTTGACATTGATGTCTGGCGGCGAAGTCGCCGGGTCGCAGGCAGACCCACCTGGGAACTCATCAAGGCGCGAATTGAATGCTTTTTCAATGGCGCCCGCCGAATAGCCGGTATTCGCATAGACCTGCAAAGTAGAGCCCACAATTGTTGAACTGCCCTGGCAGATAAAAGGCGCGGTAAAGTTTGCGCTGGAATGGCTGGGGTCGCAAGCTGCGGGTGGGCTGTCTACCGGATTGAGCAGCATCGGCACACCGCTTGCGCCCAATGGGCCCAGTTCAGGAATGTTGTAGGTGATGCCACGTCGAAACCCCAGTTCCACCAGTTCGTTGGTACCGGGCATAACGTTTGTCAGGTTCACCGGATCCAGGGCGCAGACACCCAGGGGGGTCACATCAACCACAAAATAGCCAGCAACAGCAAGACCCGATGTACTCACTGTGTCGACGCCTGCGACGCGCATCAGATAAGTGCCAAGCACTTTGAGCCCGGTATCTACCTTGATGAAAGTCTTGCCTTGCGGGGCAGCCTGTGCCGCGGCAACGCTGGACCAGGGGCCGTCCGGGCTGGGACCAAATTCAATGTTCGCCAAGGCCAAGGTCACGTCGGTAGCAAAGTTGTACTTGTTTTTCGCCGATATGGCTTGCGCCTTGCTGACCGCACCGTTGATGCCGGCAGTGGTTTCGTTGAGGTCCTTCGCACCGGCCAGCGCTGCGGCATCGGCGGCGTTCTGCAATTCCGCTTTGGCGATATAGAGATGGCCGAGGTCAAGAACAACGCCGCCCATCGCAAACAGGACGACAACGGTCAGGCCGAAGACGATGGCAACGGCGCCACGTTCACTTTTTCGATATTCCGATGTCGTTTTCATTGCCTTCACCTCCCCAGCGGGGTTTAACACAACGCCCTATTTCCCTACGGTGATGCTCAAAGGGGTGAGCGGTGCAGGCGCCTGATATGACTTCTGGTATTCGTCATAACCGCTCTTGGCTGCCTTGCCGTTCATCCCTTGGACTGGATCGGTATTGCGCGACGCCTCAGGGTTGAGTATTTGCTGCACTTTGAGCAGAGAGACAGACTTGCCAAAATCATGGTCCAGGCGCGGCGTTGGCGACACGCAGCCTGTGACTGCGAGCAAGATTCCGAATAACCCGCAAAAGGTGCAGGCGGTAGAGAGGTGAGTGCGTTTCATGATGGCTCTCCTATTTGACTTCAAAGCCGGTTGCAGAACCATCCGGTTTCTTGTCTTCCGGTGGCGCGGCGCCTTCCATTTTTCCGCCCAGGAAGAACTCGGAGCGGCTGGGCTCGACGTACGGGTCGGTCGGCAGTTTGTAATCTGACGGCAACGGCTTGACCAGGTGCGGGGTCACAATGAAGACCAATTCAGACCTGTCGGTCTGAAAATCGCTGCTGCGAAAGAGCGCGCCAAGCACAGGTACTTCCCCGAGCAGCGGGAAGGCATTGATGTTGGCTGTGACGTTGTTCTTGATCAGGCCGCCGATGGCGAAGCTTTGGCCATCGAATAGCTGGACGGTGGTGCTTGCGCGGCGTGTGGTGAAGGAAGGCAAAATTGCCGTGGTGCTCGAACCAGTGGCCGAAATGCCAACGCCCTGGCGGTTCAAATCCGACACCTCGGGTGCGACCTTGAGGTTGATGCGGCCGCCTTCCAGTACGGTGGGCAGGAACTTCACCGAAACGCCGAATTCTTTCTCTTCCAGCGAGATTTCACCGTTGTTGCCAGTCTTGACCGGGATGAAGATTTTTCCACCTGCCAGAAAGCTGGCTTCCTGGCCACTGATGGCCATGATCGTGGGTTCAGCCAATATCTTGAGCAGGCCATCACCTTTTTGTGCATCAATGGTCAAAAAATTCCCGCTGTTCTTGAAGGCTCCGACACTGCTGGCGGCGCCGGTGAGCAGGTTGGACAGCAAGGTGTAGGTCCAGCTTCCGGTTGTTTTGCGGCCGCCGATGCTGGCTCCCAACTGGTCTGCCAGCGTCTTGGAGACCTCGGCCACCTTGACTTCCAGCATGACCTGCTGCGGCGCAGCGATGGAGAGCATGTTGACGACCTTGACATTGTCGGACTGCTGGCCACCCGTCGAACCTCCCGATGCGCCGCCAGTCTGGCCGCCGCGCGAGCTGCGCTGCACGTAGGCATTGGCGACCGAAAGGATCTGGTCAGCCTTGACCACATCGGAAACCATGCCGGAGAGGATCAGGGTGTCGGCGGCCGTCGTGATCCTGAGATCTTTTTCGCTGGCGAACATCTGATCGAGCCGCGAGCGCAGCGCCACGGTGTCCATGCCGACGGCGATGTCGATGATGGTCGCATCGTTGGCTTTGTTCCAGAGGATGAGGTTGGTGGAGCCAACAGATTTGCCGAGCATGTACAGCTCGCTGGGGTTGAGCAAAATCACGTCGGCGATTCGCGCGTCACCCACGGAAAGCCGTGTTGCCGGGGAGGGCAGGCGCATCAGGGTGGATTTGCCCTCCGAGAGGGTGATTTGCGGCGCCAATTCGACCTTGCCGGTGATCGGAGCCCTCGCTTGAGTGACCACGGCCTTGGGCTGGGCGGTTGCGGCTTGTTTCCCTGGCCCGGAAGTGGCTGTCGGGGGATTTTTCGCCGCGAGATTGCCTGCCTCGATAGCGACCTGGCCATGCGCCAGTGTTGAAGCCGCCATCACGCCTGTTACGGCAAATGCCATGCGAATTAAAGCCGGCCTTGCCTGGGTGCGGAGTGTGCTCATCAAATACCTCCTTCGGGTTTTCTTAAAATTGTTGGGTGCTGCGTTCCAGACCTTTGATCACCTCAACGCGGTCTGGAGTAGTGGGGGCAGGCGCGGCCACCCGCTTTGCTACGGGTCTCACTGCGACCTTCGGCGCGGATGCGGGCCGGACTTCGGGCGCTGGAGCCTTGACATCAAGCAATGTTGTCTTGGTCGCACCTTTTGTATTCACCGGGTTCGGATCGATCTGGTTCCTCAGCACCAGCGAGAGGGAGCCAACGCTGCGTGCCAAATCCAGTTTTTCAGCTTGATCGGGCGTCAACTCGAGGGTGACAGCATTGACGACCTTGGGCTTGGTTTCATCGCGGCTTGATTCCTGGGCAATGGCCAGCACCAGAATGCGTTCCAGCACGATCTTCGAGATGGTCAGGTCCTTGCCTCCGCCGCCTTTTCCTGCTTCGTCCTGGGTATTGACGAGAATGTCCACGAAATTGCCGGGCAGGGCAAACCCGGCTACGCCGACGACGTCATTGACGCGTACCGTCATGGCACGTTTTCCATCGGCAACCACGGCAGAAAGGCCACCTTGTGTACCGGGCGGCGCAAGCTTGCCCTCCATGATGGGTTCGCCGCGCTGGATGCTGGTGCGCGTGACGCGGGTTTCGACCTGTTTGGCATCGGTGATGGCGCCGGGCGGCATGGCACTCGCCGGCCAATCGACCATGCGGACCATCTCCGGGCTCAGCCTGGCGCCGAGACTGATGTCAACAGTGGCAACCGCAACCTTGCTGGTGTCTGCTGAGGCTTGGGCACTGATCCAGCGGGCAGCCACGACGACTGCTCCAAATGCGAGGACGACCGCCACGGCGATCATCACCAATGCACGTGTGTTTCTCATTTCTCACCCCCTCTGTTTAGTCCAACATAGTCCAACATGGTCCATCACCTCTTCATTACCTATTCATTACCTATTCATCACTGCTGTTGATGATTCCGGTATGAGTTCTTTTTTCAGAGCGTTAGCGTCACGAACCCACAAAGTAGTTATTCCAGGCCCAGTCCAACACCCCGGCATCGAGAACAGGCGCCTTTCCGTCATACCGCGCCAGATCGCGAACCTGCGCGAGGATGTCACGCGGATAGCAGGCAAGCAGTGGACGCATTTCCTTGTAATGAAGCTCATTCAGCAGGTAATGGAAGGCCTCTGCTGTGTAGGGCACGTGGAACTCCTCACACACCTGGCGGAATATTTGTTCATATTGCAGCTCTGTCAGCGATCCGACGTGGATCTTGTAGCCCAGCCGCCGCAGGAATGCGCCATCAGCCAGTTGCTCGGGCGGCATGTTTGAAGAGAACACCACAATCACATCGAAGGGAATCTGAAACTTGTAGCCGGTGTGCAGCGAGAGATAGTCCACACGTCGATCCATCGGAACAATCCAGCGGTTCATCAACTCGACTGGCGAACAACGCTGACGGCCCAGATCGTCAATAACGAAAATGCCGTTGTTGGCCTTGAGATGGGGTGGCGCCTGGTAAAAACGCGTGCCATGGTCAAACTGCAGATCCAGCATCTCTAGGGAGAGCTCACCGCCAGTGACCACTGCCGGACGCATGGCACGGACCCAGCGGGTGTCAAGCGGAGTGCGTTTGTCGAGTCCACTTGATTTTTCTGACGCGTCGTTCACGGGCCTGTGCACGATCGGGTCGTAGATCTGCACGACTTCACCATCGACCACAATGGCATAAGGCACCGATATGTTGCCCTTCAAAAGGCCGGTCATGCGTTCGGCCAGGTAGGTCTTTCCGGCGCCGGCAGGACCGTGAATAAAAATAGCCCGCCCGGAGTTGACGGCGGCACCCAGTTGTTCCAGCAAAATGGGACTCACCACAACACCGGTGAAGTCATTGGCCATGTCCTCGCGGGTGATGCACATCTGCGCAACGCTTTGTGCATTGATCTGCGCGTTGTACGCGGCCAGGGTGACGGGAGCGGGGCCGGTATAGGCGTTGCGGCTCAAAAATTCCGCAGCCCTGGCGCGACCAAGGTCGGTGAGGTTGTAGGTGAGGTCCGCATCGGTACCGCTGTCGCCCCGGCGCGTGACTTCACACAGCTTCTCGGCGCGCAGGAACACGATCAGCGGGTCCAGTACGCTGACGGAAAGCTTGAGGTGGGCAGAAAGCTCGACCAGGCGAACCTGCCCGCGCACAAAAAGCATTTTGGCGACAAGCTCGACCAGAAACAAAAAAGGCAGGCCGGTTTCTTCCGGCGTGCGCGGCGCACGGGGCAAGGGAGCAACGGCCGATTCGAGGTTGATCACGGTGTGTTCCGTATTGGCTTCAGCAAGCATTTTTTACTACTCCCTGTTTTTTTGTTGGCACGATTTTTTTGATCGAAAAAAGTATCAACAATTATCAAAATACATATGGAATTACGCGAAAGCGCACTCGCTTCGCATACTCGGCATAAACGGGATCTACGGCAAGGTGTTTTTCTTCCCGGACCAGGCGGACAAACAGGAACCCCAGCGACATCATGTAAAGAAGGAGGTTCCACCACGTGGTGTTTGAAAGGATGTATCCGGTGAATAGCACCAGGTAACTCGCGTACATGGGATGACGCACAAATCTGTACATTCCCTTTGTTTTGATCTTTCGCTTGGCAGCAACGAGCGCATAGCTGCGATTGAGCGAGAGCAAGCCGAAAATCTGCAGGGCGGTGCCGAGGACAACAAGGTACTTGGCTGCTGGCAGCAGTCCCCACGATGCAGGTATGAATAAAAGCGGCGTGAACGTGCCGGCCAGCGCAAAAAACCAGTCCAACGGATCCGTTGAAACGGTGACCGGGGCGCTGCGAAAAACGAAAAGTGCGGCCGACAGCATTTCCGAAACAGAGATCACCACATAAATCCATTCCCCACTGTTTTGAAACGCCAGCATGTGGCGATAGGCAAACAATCCCCACAGCGCGGCCATGACAAATCCGGCCAGCAAGTTAACGACCTTCGAATCGAGCAACTGCTGTGGCTGCCTGGTCCCAAGCCGGTTCGCGGGCGACGCCTGGTCTGAACGAGACACTGGCGCGTCATCACCAGCAAAAGAGATTACTGGCTCTTTGGGATTCATGGTGCGCAACATCAGGTGCGCTGATTTTGTGTTTGTGTTCATACAAAGAGCGCATGCCCGCTGTGCGCCAAAACAAGGTGAATAAAAGTCCCGGCTGCTATGGCAACCGCATAGGGAAGGTTGCCCGCTAAGGTTGGTAGCGCATCTATTCGCGCGCTGCCGCCATGCAAGGCCTTGAACATCGTGTCCACCATCAGGAAGCGAACATTTGCCAGGGTGTGCCGTAAAGCGCCGCTCCACAGTGCGACCGCAATGGCAAGAACGCCTCCAGCGACGAGGGTCGTCAGGACGACATCAACGGCTGCGGCGGGACCGAGAAACCCGCCAACCACGGCCATGAGCTTGACGTCGCCGGCGCCCATGGCGCGCACCATATAAAGGGGAAGAAACAGCCCGAATCCGGCCAGGGCACCCAAGCCCCAGACAGAGGCACTGCCATTGCTAAACAGGAGTTGAATGCCAAGGCTTGCAATGAGGCCGGTCAGCACCAGCCAGTTGGGGATTCGCCTCGACTTGATGTCGAACCAGGCCGCAACGCCGAGCAGGGTCATCAAGGTGACCACGTTGACCTCAGTAAACAGGTCGCCGAACAGGGATAGCGCTTGCGGGGTCATGATGGTCCCTGAGTTAGTGAGGGTGTTCACATGGTGTTTTCAGGGGCAACTGCCGCCGCTGGTTGCCGCCGCCTCAACGCACCTTGAAACCATGTCCCACAAGCCAAGCGTTTTGCTGCCAACCAGTGCTACCGCACTCAAAATGACAACGGTGATCAATGCGCCCAAAAGGGCGTATTCAATGGTCGTGACCGCATCCTCCAGCGGCACCAAGTCGCTCATGAGATGAGTTCTCATTGTTTCGCTCGACCTTTATTATTGAAAAATGCTCCCGGTACCGACTCTCGCCAGGAGCATTTTCAAACGACAACATGAAACCGCTTAACTCGAAGCCAATGCGGTTCCGATAGAACCGAATACTTTCGCAAGCTGGGTTCCGACAATCGTCACGCTGGCAATGATGACCACAGCGATAAGTGCAGCAATCAGGCCATACTCAATGGCCGTTACGCCGTCTTCTTCGCGAATGAATTTCTTGATGAAGTTCATGATGATTTCCTTTTCAGATCAAAGAGTTAACGTTTCCCAAGGTTTGCCGCAAACACGCCTCAGTGGAAGGGCCTGGATGAGCGACATTACTGGCGACCGCCTCGCAGACTTCTCGGTTGTCTTACACCCTGTCCCATCGCCGTGGCGAGGAATGAGGCTTAGATAACCCCCTGAGCGACACCGCTTGCGTAAGAAGCGCGCCTGATGGGCTTACTTCACACTTTGGCGTTGTCTGGGGTCAGTTTGCGCGTTACAAGCAGTTGCGCCAATAGCTTTAATTGGGTACCCTGTTCCCTAGTGTTTTCAGCAATATTTTTTGGACTATGAAGTCAGCATCCATGGCTAGCCGGGCTTGATCTGCTATCAAATTAGGAGGGAAGTAAAGGGATGAAATCGGTAGTAACAAAACGTATCAAATAGACTAAAAAGCAACAATTTTTGTAGGACAGCACGAAATTTCTTTTAATCTTTTCCAGAAACGTAAAAAAATCACACCCATAAAAAAGGCTTTTGCGTTCAAATGGCTGTGTGAAATAGTCACTTCAGTAACAAGACGTATTCTTGACATGAGCCTTGCTGTTTGAGTCAACAGCCGGGCCAAACGGTGAAAGCGAGGGACTTATGGACAACTCAAGCAGGGGCGGCTCCACGTTATCGCCCACACTTGGTGGAGCCTACGGTCAGCCCCAGGCTGCACGCTCATCGCAGGAGGCTACTCCCTCGATGTGGCCCGCTTTTCTGGCAGGCCAGCCTGGCAAGCCGGTACGTGTTGTGCTGATTGATGATGATGTGCACATGCGCAGGGTGATCTCTCATGAGCTGCTGGGTGATTTGCGTACCGATCTGGTGGCCCAGGCTACCAGCATGCGCGAGGGCCGCCGGCTGATCTCGCAGCACGAGTTCGACGTCATGCTGGTTGACCTGAATCTGGGTGACGGCAACGGCCTGGACCTGATCGATCACATGAAAACCGTTCGCCCCCTGGCAGAAGCCGTGGTGATCTCGGCCATGGAAGACGAGCAGCACGCGCTGCGCGCATTTGAGCTGGGTGCCACCGGCTACCTTGTCAAGAACTCCTGGTTCGGAAACTTTCCCCAGGCCGTACTGCAGGTGGTCAACGGCGGCGCGTCAATCACTCCCAACCTTGCACGCAGGCTGCTGCATCGGCTGGAGCACACACAGGAAGCGGTCCGCCAGACTGCGGAGCAGAAAGACAAGCTCTCCGATCGCGAAAAAGAAGTGCTCAAGGCGGTTGCGGCGGGTTACACCAGCGGTGAGATTGGTTTGCGGCTGATGATCAGTTGCCAGACGGTCAACACCCACATCAAAAACATCTACCGCAAGCTGCAGGTTCGCAGCCGGGCGCAGGCCGTCAACTTTGCGGCCCATCGCGGTCTTTTGTAAAGCCCATCATGTTCAACGCGGCGCAACAGGGTCTGGCGCTGGCAGCTGCCGCGATCGGCATACCGCTGGCGTCTTTGGCGCTCAGCGGCTCGCGTAAAGCCTGGCGCCACCATCACAACCCTGTTGATCTGGCCATGGGTACGGCGGCGGGTCTATGGCTGGTGCATTTGCTGGTGACCACGTCCCTCGATTTCGTGGCCGGCAACTTTCCTTCTGTCGAGGTTCCCTCGATTTATGTGGCGCGGCTGGGCTATCAGGCGCTCATGATCGGCGTTGGTTTTTTTCTGTTAACCAGTGCCGGCGTGGCCAGTGTACGGGTGTACCTGTTGCTGGTCGTGCAGGGTGTGGCAGGCGTGGTGGCGCTGCACTGGCCTCATTGGACCGGGGGCGCGCCAGCGCCTGCTTACGAGGCCTGGCTTGCCATCAACCTCCTGTCTGCCATGCTGCTGAGCGCGGCAGTGGCCTGGCGTGTGTACCTGAGCCGCAGTTACGCCGCTTGGCTGGCACTGGCGGGCTGCGTGATTGGCCTGGGCTTGTGCATTGACCAGATAACGCTGGCTGACAATGCTCGGCGCTTTGCAACGATGTCGGATGACTTATATGCGGCTTTTTTGATGGTGATATGGCACTTGATGACGCAGCGCGTGGGATCACCTGAAACGCGCTCGGCCTCGATGCATGATTTTCAGCACAGCACCGGCTTTGAACCTCTCACAGGTTTTGGACCGGCGCACGATGCAGCCGTGGTGGCCCTGGAGCGCCGCCGCATTGCGCAGGACCTGCATGATGGTGTGGGCTCTCAAATCGTGAATATCCTGTCGTCGCTTGACAGCCATGCACCGCAACAGCAGGCCGTGGCGCTGGCGCTGGAGCAATGCCTGGTCGACCTGAAGATGACGGTAGACGCCATTGACAGCGCCGACGACAACGTGCTGGAGGCGCTGGGCCGTTTGCGCTACCGGATCCAGCACACCCTGGACAAGCTCGGCATTCGCATGGTCTGGAAGGTGGATGTCTGCGACGAGCTGGAAGCCGTGCGGGGGGTGCAGGCACAGCAACTGCTGCGGATTGCGCAGGAGAGTCTGTCCAATGTCATGCGCCATGCCCATGCCTCGGTGGTCGAGGTTGTGTGCCGCTTTGTGCCGGAAACGCAGCAGCTGGTGCTGGAAGTGCGCGACAACGGCGAGGGCATTGCCCGTGGCAAGGACGGGCGCCCATCCGGCAAGGGCCTGGAAGGCATGCGCCGCCGCGCCCAATGCATTGGCGGTGAATTGGTGATTTCAAGCAAAACTGGCAGGGGCACCCGTGTGCGCCTTGTCCTGCCGCTGGCAGGAGACCGGATCTTGCCCAAGCCCCAGCCCCTCGCTGTGCGGGATAGCGCGCACGCCCACTGAAGGCCACTGACGCCCCTGACGCCTACTGACAAAGCGGGCAATAGCGAGGGTAATCTCAAGTGTTCAAGTGTCAGCTCGCGCACTGCAGGCTGACAGCCTGCATCGTGTTTCCGGTTTTCGTGTCGAACACCACCAGGTTCACCTGCCGTGCGTGGCCTGGCGCAGGTGCAATGCTGCGAAAGGTCAGCTTTTGCGGCGCCGCGCTGCCAGCCTTGTAGTCGCCGGCCCGCGCGTACTGGCGCACCACAAAATCATGCTTGAGGAATTCACCGGCGTTCTCACCGGCTTGCACCCTGGAGCTATGGCCATGCTCGGTGATGGTCCAGTAGGCGGACCAACTGGCGATCGGTTGCTGTCCGGGGATGTTTGCGGGGAGGTTTGTAACGGGTGTCACGCTGGCTTCGAACTGGTCTGCACCCAGTTGTTGCACGGTGATGCTGGCGCGAGCAGGTTCCCTGGCACTGGGCTGGTTAAGCCAGGCGGACGAGTTGGACCAATTGGGCCAGTCGCGGCCATTGAGCACGACTTGAGGTGTGTAGATGTTGCGCAGATTGTTTCGGGCTGCCACCTCGCGCTGGCGGTTCGTGTAAGCCGGCGCGGCAAAGCGATCGACCCAGCCTATGTAGTCCCAGTAGCCGACATGAAAGGCCTGGATCACCACGCCCTTGTCTTTGAGGCTCGATGCCCATCTATCGGCGGGTGGGCAAGAGCTGCAGCCTTCGGACGTGTAGAGCTCAATCACCGGTGTGATGGTGGCGCCGGAGCTTGCGGCGCATTGGTATTGTGCTGAAAAAGTACTGGAGGCCACCATCAACAGGGCAGTGGTCGTCATGAGTTTTGTAGCGGCCGGCAGCATGGTTTACTCCGTGGTTGAGCTACGCGCCAAACCGAACCTGGCAGAAACCCGTGACCAGCGGCGGTAGCCCTTATTGGTCGCTCATCAAGCCGCTTTCTTACTCCTTCCCGCCTTTGGGGGAAGGTAGGGATGGGGGCTCTGTGGACTTCTTTCAGGCAAAGCATGTGCGCTTGCTGTGCCTTTCGCCCCGTTTTGCGTCGGCTGACAAATGCTTGCCTCGTCTGCCCCCATCCCAACCTTCCCCCAGAGGGTGAAGGAGCCACGAGAGGTTCATCGGCGGTAAAGCCACTCAAGTTTCAAATTCCAATGAAAAAATTGGCTCAAGAGATTGAGTTTTATTGGCGTTAGCAAGGAAGGTTCATTCCTTCTTTAGTGAATTGGAATTAGCTTGAGAAGAACTTGCCTTACTTGAAACTGTACCTGGGTCGACAAGGGTTCTTACATGAACCACGGCCATTTCGTCGGCATAAAGGCGGCGCCAATTGGGAAGGTGATCAAGCAAGGCAACCGCTGGGCTACCAGGCTGTAACAGGGTCCACCCTATCTTGTACTTGGCCAGTAGATCTTCCAGGCCAGCCGACTTTGTCAGGGCGAGCGCATCCAGATACTCCTTAAGAAAATCGTCCTTGTACATGTCGGAACGACCGTCTATGAAGGGCGGAATACCTGCATAAATGAGATAGCCGCCCCAGCCGTTGTAATTGAGCACGGGCCCTTTGACGCCGGCTTCATGAACTGTCCGGATCGCCTTAGCCAGGCTGGTGGAATCTGGCGGTTGCGGTGGGCGGGTATGAGCAATCCATTGGGTAAGTAATAGCAAGAAGCCGAAGGCCAGCATGACTGCCCACTTACCTGCGGGCGTCGCCAGTTTATGGAAAAATCGGTCCACGGTTTCTACGTTCTGCTGGGCCTGCATGGACTGGCGCCACTGGGCTGCAAAAGGTGTCGCAAAAATGAGGGGCGCGAGCAAACCAAGCAACTCGATGTTGCGAACGTGTTTCAAGGCGAGATGCAGCAAGCCGAGAAGCAACAAAAGCCTGATCGGCGGAAGTTTAAAACCCTTGTGTATGACCAGCGCTAATCCACATAGCAACCAAATTTCCAGAGGTTGGAACATGTGAAAATCTGGCGACTGCCATTCACTGATGCGCGCCAATGCATAGCTTTGCTCAAACAGGAATTGCCAAGTGAAAGAAATGCCTTGTATCCCATGGGGTGTGATGAGGGCACTGGTTATTGCAAGGACGATGAATAGGGCCCACGACCTCGCTGTGCTTGCAAAGTAATGTGTGTGTTTGCAGGCGAGTAAGGCTTCCAGCGCAAAAACAAAAGCGAGTGCGAGCCCCAATGTGAAGCCGCCGTGCAAGTTTGCCCACAGTGTCATCACGGGTAGCAACCACAGGCGCGGTGCACGGCCAGATTCACTGGCATGCATCAAACCGACGACCCAAAGCATCATCATCGGCATGGCGAGTATGTGTGGTCGAGCATGCAGGTGACTTGCCGTCATGAAAAGAGCTAAAGCCGCAAACATCACGGCATGAACTGGCTCCAGAGACTTCAGCAAGGTCCGGGTCAGCAGCGCCAAGGCTGCCGCAAACGCTAAAGCCGTGATGGCGACGACACCCGTCCATCCCCCTAGGTCATGGGCACTGGCCAGGAGGACTTGGGACAACCACTCATGTGCCGTCCATGGTGTGTTGGGCATCGTGTGTGAAAACGGATCATGCGTAGGAATGGACCGGTGCTGAAATATCCACTGACCGGTGGCAATATGCAGGTAAGTGTCGTCATCTCTGAGCAGCCCATAGCCGCGCAGAAGAAGGAAACAATAAACCAGCGTCCCAACAATCAGCGGCCAGGAAAAAAGCCAGGCGGCGCGCTGCGCCGGAGTTCCAACATCGACAACAGTTGTGGTTTTTAAATCCATAGAGCAGGCCCCTTGGTATATCGAACCCCTTTCCTCGAAATGTATATCAAGGGCTTGGCGAACGTTCAAGGGACGTTACCCGTGGACTGAAAAAGAATGCTCCCCGGGCGTTACTGTCTTGGCGCTGGTCAATATTTACCTTAGCCGATCAAGGCTGACGGCACGGGTTCGTACAGGTTTGTCCATGGGGGCGGTAAAAGGGTGAGAAACCTCGTGCAACAGGCCTGAGGCCATAAAAAGACCGCTTGCACAAAACTACGCTGCAATCATCCCGAGGGGTCGCTTTGACGGTTCTTATTCAGCGCAGCCTTCAGACGAAGCTCGTGCTCGTGCTCGTGCTCGTGCTCGTGCTCGTGCTCGTGCTCGTGCTCGTGCGCTTGTCGCGCCTTTCGGCCTGCCTTGCGTCTGCTGACAAATGCTTGCCTCGCTGGCCCCCATCCCAACCTTCCCCCATAGGGTGAAGGAGCCAAACCAGCAGAAAGTTGATCTGGTACAAAACAGACCTGCTGAAGGCTCTGGCTACCTGTTTTACTCCTTCCCGCCTTTGGGGGAAGGCGGGGATGGGGGCTCCCCAGGGGGGCGAAGGAGTCAAACCAGGGGAGTGTTGACGCTGTCGTCCGCGTGGCTGTTGTACCCGTCGGCGCGCCGCTCCAGGCGATCTTCGAGCTGGCCCATATAAGCGGCCAGCGCGTTGTCTGACTGTTCGATGCGATCCAGCAAGGCCCGCTGTTGCTGCGCAAAGCGCTCTGCCAGTACAGTGTCTGCGGCCGCCTCGCGTTGCTGGGCGGCGATGGCCTGTACCTCCAGGTAATTGCGCAATTCGGTAAAGCGCGAGGCTTCGGCCCGGTCGGCCAGTTCGCGCTGGGTGTTCAGCTCACGGGCATATCGCCGGGTTTCGAGCAGGTTGGTGCTTTGCATGTAAAGCGTGCTGGCCAGAAAAACAACCGTGGCAACCACCAGCAGCAACAGCATGACAAGGCCTAGCGGAACCTGGATGGTGGTAAAGCCCAGGCTCAACACGCTGACACGGGTGAATTCATCCACATTGAGCGCAACAAATGCTGCCAGCAGGGTAATGGCCAGAATTAACAGAAGGGTGCGTAAACGCATGCGTGTCTCCCGGAGTGGTTGCAAAAACAGTTGTGAAATTTTGTGTCCAGGTCTCCGGTGAGTATGGATGTCCCGACGGTTTTTGGCTGTGGGACAATGCCGACCCTCAGCGTCAGTTTGCGGGCGCTGGCCCGTCCCACACCGGCTCTGGCCGCCGGTGGTCGTCGAGCCAGCCCACATTCATGGCTTTCTCATGGCTTTCGCCCCCATCTTCTTTCTCAACATGCAAAAAATCATCCGCCAGATCGCCACAGAAATCAAAGTCCAGGAGCATCAAGTCAAGGCAGCGGTGGATCTGCTGGACGGCGGCGCCACCGTACCCTTTGTGGCGCGTTACCGCAAGGAAGCCACCGGCGGGCTCGACGATATCCAGCTGCGCGAACTGGAGTACCGGCTGGGCTACCTGCGCGAACTCGAAGAGCGCCGCGAAACGGTTCTCAAAAGCATTGAAGAGCAGGGCAAGCTCACCCCTGAACTACGCGCGGCCATTGAGCTGGCGGCCACCAAACAGGACCTGGAAGACCTGTACCTGCCCTACAAGCCCAAACGCCGCACCAAGGGGCAAATTGCGCGCGAAGCGGGTATCGAACCCCTGGCTGACAGGCTGTTTGCGGATCCCTCGCTGAATCCGGCGGAAGAGGCCGTGGCCTTTGTGAAGGCCGAGAAGAACGAAAGCGGTGACGATTTCACGACCGTGCAGGCCGTGCTCGACGGCGTGCGCGACATCTTGAGCGAGCGCTGGGCCGAGGACGCTGCGCTGGTGCAGTCGCTGCGCAACTGGCTCTGGAGCGAAGGCCTGTTTTCATCCAAACTGGTGACGGGCAAGGACGAGAACCACCCCGACAACGCGAAGTTCCGCGACTACTTTGACTACGACGAACCCATCGGCCGCGTGCCGTCGCACCGCGCTCTGGCTGTGTTTCGCGGCCGCGGGCTGGAGATTCTGGACGCCAAGCTGGTGCTGCCGGAGCCACCCGAGTCCGGCAAACCCACGGGAGCGAAGGCGACCCCTACGGTGTCTTTGGCCGAAGGCAAGATTGCGCTGCACCTGGGCTGGAGCCACAAGATGCGCGCGGCTGACGACCTGATCCGCAAATGCGTGGCCTGGACCTGGCGCGTCAAGCTCAGCCTTTCCCTGGAACGCGACCTGTTTACCCGCCTGCGCGAAGAAGCCGAAAAGGTCGCCATCAAGGTGTTTGCGGACAACCTGCGTGACCTGTTGCTGGCGGCCCCTGCTGGCCCGCGCGTGGTGATGGGACTGGATCCGGGCATTCGCACTGGCGTGAAGGTGGCGGTGGTCGATGCGACCGGCAAGCTGGTCGAGACCGCCACGGTTTACCCGCACGAGCCGCGCAAGGACTGGGACGGCTCACTCCATACCCTGGCCAAGCTCTGCGAAAAGCATGGTGTGAACCTGATCGCCATTGGCAACGGTACGGCCAGCCGGGAGACCGACAAGCTGGCAGCCGACCTGATCAAGCTGATGGCCAAGGTCGAGCAGGCAATTGAAAAGGTTGTGGTCAGCGAAGCCGGCGCCTCGGTCTACTCCGCCAGCGAATTTGCCTCGCAGGAGATGCCGGACGTGGACGTGAGCCTGCGCGGTGCGGCGAGCATTGCGCGCCGCCTGCAGGACCCGCTGGCCGAACTTGTCAAGATTGACCCGAAATCGATTGGCGTCGGCCAGTACCAGCACGACGTGAACCAGAGCGATCTGGCGCGCAGCCTGGACACGGTGGTCGAGGACTGCGTGAACAGCGTGGGTGTGGACCTGAACACGGCCAGCGTGCCGTTGCTGGCGCGCGTCTCCGGCCTGAGCCAGACCGTGGCGAAGTCCGTGGTGCGGTGGCGCGATGCCAATGGCGCGTTCGCCAGCCGTGCCGACTTGCTGAAAGTGACGGGGCTGGGCGCCAAGACTTTTGAGCAGAGCGCCGGCTTTTTGCGCCTGCGCGGTGGCAGCAATCCACTGGACATGACAGGCGTGCACCCTGAAACCTACCCGGTGGTCGAGAAAATCATGGCGCACACCGGCAAGCCGGTCACCGAGCTCATGGGCCGCGCCGAGATGCTCAAAACGCTCAAACCCGAGCTGTTTGCCAACGAAAAGTTCGGCGTGATTACCGTCAGGGACATCATTGCCGAGCTGGAAAAACCCGGCCGCGACCCGCGTCCCGACTTCAAGGTCGCGCGTTTCAATGAGGGCGTGGAAGACATCAGGGACCTGAAGGAGGGCATGACGCTGGAGGGCACGGTGAGCAACGTGGCTGCGTTTGGCGCCTTTGTGGATATCGGTGTGCACCAGGATGGTCTGGTCCATGTCAGCCAGTTGGCCAACAAGTTTGTGAACGATGCGCGTGAGGTGGTCAAAACCGGCGACATCGTCAAGGTGCGCGTGACCGAGGTGGACGTGGCACGCAAGCGCATTGGCCTGACCATGAAGCTGGGCGACGCGCCGCAGAGGCGTGACGGTCCACGCGACAACCGCTTCGAGGGCGCGGCGCGCGGCCAGCAGTCACGTGGCCAAACCCAGGCTGCGCCGCAAAACACGGCCATGGCCTCGGCCTTCTCCAAACTGCAGGGTCAGCGCAAGTAGCTGCGGCGTTTTTGTAGCAGTTGTGCCCCTGAAACAAGGGACGTGCGACTGTGGCTGTAACTGTAGGCAGGGCGTCCGCAAGATTGGCGGTGCCGCACAAGGCACCCGCCGGGCGGCGGGCGCAGATCGCGCACGCCGTGGCTATGATGCTGGCATTACTCAAGGTTTTCGAAATCAGGGGCAATACGGTTCAGTTAAACACCGCAACCCGTTCGGGCTGATCCTGGCCAGGGCGAGCGGCCGAAAAAAAATGATACTGGCTACAGGAGGAGCAGCGTGACAATTGACATCCGTTGGCGATCGGTTTTTTCTTTTGTGGTCGCGACGTGTCTCGTCATCAGCCCCTTTTTAGTGTTTCCTCTGGTGCGAGGCGCTGCTTTTTACGACAACCAGCGATTGATCGAAGTTTTTTGTGGGGTTCTCGCGCTCGCTGTCATCGCTTGTCAGCTGGTGAATGGCTCTTCAATCCCTCTGCTATTCAGTCGCCCGATCGCAATCCTGCTGGTGTTGTTTTTTTTATTCGGATTTGTTTCCAGCAGTACAGCCTATTCGCCACGTCATGCATTTTTTGAGTGGGCAAACTTTCTTTTGCTGCTAGGCGTTGCATGGTTGATTGCGCGGGAGGTCAGCATCAGGAAAGACGTGTTGCTGGACAAGCTTCTCATGGTGTGTGGGCTCGCTTGTGCGTCGTACCTGCTGATAACAATCACCATCTATATCTCAGTGCTCAAAGCGGGCATTCAGCCATTGCCATTGCAGCTTATTGTGGGGTATGACAACTACCGCTTCTTTAATCATGTGCAGACCATCTCCTTGCCACTGCTGGGGCTGCTGGCGGCACGCATGCCTGACCGGGGTCGCCAAGTCATTTGGTGGGTGATCACCGCCTTATGGTGGATGCTTCTTTTTGTGGGCTTCGGGCGCGGCACTCTTGTAGGCCTGACCGTCGGAATAGCCATCGTCTGGTACGCCATGCCCAAGGTTGCTGGCGCCTGGTGCCGTGCCATGGCACTTGCCGGAGTGGCGGGCCTGCTTGCCTATCTGTTTTTCTATGTGGCACTTCCACTGATTCTGGGCATGGAGCCATTCGGTCTTTTCCTCATCAGCGTGGACCGCACTGCGGAAAACCCGACATCGGGACGCCTCTTGCTTTGGGCCCGCGCCATAGCAATGATTCAAGCAAATCCCTGGCTTGGAGTAGGTCCCGCGCATTTCGCGCACTATGGGCGCGGTATACAGTATGAGGCTGCTCCGCATAGCTGGGTGCTACAGATTGGCAGTGAGTGGGGAATACCCGCATTGCTATTGCTGAGCGGGGCACTCGCACTTGCCATGCTGCAGCTTTGGCAACTTCGAAAGGTTATCTCTACCGAAAATCAGGACATGCTCACCGCGTGGCTGGTCACGGGATGGGCCATTTCATTGGATGGTTTGGTGTCTGGGCTCATTGTGTTGCCGACCAGTCAGCTTTGGATCGCCTTGTATGTTGGTTGTGCCTGGGGATGGGCATCCTCACTATCATCAACAGTCAAAACCATTAACTGCCGGCAATCTTTCGGGAGCCGAATCACGATCACATCGGTGGCATTTCTATTAATTTATGCCGTGGCACACGGAATCTGGCACGAGTTGAAAGAAGAAAAATTTCAAAGTAATCGCTATTCAAAAGAGATTCTATATAGTCCCAGGATGTTTCACGACGGGAGTTTTTGAACTTCACCTTGTCGGGTTCTGGTAGCCGATAGGCTCACCCGATCCAGTGGGGCAAGTAAATTCACCCCGCTCGGCAACCTTCGCATGGAGGCGGTGATGGATCTTTAGACGAACCGGCCACGGCGTGAGGCTCGCGGGTTGGTGTTGGGGCGCTTTTACGGGGTAGGGTGCCCAAAACGCAGGTGACGGAAAGAAAGCGGGGAGCGCCGCCTCAATGGCCAGGCTTAAATCAGAAGTGCGGTCGAATCGCTGAAAAGTTTGCACTGAACCGGAAAACACCACAAAATAAAACGCAACGGTCGAACTGTAACTTTTCCAACGGGATATAGCGACGTGCCCCTCAATCTCCAGGTTCTCCAGGTAATTTCGCTCCAGGAACCAGCGAAGCCGCAGGCAGCGAAGCCATGTCCGGGCCCGGGTATCTTGCCGGAGTCGGTGCAGCTTTTTGGTGTCGCTGGCGGGTCCGACACCCGCTATGGGCGGCCTTGATGGCACACAAGCAAGGCACACCGAGCGCGGGGTTCCTTCAGTCCGGACTCCGGGTCGCGAGGCAGCTAGGCATGGCGTGGATGCTTGCCTGGGTCGTGCTTTGCATCGACGCCATTTGGTTGTTGCTTGCGGGGTGGTCGGTTTCCGGGCGTGGCGTCGCGGTGATTGTGTTGGCGGTGGCAGCCTTCCGTGCGCCGCTGATGATCAGCCGCTATGGAAATGATCGGCGCATTCGCACCACAGCGGGGGCTGCGGCGCTGCTCATCATGTTCATGGCAGGAGCGGCGACGCTGAGCTATCTGGTCGTGAGCACAAATGCCCCTCTGGTCGACGCACAACTGGCCGCATGGGACCGCGCGCTCGGCTTCGATTGGCTGGCGATGTTTTCCTGGCTCCAAAGCCACCCGCCGGTACAGGCAGTGCTTCGCTTCGCGTATCACAGCGGGCTGATACAGCTGGTGCTGGTCGTTCTATTCCTCGGCTTCAGTAACCGGCCTGAGCGACTGGAGGAGTTCATGCGCCTGTTCATTGTCGGGACCCTGCTTACGATCCTGCTGTCGGGCCTGCTCCCCGCGGCCGGGACCTGGAAATACTTTGCGCCGGCAGGTTCATTTGACCTCTCGTCCCTGTCGCACTTCGAGCCGCTGCGTGACGGCCGAATGCGCGATATTCCGCTGCGGGAGATGCAGGGCCTGATTGCGATCCCCTCACTGCACACCGTGATGGCCGTGCTGTTTGTCTACGTGATGCGCGGGACCCGGCTTGTTGTTCCCGTGTTCGTCGTCAACTTCGCCATGCTTGTGTCTACCCCGGTTGATGGAGGCCACTATGTCGTCGATGTGCTGGTGGGTGCTGCGCTGGCCATCGGGTTGATTGTGCTTGAGCGTCGTCGCAGCACGCAGCTCGGGGAAATAGCCAAGCCTCTGCCGACAGCGGATTGGGGAGCCGCGCGCCGATGAATACGCCAGCTACCGTGGTGTCAGGCAATCCGTTGCGCCTGGAAACGGCGCAGAGCCGGCAAGTTCGCGTGCTGTGCGCGCTGTTTTTTTTCTCGGGTTTCCCGGCGCTGATCTATCAGCTGGTCTGGCAGCGCGCCTTGTTCCGCATCCTCGGTGTCAACATTGAATCGGTGACGATTGTAGTGACCGCATTCATGCTCGGCCTGGGCCTCGGCGGGCTGGCGGGAGGCTGGCTGTCGAAGCGCCGGGGCCTTCCGCTCCTGCTGCTGCTTGCTGCCATTGAGACGCTGACCGGCGCGTTCGGGCTGTTTTCACTGTCCATTTTCGAGCGCGTTGGCGACCTGGTTCTTGGTGCACCGTTGCCGCTGACCGCGCTGGCAACGCTGTCCCTGGTGGTGGTGCCGACGCTGCTGATGGGCGCTACGCTGCCGCTGCTGGTGGGCCACCTGGTGCTGCGCTCCGGCAACGTCGGCAGTGCGGTGGGGCAACTCTACTACGTCAACACCCTGGGCGCAGGTGCTGCCTGCCTGGTGTGTGCGGTGCTGTTGTTCCCGCTGCTTGGCATGCAAAGCTCGGTACTGATTGCCGTGGCCTTTAACGCAGCGGTTGCGTTGGGGGCTGTCGCGGCGCATGAGGTTGATCGTCGCCGTGTACGTCGCGCGGTCGCGCAACCCGAGCCGTCGCCAGCAACCCATGCACCTCGCACCAGCCTGCCGTTCGGGGTCGTGCTGGCGATGGCGGGCGCAGGGGGCCTTGTTTCGCTGTCGTACGAGATTTTCTTTTTTCGTGCAATGTCCTACGCCAGCGGCAGCAGTTCGTTCGCGTTCGCGACGACGCTGGGCGCCTTTCTGATCGGTCTGGCTTCCGGTGCCCGGCTGGGTGGCGAAGCCTGCGCGGGGCCGGGCGGCGAGGTGTTGATGCGCCGAATGCTGCGCGGCCTGCTCATCGCCAGCCTGGTCGGGTTCGCGTTCCTGCCCGTACTCGCGCACCTGGCGTGGCTGAATGGCGCGATTCTCGGCGTTGGCCTGCTGTTCGTGTACCTGCTGGCACGCCAATGGGGTCTGGTGCTGCCGTGTCTGGCGCACCTCGGCGTTGCCGCCGACGCGCAGGCCGGCATGCGAACCGGGCTGCTGTACCTTGCAAACATCCTTGGTGCTGCATCGGGTTCGGTGCTGACGGGCTTCGTGCTGATGGACCACCTGAGCCTGGTGGAAGTCGGACGGCTGCTCGTCGTTGCGGGGCTGGGTTGCGCGCTTATCCTGGGCTTGGCGATCCCGACGTCGCGTCGCGCCAACCTCGGACGTATGGGCGCCATTGCTCTGGCCGGTGGGCTGGCCGTGCTGACCTTGCCTTGGGCCAGTGACAAGCTACTGGAGGCGCTTCAATGGAAAGGCGGGCCCGAGGCCAAGGTCGCATTCGCACAAGTCGTGGAAAATCGCAGCGGCATCGTCACGGTCGATCGCTCGGGCACTGTCTATGGCAATGGGGCCTACGACGGTCACTTCAACGTCGAGTTGACCCGCGATGTGAATGGCATCGTACGCCCGTATGCGCTCAGCCTGTTCCATGCGGCGCCGCGCGAGGTGTTGATGATCGGGCTCGCGTCCGGATCATGGGCGCAGGTGGTGGCCAACAACCCGGATGTGGCCTCGCTGACGATCGTGGAAATCAATCCTGGCTATGTAGGCCTCGTGGCCGGCAACCCGAGCGTGGCGTCGGTGCTGACCCATCCCAAGGTTCGGCTGGTGACAGACGATGGCCGCCGCTGGCTGCGGATGAATCCCCAGCGGCGCTTCGATGCGATCGTTGCCAACACCACGTATCACTTCCGCGCCAATGCGACGAACTTGCTGTCGACGGACTTTCTGACGATACTCAAGGCGCACCTCAATCCGGGTGGGATCGTGTTCTACAACACCACCGACTCGAGCCGGATCCAGCGCACTGGTTGCATGAGCTTCAATCACGGAGCGCGGTTTACCAACCACCTGCTGCTGTCTTCTACCCCAATAAACTGGGACTTCACACGGTGGCGGCGCACGCTCGAAGCCTACCGCATTGATGGCCGGCCCATGCTTGATCTGTCACGCCCGGAACACGCCGAGGGACTGGAGCGTCTGATGGCGCTCGAAAGTCAGACGCAGCCCGATGCGGTGCACGCCCGGAGCGGCCCGGACGACTGGATTGAGCCCTGTGAGCAAGTTCTGGCGCGCACGACCGGCCAGCCCCTCGTGACAGACGACAACATGGGAACCGAGTGGCGCTATTTGTGGGATAAGCAATGAATACCGCGAAGGGATACCCCTATGGACGTCTTGCCCATGACAGGCTGGCGGCTCCAATAGTGCTCAAATAGGTCCCCAGCCCCATCAGGATTTCTCTGGGGCCGTTATTCGCTATTTGTTGTTGCTATTAATTGCATAGCAGCCTTCATGTCTCACACTGTAGGCGGCATGACAAAACGGTGATACCCGTCAAAGACATCCCATGAGAGCCCTTCGCCTTTACGCCGGTCCGCAGGCTCGCCGGCACATTGAGCAACACGGCCTGCGCCCGCAGGACGTGCGGGTGGTGCCTGCTGCGGCCGGCGGGCCAAAGGGCCTGGTGCTCGGGCCGCTGGACCGTTTTATTTTTGGCGACTGGCTGGTCTCCAGCTCGCAGCCGGTGCATCTGGTGGGTGCCTCGATAGGCGCGTGGCGCATGGCGACCGCATGTCTGAATGATCCGGTGCAAGCCTTCCAGCGCCTGGAGAGTGGCTATATCCGGCAGCACTTTGAGGTGCAGCCGGGCCAGAAGCGACCCAATGCGCAGCTTGTCAGCGAGCAGTTCAGCCAGAGCCTCGAGGACTTCTACGGTGGCCGATTGCAGGAGGTGCTGCAGCACCCGCGCTACAAGCTGCACATCGTGACGTCACGCGGCCGCCACCTGCTCGGGCGTGAGCACCATTTGCGCACCCCGCTCGGTTATCTGGGCGCCTTCGTGACCAACACCGTGCATCGCAAGGCCATGGGCGCATGGCTGGAGCGGGTGGTGTTTTCCAGCCAGGGAGCACCCTTGCCATTTGCCACCAGCGATTACCGGACACGCCAGGTAGCGCTCAATGAAGCGAACTTCAATCCGGCGCTGCAGGCCAGTTGCTCCATCCCCTTCATGCTCAATTCGGTCCACAACATTCCCGGCGCGCCGCCTGGCGCCTACTGGGACGGCGGCATCACGGACTACCATCTGCACCTGAACTATGCTTCTGATTTCATAGCAGGCGGTGAAGATAAGACACGAGCCAAGGGGCAAAACAGCTCTGAACCCTCAGCACAAACCGGCCTGGTGCTGTACCCCCACTTCCAGAAAGCCGTGGTGCCGGGCTGGCTCGACAAGGGCCTGAAGTGGCGGCATAAAGCCACGCATTTTCTTGACAACATGGTGCTGCTTGCGCCCGACCCGCAGTGGATCAAAACGCTGCCCAACGGAAAACTCCCCGACCGGACAGATTTCCTGCACTATGGCGCCGATCTTCAGGCGAGGATGAAGGCGTGGAGCAGGGCGACTGCAGCGAGCCAGCAACTGGCGGATGAGTGGCAGGCCTGGCTGGTGCGGCCGGACATGACACTGGTCAGCAGCCTTTAATTTTCGTCGGCCTGTTGTATTCAAGCCGGTTCAGCTGTTCATCGCCATTGCTGCCAGCGGGATTCTGCATTTCCCGCCCCAGTGGGTATCATGTCCGTAGCGGGGCAGGCGCCGAGGCCGTCCGCGTCAGCGCTGACACTCTTGGCTCCTGACCCCCGACCAACATTCCCCAAGGGGTTGTCCGCCAGCATGTTTCCTATTGAAGGCAATCGATCATGAGCACCCCAACCGATACGACGACCAGTGAAAAACAGCCATCTGCCGAACTGATGGCCATGATTGAACGCCTGATCGCATTTCCGACCGTGTCGCGCGATTCGAATCTTGGGCTGATTGAGTGGACCCGCGATTACCTTGCGCAGATGGGCGTCAAGTCACGGCTGACTTACGATGCGACCGGCAAGAAGGCCAATCTGTTTGCTACGCTGGGCGCGGGCAGTCGGCCGGGTCTGGTGCTGTCTGGGCATACCGACGTGGTGCCGGTCGATGGCCAAGCCTGGGATACTGATCCATTCCAGGCAACGCTGATCGGCGACAAGCTGTTCGGCCGCGGCGTCGCCGATATGAAAAGCTATATAGCCGCTGCGCTGGTCGTGGCGCCGAAATTCCTTGCCGCCAAGGCGGATGCGCCGCTGCACCTGGCCCTGTCTTATGACGAGGAGGTGGGCTGTATTGGCGTGCGCAGCCTGATCAAGGATTTGACGGAGATGGGCCTGAAGACCGCCGGTTGCATCGTCGGTGAACCCACATTGATGCAGCCGATCATTGCGCACAAGGGAACGCACCGCTTTCGCTGCTGCATCACGGGCCGCGAAGCGCACTCCAGCTACACCACGCAGGGCGTCAATTCGATTGAATATGCCGCCCGCATCATTGTCTATATCCGCCAGATGGCGGACCGGCTGGCCCAGCTCGAGAGTCGTGATTATTCGTTCACCGTGCCGTTCACCACGCTGCAGACCGGCACCATCAAAGGCGGGCTGGCATCGAACATTGTGCCCAGGGATTGCGAGTTTCAGTTTGAGGCGCGTACCATGCCGGGCGCCTCAGCGGACCGGCTGTACCAGGAAATCCAGGACTTCGCGGCGACCCTGTTGCCGGAAATGAAGCGGGTCGAGCCGAATGCCGCCATCCAGTTTGACATGCTGGCTTCCGCGCCAGGCATGAGCACGCAAGAAAGCGCAGCCATCGTCAAGCTGGCAGCCTCCCTGGCACGCAACAAACCGAATGGCGCAGTCTCGTACGGCACCGAGGGCGGGCTGTTCCAGCAGGCCGGCATACCCACGGTGATTTGCGGCCCCGGAAATATCGAGCAGGCCCACCGTCCGAACGAATTTGCCACCCTCGAACAAATTGCGCAATGCGAAGCATTCATGCTGCGCCTGATTGAATCGGAATCGGAATCTGATTCGGCACCCGGAAAGACCGTCTGAGCGGCCATTCATCCGGGTGCTGGCAGGTGCTGGCCGCAGGGCGCTGACCGTGGTGCCGGTGTCATGCGCTAAAGCGACGTTTCCAGCATCTCCCTGTATTCCTCGGCACTTGCCAGGCGCGGGTTTGTCTTGTGGCAGTGATCGGCGAGCGCGCCCACGATGACGCGGTCAAACCAGTCGCGCTGCACGCCCATGGCGGCGAGGCCTGTGGGCAGGCCGAGGCGGGCATTCATGTCCTTGATCGCGTCGGGAATGTCACCGCCGGATCGCAAGCCCATGGCACGGGCCATGCGGTCCAGCCGGTGCTCTTTTTGGACTGACTCGGCACTGGCATTGAAACGCACCACCGCCGGCAGGAACATGGCATTGAGCGTGCCATGGTGCAGCCGCGGGTCGACGCCGCCCAGGCTGTGGCTGAGGGAATGGACGCAGCCCAGGCCTTTCTGAAAAGCCATCGCGCCCTGCATGGAGGCGCTCATGAGGTTCAGGCGCGCCTCGCGGTCGCCGCCGTCGCGCGTGGCACGCTCGATATGCGACCAGCCCCGCTCCAGGCCGTCCAGCCCGATGCCGTCGGCCGGCGGATTGAAGGCTGGCGACATAAAGGTTTCCATGCAGTGCGCAATCGCGTCCATGCCGGTGGCGGCGGTCAGCATGGCCGGCAGGCCCAGCGTGAGTTCGGGGTCGCAAATGGCCGTCTTGGGCACCAGGTGCCAGGAGTGAAAACCGAGCTTGCGGTGATCGTCGACGATGATGATCGCGCCGCGTGCCACCTCGCTGCCGGTGCCGCTGGTGGTGGGCACGGCGATCAGCGGAGCGACGCGATCCGAAATCTTCGGGGAACCGCCTTCGATGGTGGCGTAAGTGGTCAGGGGGCCCTCGTGTGTGGCCGCAATGGCCACGCCCTTGGCGCAGTCAATGGCCGAGCCGCCGCCCACGGCGATCAGGCCATCGCAGCCGCCGGCCTTGTAGAGCGCGGCTGCCGCGCGCACCGCCGCTTCGGTGGGGTTGGAGGGCGTCTGGTCGAATACCGTGACCGCGATGCCGGGCAGGGCGTCGAGCGCTTTTTGCAAAATACCTGCCGCTTTGACACCCGGGTCGGTCACGATCAAGGGCCGGGTGATGCCCACGCGCTCGCACTCCTGCTTGAGCAGTTTGACCGCGCCAAATTCAAACTGGATCTGGGTAACGTAGTAAATAAGGGCCATGTTTTGCTGTCTTTCTGCGTTGTACGATGCGGGTGTGATTTTGCAAACTGGTTTAACGTTACTTGATTAACGCTACTTTACTGGCTGGAGGCACACATGAGTTGCAAGCAAACCCTGATCGCGGCCACCCTGATGATCGTCGGCCTTACTGCCGGAGCCGAGTGCCTGAGCGATGCCCAGGTAGGCGACATGGCGGAAAAAATCGCCGCGAAAACCCCGGCCGCCACCCCGGAGGGCCTGAATGAGGCCGACGGTGCATGCAGCCGCGCCAAGCTCAATGCGCTGCTTGAAAAACGCTACGGAAAGGTCATTGGCTACAAGGCCGGTCTAACGAATCCGGCGGTGCAAAAACGCTTCAACCATGACCAGCCCGTCTGGGGCAAGCTGTATCAGGGCATGCTGTTGCCCAGTGGCTCCCAGGTGGAGGCTGCGTTTGGCGCCCGCCCGCTGTTTGAGGCGGACATGCTGGTGCGGGTCAAAAGTGCAGCCATTAACCAGGCCAGGACGCCCATGGATGTGCTGCAGGCCATCGACCAGGTCATCCCTTTTATCGAATTGCCCGATCTGGTGGTCCAGGCGCCGCCCAAACTGAATGGGCCTGCGATCAGCGCCATCAATGTCGGGGCCCGGCTGGGCGTGGCAGGTACACCGCTTGCCGTGCCGGTGACGCGCGCCGAGCGTTATGCAATGCTGGACGCCTTACGTGACATGACGGTGGTGCTGACTGACGATAACGGCGCCGAGCTTGGCAAAGGCGTCGGGGCAGACGTTCTGGAGCATCCGCTCAATGCCGTGGTCTGGCTTGCGGGCGCCCTGGCCAAAGAGGGTCTGGCGATGAAGCCCGGCGAGCTGATCAGCCTGGGCTCGTTTTCGCCGCTGCTGCCGCCTAAACCGGGCCTGAAAGCCACGGTAACTTACCGGGGCTTGCCGGGTGCGCAACCTGTCTGGGTGTCTTTCAAATAATGCGGAATTCGGGCGCCCCCCACACGCTGCTGACGCCCGCCATGCGGGACGTGCTGCGCCGCATGGCTAAGGCCGACCGTCCGCCGTTTCATACGCTCACGCCCCAGCAGGCGCGCGCGGCCTATGCCGCGGGTGCCGATGTGCTGGAGATTCCCGCACCCCGGCTGACGCGGGTGGAGGATTTCACGTTGCCTGCCCGCGATGGCCACACGATTGCAGCGCGGCTGTATGCGCCTTCCAGCGATCTGCTGCCGGTGCTGGTGTACTTTCACGGCGGTGGGTTCACCATCGGCGGGATTGCCACGCACGATGTGCTGTGTCGCCAGCTCAGCCATCTTGCGGGTTGTGCGGTGATTTCGGTCGATTACCGCCTGGCGCCGGAACACAGGTTTCCGGTTGCCAGCGACGATGCCTGGGATGCATTCCACTGGATTGCCACCCATGGCGCCCGCAAAGGCATTGACCACTCGCGCATTGCGGTAGGCGGTGACAGCGCCGGCGGTACCCTGGCCACCATGTGCGCGGTGCTCGCGCGGGATGCGGGTCTGCCTCTGGCCCTGCAGCTGCTGTTTTACCCGGGCTGCGCCGCCCATCAGGACACCCCCTCGCACCACAAGTTTGCGCAAGGCTTTGTGCTGGAAGAACCCCATATCACCTGGTTTTTCAACCAATACGTGCGAAGCCCCGCCGACCGCGACGACTGGCGCTTTGCGCCGTTGAACACCCCCGACGTGGATGGCGTGGCGCCCGCCTGGGTCGGGCTCGCCGAATGCGACCCCCTGGTCGATGAAGGTGTGATGTACGCCGACAGGCTGCGCATGGCCGGCGTGCCGGTGGACCTGGAGATCTACCGCGGCGTCACGCATGAGTTCATCAAGATGGGGCGAGTCATTCCCGAGGCCCGGCAGGCGCATGCCGATGCGGCGCAGGCCATCCGGCGTGCTTTTGGGCAGGTTTCTTAACCGGAATTTTTGGACATGAAACGAGTATGAAACGTCAAGACTTTCGTTTCTTTCACCGCCTGCGTGTGCGCTGGGTGGAAGTGGACATGCAGAAAATCGTGTTCAACGCGCATTACCTGATGTATTTCGATACGGCGATTTCTGACTACTGGCGCGCGCTGGCCCTGCCTTACGAAGAGGCCATGCAGCAGCTCGGCGGCGATCTCTATGTCAAAAAATCCAGCGTCGAATACCACGGGTCGGCGCGCTTTGACGACACGCTGGAAGTGGCGCTCAAATGCGCGCGCGTTGGCAATTCGTCCATGACTTTTTCCGGCGCGATTTTCCGGGGCGACGAATTGCTCGTCACCAGCGAGCTGATTTATGTGTTTGCAGACCCCGCATCGCAAACATCCAAACCGGTACCGGATGCACTTCGCACCTTGCTGAGCCGCTTTGAGGCTGGCGAGGCCATGATTGACGTCCGCGTGGGCGACTGGGCCGCCCTGGGCACGGACGCCGCCAAACTGCGAACCGCCGTGTTTGTGCAGGAGCAGGGCATTGCGCCGGAGATGGAATGGGACGAGGCCGACGGCACAGCCGTGCACGCGGTGGCCTACAACGCAATGGGGCAGGGCGTCGCCACGGGGCGGCTGATCAGGCATGCGAACGGCGTGGGCAAGATAGGCCGCATGGCGGTTCACCGGGTGCTGCGGGGTTCGCATATTGGGCAAGAGATTCTTCGCGCACTGATGGACGCCGCCAAAAGCCGGGGTGATACCGAAATCGTGCTGCACGCCCAGCGCAGTGCCGAAGGTTTTTACCGGCGCCTGGGCTTTGCGCCGCGTGGGGAGCCCTTCGAAGAGGTGGGCATTGCACACCTTGAAATGGTCAGGATGCTTTGATTCGGGTCTGGTAAATCATCCACAAATCGCCAGCAAATCAGCAGCGTTTTGTCTGGATGGTTTTCCGCCTTCGACCACAACTACCAACTCCGACCAGCTCCGACCAGCCTTGCCCATGACAAGGAACAAACGGAAGATAGCCGGCGCATCCCCAGGCCATGGAATTGCGAAACCAGGGTTGGCCCGACCAGCTGATTGACGGGCTGCTCAAGCTGGGCGATCTCTACGCTGCGCAGAAAAAGGAAGAGGCCAGGGCTCTGGCGTCTTACCGGGCCGCCCTTGAGGCCGCACCGAACCATGCGAGGGAAGCGGTCCGGCAAAGAATCCCCGCGGCCTATCTTCCCCGTCTCTAATTTCCCCGTCTCTACCCCATCTCTAATCTCCAGGCTCTAAACACCCGCTTGCAACCAGGTCATCTGGTAGCTGCTGGCCAGCGAATGGCCGGCGGGGTGCCTGGACGCATTGGTCGTGGCTTGCGCGTCTGCCCGGGCATGCGTTCGTTCCTCCACCTGCAGATCCCAGCGCCTTTCGCCTTTGCCTTTGCCTTTGCCATGGCCATGGCCATGGCCAGCGGCGCTGGCGAGCAACACCGTGCTGGAGCGTGTGCCATAAGCGTTTTCGGGAAAATCCACAAAGGCGCTGGACAAGGCCTCCTCAATGAGCAACGGCACGCCGGTTGCAGGAAGGCTGGCAAGAGGGGCGCGCTGGCGATTGTCCAGGGCCGCCCACAGTGGCGCCAGCAGTGCCTCCGGCTGATGCGCATCGGAGCTGGCCGCCAGGGCCGTGGCCAGGGTCTGCTTCAGCTCTATGGTTTTTGGCCATGGCGTGTCCAGTGCCGCATTCGAGAGTCCATAAACGCCCGCTTGCAGCGGCTGGGCATGCCAGCGCGAATTGGCCATGGCCCGGAACGCGGCTGTCTTGTTGGTCACCCAGGTCCACGCATCCCGCTGAAAATCACCCAGCACAAGATTGAATCCGCCGTAGGCTGCACCGTCTTTTTCCAACTCATTGATAAAGTCGCCGGCCTCGCAGTCCGTTTCCAGCCAGCGCATCACCAGCTCACCCCTGGAGCGCGGTGCGGCTTGCGGACGACCTTCGCGTACATTGGTCAGAAACGCCATCCGCCCGCCGGATGTCATGCCCAGCCAGGTTCCACCGGCATGCAGGTCGCGGCCCGAAATGATTTCCTGTCCGGAAGCATTTGTCCAGCGGGCCAGCGGCAGGCTCGGACGGTCCAGATACTCATCGCGGTTGGCAGCGATCACCAGCGGCCAGCGGGCAGAGGCGTTGATGGCAAATGCGATCAGGCACACGGTAAAACCTTTAAATTTCCTGGCGAATCGCGAGGAACAATTCAGATATCTTCGAGCAGCGGGTAGGGCAGTGGCAGCAGTGCCAGCGGCGCACCCGCGGCACTTCCCAGCGTGAGGCGCCCCTCACCCGCATCGGCGGCGGCTGACGTCTGCATAGACACAATGGCATCAAAACCTCCCGAGGGGTTGGCTGCGGAGGCGGCCACCAGACCGCAGGGTTGCTCGGCGTCCGAGGCGTGAAACACCTCTTGTCCGACTGCCGGTACGCCGGTGGTATGTGCCAGGTAGGCCCGCCTTTTCAGCGTGCCGCGAAACTGGCTGCGTGCCACGATCTCCTGCCCGGGGTAGCAGCCTTTCTTGAAGTTCACGCCGCCCACGGATTCGTAGTTGAGCATTTGCGGTACAAAGGCCTCAAAAATCGGCTGGGTGATCATGGCAATACCGGATTGCACCTCCAGCCAGTTCCAGCGTGCAATGTCCAGGGACGAGCCCTCGGGGCGGGGCGAGCCGGCGGGTGCGCACCAGAGCGCGCGCGGCTGGCCGGCACCGGGGTGTAAAAACACCAGGCTGGCATCGCCAATGTCGGACTTTGTCCAGACAGGGCGGTTGCCACCAACGATCAATTCAATGGCATTTCCCGCCACGCCGTACAAGGTGAACTCGGCGGTGGCATCGCTAAGCCTGGCCTTGGCGCGCAGGACGAACATCGACAGGCGCTTGAGTGTGGCCGGCAAAATGTCGCGGCTGCACACCAGCAGGACCTCCTCGGGGCTGCGCTTGAAAATCACAAAGCTGGCCTGCATGCGGCCTTTCGCATTGCAAAAGGCGCCCAGTCGGGCCTCTGAGAGGCTCAATAGGGCCACGTCCTGAGTCACTTGGCCCTGCAGGAACTTCACAGTATCTTCGCCAGCCACACGAATCACGCCCAGGTGCGTCAGGTCGGCCACTCCTGAGACGGACATGGAAATTTCGGTGGCAGTTGTAGACAGGGTCATGGGGGCTGTTGGAGTGGTTGTGGGGATGGCCTGAATTATCATAGCCCTGTGTTCTTGGGTTCCAGTGTGGAAAAGGTAGCCGGGTTGTGCGTCGTGTCTTTACAAGTTTGCTGATTTTGGTATTTGCCGGCGCCCTGCTGTTGTTTGGTGCGGCTTTGTGGTGGCTGCATGAACCGATTCCGTTGCGGCTTGTCCCCGGCACCCAGGTGCTGGACCTCGAAATCGAGCCGGGCACACCCGCCAGTGGTGTTGCGCAGGTGGTAGCGGACAGCGGCGCCCAGGTGCCTGTGGTGCTGCTGCATGCGTGGTTCCGTTTCTCGGGGCAGGCCCGGCAGATCAAGGCCGGCAGCTATGAGCTGGTGCCGGGTACCACACCTCGCCGATTGCTGAGCATGCTGGTGCGCGGCGAGGAAACGCTCAAAAGCGTCACGCTGGTTGAGGGCTGGACTTTCGCCCAGGTCCGTACAGCGCTGCAAAAAGCAGAGAGTCTGGCGCCCGATACGCTCGGGGTGGGCCCGGAAGCCATCATGGAACAACTGGGCCGGCCGGGCCTGCACCCGGAAGGCCGGTTTTTTCCGGACACCTATACCTACGCCAAGGGGGCCAGCGACCTGTCCGTGCTTAAGCGCGCCGCCCGCGCGATGGACAAGCGGCTGGAAGCCGCCTGGGCCCAACGCAATCCGGACACGCCACTCAAAACACCGGCGGAGGCCCTGATCCTGGCAAGCATTGTGGAGAAAGAAACCGGCAAACCTTCCGATCGTCCCCAGATTGGCGGCGTCTTCACCAATCGCCTGCGCCTTGGCATGATGCTGCAGACAGACCCCACCGTGATTTATGGCCTGGGCCCGCAATTTGACGGCAACCTGCGCAAGCGCGACCTGCTGACGGATAGCCCTTACAACACCTATACCCGGGCTGGCTTGCCCCCCACGCCGATCGCCATGCCCGGCAAAGCCGCTTTAATGGCCGCAGTGCACCCGGCGGCGACCCAGGCGATTTATTTTGTTGCCCGGGGCGACGGCAGCAGCCAATTCAGCGCCAGCCTGGACGAGCACAACCGTGCCGTCAATAAATATATACGGGGTCAATAAACATGCATGGCCTGTTCATCAGCTTTGAAGGCATAGACGGTGCGGGCAAGTCCACGCATATTGCAGGACTGGCTGACGCCTTCAGGGCGCAGGGTCGGGCCGTGACCTTGACGCGTGAACCCGGGGGTACCCCCTTGGCCGAAAAGCTGCGCGACCTGGTATTGAACGATGCCATGGATTCGCTGACCGAGGCGCTGCTGATTTTTGCGGCCCGGCGCGACCACCTCGTGCGCGTGATCGCGCCGGCGCTGGTGCGCGGCGACGTTGTGCTGTGCGACCGCTTCACCGATGCCACCTTTGCCTACCAGGGGGCCGGACGTGGTTTTGACCTGGCTGTGCTGGCCACGCTGGAGCAGTGGGTGCAGTCCGACGAAGGGCTGCTGGGCGATCCGGCCGGCAACTTTCCCATGAAGCCTGAAGTCGAGACAGTCATCGAACCTCACCTCACGGTCTGGTTTGACCTGCCGCCCGAAGAAGCCGCCCTGCGGCTGCAAAGCGCACGCGTGCCCGACAAGTTTGAAGCCCAACCGCTGGAGTTTTTCCGTCGCGTGGCGAAAGGCTATGCCGACCGCCAGCAAGGTCATCCGGAGCGCTTTGCCCGGATAAATGCCTCGCAACCGCGCGAGGTGGTCTGGCAGGCGGTGCGGCAGGTCTTTGTTGCCAAAGGATGGCTGGCATGAGTGATGCCAGTGACGCCATCAGTGAGGCAAATACCGGCAATACCGTAAATACCGTGGTCAAAAAAGTACCTCTGGCGCCCTGGCTGCAGACCCAGCTGGAGAGCCTGCTGGCCCAGCGCGGCCACGCCTGGCTGCTCAGCGGCCCCTCAGGGCTGGGCCAGTTTGAGCTGGCGCAGGCACTGGCCCGCGCCTGGTTGTGCGAACAACCCACTCCACAGGGCGCTTGCGGTCATTGCGGTAGCTGCCACGCGGTGGAC
The DNA here is from genome assembly GCF_056401355.1 of Polaromonas sp. P4_F4. NCBI lineage: Bacteria > Pseudomonadati > Pseudomonadota > Betaproteobacteria > Burkholderiales > Comamonadaceae > Polaromonas > Polaromonas sp. P4_F4. The sequence goes on along the minus strand of NZ_JBFUJO010000028.1, from coordinate 20,069 downwards.
GTGCATACCCACGCGGACCTCTGCCTGCTGGTGCCTGAAACCCTGTCGCTGGCCTTGGGCTGGCCACTGGACGAAAAAACACAGGACGAGCTGGACAGCAAGAAACGCAAGCCCAGCAAGGAAATCAAGGTGGATGCGGCGCGGGAGGCTGTGTCTTTCACCCAGTTCACGCGTTCGCGCGGCACGACCAAAGTCGTGCTGGTATTTCCGGCCGAGCGCATGAACCACATCACGGCCAACACCCTGCTCAAAACGCTGGAAGAGCCGCCCGGGCCCGTCAAATTCATTCTTGCAACCGATGCGGCCCACCAGTTGTTGCCCACCATCCGCAGCCGCTGCCTCGGCCACAGCATGCTTTGGCCGGATTTTGCGCAGGCCTCTGCCTGGCTCCAGCAAGAGGCTGCCAGCCCGGGCGAAGGCGAGGGCAGTACCAGGAAAGGGGCCCGGCCGGCCGCGTCTCCAGACGCCGCCGATCTGCAAACATTGCTGGTGGCGGCCGGGGGGCGTCCCGCCGATGCCCTGGCCTGGGCGCAGAATGGCGCCCCAAGCGAGGCGGCCCGGCATTGGCAAAGCCTGCCCAGGGCAATGGCTCGCGGTGATGTCAGCGCGCTGGCGAACTGGTCGCCGGCTCAGGTCGTCGATGCCTTGCAGAAGCTCTGCCATGACGTTCTGGCTGTCCGGATGGGCGCAGCTCCGCGATTTTTCAGTACCGAAGACCTGCCGGAGCCGGTTGCCGGCAAACCGGGCAGCACCCCCGCACCCGGGCCGGGTCTTTATGCACTGGCCAGCTGGTCCAGGGAACTGGCCGTCACAGCACGGACCGTGGAGCATCCCTACAACCCGGGATTGATGCTGGAGTCGCTGGCCAGCCGGGCCCAACTGGCGCTCAACTCAAAATAGTCCAGGCCGGGCGGCAAAGGTGGCAACGGCAACTGGCCTCCTGCTCGCCCCACCAGGCGGGGGCCTTGAACAACAGGTCACTGGTTTTATTTGTGCCTGCAAGCGGGCAACACTACACTAACGCCATGAGTACAACACCCTCCGCCAGTTCGCCTGCAGCAGCCACGGCCCGCCCCAGTGTCGTTCAGTTGGCCATCAAGGAAAAGGCGGCACTTTATGCCGCGTACATTCCGCTGTTCAAGGAGGGTGGCGTGTTCATTCCCACGGCGCGCGAGTACAAGCTGGGTGATGATGTCTATGTGCTGCTGACGCTTCCGGAAGATATCCAGCGCTATCCAGTGGCCGGCAAGGTGGCCTGGGTCACGCCGGCGCGCGCGGCGGGCAACCGCACCCAGGGCGTGGGCGTGCGCTTTCCCTCTGACGAGAAATCGCGCCTGCTCAAGATCAAGATTGAAGAAATCCTGGGCGCCCATCTCGCCTCGGACAGGCCGACACAGACCATTTAAACGCCTGCCAGTCGGGGTTTTCAACCTCCAAACCAGCAGGGGTCTTGCGGCCCGCCATATTTTTAATAGTTTTAATAGCTACCTGCGCCCGTTTTGCTGGCGCTTCAGGTGGTTCTCTTCATCAAACGGTTTTTCTGAATGTTCACAGATTCTCATTGCCACCTGAGCTTTCCAGAGCTCCAGGCGCAGTTGCCGCAGATTCGCCAGGCTATGCAGGACGCCCGGGTCGACCGGGCGCTGTGCATTTGCACCACGCTGGAAGAGTTCGATACCGTCCATGGGCTGGCCACCCGCTATGACAATTTTTGGGCCACCGTGGGCGTGCACCCCGACAACGAAGATGTGCGTGAACCCAGCCTTGATGACCTGCTCGAGCGCGCAGCCCTGCCCAAGGTGGTGGGCATCGGCGAAACCGGCCTCGACTATTACCGGCTGGGGGACCGCACCGTGGCCGATATGGAATGGCAGCGCGAGCGCTTTCGGGTACACATCCGCGCGGCGCGGCAGACCGGCAAACCGCTGGTCATTCATACCCGCAGCGCCTCGGACGACACGATAGCCATCCTGAAAGAAGAGGGCGGCCAGGCCGGGCAGGCAGGGTGCGCCACGGGCGTTTTTCATTGCTTCACGGAAACCCGGGCGGTGGCGCGTGCAGCGCTCGATCTTGGGTTCTACATCTCGTTCTCCGGGATCCTGACCTTCAAGAATGCCGGCGATTTGCGCGAAGTTGCCCAGTTTGTTCCGCTGGACCGCCTGTTGATCGAGACCGACAGCCCCTACCTCGCACCGGTTCCTTACCGCGGCAAAACAAATAACCCGTCTTATGTCCCGTTTGTGGCGCAGCAGATTGCCGAGCTGAAGCAGCAGCCGGTGCAGGCCATTGCCGAAGCCACCAGCCATAACTTTGAGCAACTCTTTACCGGGGTGGTTGCATGAAAAAATACCTCATAAATTACATTAAAAAAGCAATATACCTACTTGTTTTTATTGGATTTAATATTGCCTTCGCCGGATCGTACGATGATTTTTTCGTCGCTATCAAACAAGATGATTCCGGCAAGATCAAGGAGCTCCTGGCGCGCGGTTTTGACGCCAATACCATTGACCCCAAAGGACTGCACGGCCTATACCTCGCGCTTCGCGAACCTTCGCCCAAAGCCGCACAGGTATTGATTGACTGGCCCAAGACCAATGTCAACGTCCTGAACGCCAAGGACGAAAGTCCGCTCATGATGGCAGCGCTCAAAGGCCAACAGGATCTGGCTGCCAGGATGATCAAAAAGGGCGCCGACATCAACAAGACCGGCTGGACGCCCTTGCATTACGCCGCCAGCAGCGGGCACCTGGCCATCATCAGCCTGCTGCTTGAGAACAGCGCCTACATCGATGCCGAATCACCCAACGGCAGCACGCCCCTGATGATGGCCGCCATGTACGGGACGCCCGCGGCCGTCAAGCTGTTGCTGCAGGAAGGTGCCGACCCGCAACTCAAAAACCAGCAAGGCCTGACCGCACTGCAGTTCGCCCAACGCGGCAACCGGGCGGATTCAGCCGATGCCATCGCAGCGGCCATACGTGGCAAGCGGCCTGCCGGCCAATGGTGAAGCGCTTGGTTTGCTCCATGCTCATGCGATCCGCCGGGCGCTGGTACCGGGGGACGGCTAGTCAGTCCCCTTGCAGCTCCTGGGCAACAATGTGCTGCAAACGCTTGCTGGGGATTTATGCGCCTCATGGTGGTGCGCCCGTGGTGCGTTCGCGGCATGAACGACAACCAGCAGTGAGGTCAATCGACCCGGATATTCTTGGACTTGACGATGCGGCTGTAGATGTCCGCATCACGGCGCACGAGTGAAGCCATCTCTGCCCGTGTCACGCCCAGGGGCTCACTGTTCAGCTCCCGGATGCGCTTTTGCATGTTCGGATCCTTGCTGCCCTCGACGAACACCGCATTGACGCGGTCGACGATGGCGGTCGGGGTCGCCGCAGACGCCCAGATGCCATGCCAGGACATCATCGTGAGGCCGGGCACCAGCTCGGACAGCGTGGGCACGTCCGGCAAGGTGGCGAAACGGCTGGGACCCGAGTAGGCCAGCGCCTGCACCTTGCCGCCGCTGATCAGCGGGAAGGCGGTGGCGATGGGCTCCATCACCGTGTCGATCTGGCCGCCCATCACATCGGGCACCGGGCTGCTCCGGTAGGGCACATGGACCATCTCGATGCCGGTTTCTTCCTTCAGCCACTCAACGATGAGGTGCGACGGGCTGCCGGCGCCATAGGACGCGTGCGAAATGGTGTTGGGCTTGGCCTTGGCAGTGGCCACCAGATCCTTGGCCGACTTGACACCTATGCCCGGCTTGGCGATCAGCACCAGGCCCTGGCGCATGGTGGTGGCCACCGGCACCAGGTCCTTCTGGGGATCAAACGGCAGCTTGCTGTAGATGAATGGGTTGATGGTGAAGGCGGTGGACAGGTTATACAGGAATGTGTAGCCGTCGGGCGCAGCCTTCGCCACCGTGTCGGAGGCGAGGTTGCCCGCAGCGCCCGGCTTGTTGTCGATCACCACCGGCACGCCCAGCCTCTTGGACGCGTAGTCGCCATACAGGCGGGCGAAGATGTCCGGCGGTGTGCCGGCGGCAAACCCGACCACGATCTTGATGGGCTTGGTCGGCCAATCCGGATTCTGGGCCCCCGCAAGACCACACAAGAGTCCCATGAAAAGACCCAGAAAGAACTTGATTCCCGTGTGTATGTGATGCATGTTATGCATGTGATGTCTCCTCTCGTGGACCGAAGCCCGCTTATCAATAACAGGTTTGGTTGAACTACAGCTGAACTCGCATCGTGTTGAATGAACCGATGGCATACCCCTTTCGAGACTTGAGATCGCGGACTGCATTGCAGCGTTACGCGATCACGCAGGCCTGTGAAAAACCGAGCCTGCTTCCTCGCGGACGGCCGGGTGGTCCGGCGGGGTAGCCCAGGTTGATCAGGAAGTCGACCTGCCAGCGCCCATCGCTGAAAAAGCTGCGGTTGACCCCCTCGGCGTCAAAGCCGCTCATGGGGCCGCAGGCCAGCCCCATCGCACGGGCCGCGACGATGAGATAGGCGCCGGTCAAGGTGGCATTGCGCACGGACGTCGCCTGCGCTAGCGAGGGCTGGCGCTCGAAGTTCTCCCGGGCTTCGGGTGCGTGCCAGAGCGCGGGCATCCACTCGTAGAAGCGGGTGTCGCGCGCCACGATCACGGTCACCGGCGCCGAACGCACCTTCGCCTGATTGCCGGCTGCCACATGGGGCAGCAGGTGTTTGCGCCCGGCCTCGCTGGTCACGAACACAAACCGCGCGGGCTGGCAGTTCATGGACGTCGGCCCCAGACTGGCCAATTCGTACAGCCGCTGCAGCAGCGCGACGGGCAGGGGCCTCGGATCGAACTGGCCGTGGGTACGAGCCTCGGTGAAAAGGCGGGCAATGGCCGCCTCGTCCAGGGCCTCATGCTCAGTACTCATGGTGGCGCTCATGGTCATCCTGCGGCAACGGGTCAGTCGACCTGGGCGCCCGACCGCTTCACGGCCTCGCCCCACTTGGTGATTTCGCTCGCGCCGAAGCTGGCCATCTCGGCCGCGCCCATCTCGGACAGCTCTACGCCTTGGGCCGCGAGCTTGTCGTGCACCTCGGGCTGGGCAAGCACCTGGCGCGTGGCCTCGCGCAGGCGCTCACGCTGCGCGGCTGGCATGTCGGCCGGGGCGTACAACATGAACCAGGCCACCAGGTCGAAGCCGGCCACGCCCTGCTCGATCAGTGTGGGAACCTCGGGCGCGGCGGTGCTGCGCCGGGCGCTGGAAACGCCCAGCGCGCGCAGCCTGCCCGCGCGGATGTGGGGCAGCACCGCGGCCGGGTGGTAGAACATGAACTGCACGTTGCCAGCCATCAACTCGGTCAGCGCCTGCGCGCCGTCGCGGTAGGGCACGTGCACGAAGTTCTTGCCCAGGCGGTTGCTGAGCAGCTCGCCGGCGAGGTGGCCCGAGGTGCCGTTGCCGGCGGAGGCGAAGTTCACGTCCTTGCCTGCGGCCCGCCCGAGGTCGGTCACCGATTTCCAGGGCGAGGCCGCGGGCACCACCAGCAAGGTGGGCGTGGCGCCGACGAATCCCAGCGGCATGAAGTCGCGCAGCGGCTGGTAGGCCAGGCGCTTGTAGAGCGAGGGGTTGATGGCGTGCGTACCCACCGTGCCCAGCAGCAGCGTGTGGCCGTCCGCGCCGGACTTGGCCGCCAGCTCACTGCCGATGGCGCCACCGGCGCCGGGCTTGTTCTCCACGATCACCGTCTGCGCGAGCTGCTTGCCCAGCGCGTCGGCCAGCAAGCGGCCCACCACGTCGGTGGAGGTGCCGGCGGCAAAGGGCACGATCAACCGCAGCGGGCGCGCGGCGTTGATCTGCGCCAGGGCACTGCCGGCAGCCAGCAGCGCGGCGGTAACCAGAGCGCGCCGCTTCATGCCGCTGCTCCGAAGCCGTCGGGCACGTCGCCGTCGTACTGCAGTTCGCGCGTGGCCTGGTAGGACAGCGCGAAGCCGCTGGGCGACTCGGCCTCCTCGGCCAGATGGGCAATCAGCCCCGCCGTGCGCGCCAGGATTGGAACGCCCCTGAGCGAGGTCACGGGAAAGCCCACGCCCAGCAGCACCGCCGGAATGGCGGCCGAGACGTTCATGCGCAGCTCCTTGCCCACGATGGCGGGAATGGCGCGCTCCAGCGCCTGGGCGATGCGTACGTAGCGCAGGTCGGCGCCGGCTTGGGTGGCCACGGCGATCAGGCGATCCACGCGCGGGTCGCTGGCCTTGTGCAGCGGGTGGCCGTAGCCCGGGATGGCGCGGCGTTCGGCCTTGAGCGTGCGGATGGTCTCGGCGGCCACCGCATCCAGCGGCTCGCCCGCGTCCACGCGGGCGGCCACGTCGGTGAACAGCCGGCCCGCCGTTTCGGATGCGCCTAGGATGACCGAGCCGCAGCCCAGGATGCCGGCGGCCACTGCACCCTGCAGCGAATCGGGCGCTGCGGCATAGGTCATGCGGCTGGCCTGCACGCTGGGCACCAGGCCGTGTTCGGCGATGGCCACCAGCGTGGCGTTGAGCACGGCGGTGCAGGCCGCGTCGGGCCGGCGGCCGGTGAGCAGCAGGAAGAAATAGTCGGTGAAGGACAAGTGCCCGATCAGGTCCTGGCACAGGTCCTGCCCGCGCACGACGATGGTGTGTTCGTCCGACGTGCAGATGGCGGTGCGCGGGACGGTGGATTTGCCGATTTTCATGAGGATGTCCTGATCAGTTGGCTTGGGGTTCGAGGCGGAAGTCGTAGTGGGCCGACCAGTAGGGCCGCGCCATCTCGCGGCCATCGGGTGCGCGGCCAGCGGGGTGGGCTTCGTAGTCGACGATCAGGCTGGGCCGCACGCCGAACACGGCATCGGAGTCAATGTAGGGGCTGTTGGCCACGAACAGGTGGGTGGTGAGCGGCGCGTGGCCCGGCGCCGACACTTTCATGTGGATGTGGCCGGGGCGGTTGGGGTGGCGGCCCATGCCGCCCAGCATGCGGCCCACCGGCCCGTCCACGGGCACCGGGTAGTAGCTGGGCTTGATGGACCAGAACCAGTAGCGGCCTTCGGCGTCGGTCTGGATGCGCGCGCGCGCCGCCATCCCGCCGCCCTCGACCTGCATGTCGTACACGCCGTCGCCGTCGCCGGACCAGATGTCCAGCAGCGCGCCCGTGAGCGGCTGGCCGTGGGTATCGGTGACGCGGCCGCTGTAGAACGCGGGTTCCCCGTTGACGCCTTGCGCAATGTCGGCGCCCAGCGGCACCTGCGGCGCACCCTCCCAGTAGTAGGGGCCCTGCACAGTGGCTTCGGTGGCCTCAGTCATGCGCAGGCAGCCCTTGGCGTGCGCGGCCGCGCGCAGCTGGTCCAGCATCACCACCATCATGGACGCGCCCAGCGTGTCGGACAGCAAAATGAATTCCTGCCGCTTGTCGGCGCAGGCTTGGCCCACGGCGGTCAGGAACTGGATGCCGGTCATCCACTCGTCGGGCTTGAGATCCACCTCGCGGACGAAGGCGTGCAGGTGGGTGATCAGCGAGCGCATGATCAGCGCGAAGCGGGGGTCGTCGGCACCGCTCAGGCGCTCCAGCACGGCCTGGGTCAGTTCGTCTTCGGTCGATGGGTTCATGGGTGTCTCCGCGTCGTTATGGTTGGGGGAAAAGTTCAGGTCGCCTGCTTCAACCGCCGCCGTATGGGCTCGACGATGTCGCCGTTGTCCGCGCCCAGCACGGGCGGTGCGCTCACCTCCAGGGCGCGCGCGCCGTCGTAGCTCACGGGCGAGCGGATGGTGCGCCACTCGCCGCCCATGGGGTGCGCCGTGCCCACCGCCAGCTGCAGGTGGCGCACCTGCTCGTCCTCCAGCGCCTCGCGGGTGTCGTACATGGGCGCGTGAGGTACGTCCTGGGCCTGCAGGCGCTGGCACCAGGTGGCGCGGTCATGGCGGCGGAAGATGCCGCCCAGCAGCGCGATCAGATCCTCCTGGTGGGCGATGCGGCTGTCGCGGGTGGCGAAGCGCGGGTCCTCGAACAGGGCGGGGCGCTCGATGGCGTTGGCCAGGCCCTGCCAGAACTTCTCGGGCGAGGACATATGCAGCGCAATCCACAGGCCGTCGGCGCATTCAAGCACATAAGACTGCGAGACGCTGGGCCGGCTGTAGGGCCCCATGATCTCGTTCTCGGAAAAGTAGTGGGTGAAGGCGTCCAGGTTGAAGTGGCACATGGCCTCCAGCATGGACACCTCCACGCTGCGCCCCTGGCCGGTGCGGCCGCGCTCGACCAGCGCGCCCAGCACGCCGTAGGCGGCGTAGAAGCCGGTCAGCGCGTCAGCCAGCGCCGGGCCCACCACGCGCGGGTTGGCCGGGTTGACCAGCAGCTTGAGGAAGCCGCTGGCGGCCTGGGCCACGGTGTCGTAGGCCGGCCGGCCAGCGGCCGGGCCGGTCTGGCCGAAGCCGCTGATGGCGCAGTAGATCAGGCGCGGGTTGAGGGCGCGCAAGCGTGCCTCGCCGGCACCCAGGCGTTCGGCCGCGCCGGGCCGGAAGTTCTGGATGTAGACATCGGCGTCCTTGACCAGCTCGTCGAACACCGCCGCGTCCTCGGGCAGCTTGGGATTGAGCGTGACGCTGCGCTTGTTGCGGTTGTAGGTCTGGAAGTGGGGGCTGTACAGACCATTGCGAAACGCGCGGAAGGGGTCGCCCGAACCCGGTTGCTCGATCTTGATGACCTCGGCACCGAGGTCGGCCAGGAACATGCCCGCCGCCGGCCCCGTGATGAAGGTTCCCTGCTCCAGCACCTTGATGCCGCTGAGGACTTTGAACACCGCTTGTACTCCTCTGTTTGTGGTGGTGGCGGACCTACTGCATAACCGCCACCGAATAGGAGCGAACTGTAGTGGGCCCGAACAAGATTTGGAAATGATCATTTTTCATCGTTATCATCGACCTCATCGATCATTCAAGGAGACACACGGTGGAACTGCGACACCTGCGCTACTTCATTGCCCTGGCCGGTTCGCTGAACTTCACCCGCGCCGCCGAGCGCGTGCACGTGACGCAATCCACCTTGTCGCACCAGATCCGTCAGCTGGAAGAAGAGGTGGGCGTGGCGCTGTTCGACCGCGTCGGCAAGCGCGTACTGCTGACCGAGGCCGGTGACGAGTTCCTGCACTACGCCACGCGCGCGATGGGCGAGATCGACCAGGGGCTGGGCGCGCTCAGGCAGAACTCGTCGGAGACAGCGGGCGAGTTGCGCATAGGCTCCACCCACACCTTCAACCTGGGCTTCATCCCCGATTGCATCGCCACCTTCCTGCAGCGCCACCCGCAGGTCAAGGTGGTGGTCGAGGAGTTATCGGCCGAGCAGATCGGTGTCCGGCTGCGGCAGGGCTCGCTGGACCTGGGGATTGCCTACCGGCCACCCGATCAGGACAAGCTGCAGTTCGAGCCGCTCTTCAACGAGGAGATGGTGCTGATCGTGGCGCGCAACCACCCTCTGGCGCGCCGCAAACGGGTGCGCATGGTGGAGCTGCACCACCTGCCCATGGTGCTGCTGCCATCGACCTTCGCCACCCGCAACATGCTTGACGAATGCTTTCAGGCCTGCGGTGCCGAGCCGCAGGTGATGGCCGAGATGAACACCCTGGCGCCCATGATGGGCGTGGTGGCCAGGACGGCTCTGGCGTGCATCGCGACCGCCAGTGCGGTGCCCGCCAATTCGGGTCTGCAGATCGTCCGACTGGAAAGCCCCACCCCGGTGCGCACACCGGGCATGCTGTGGTCGACCGAGGCTCGCCGGGCGCCGGAGACCCGGGCGTTTTCAGCCATTGTGCGCAAGCTGGCATTTCGAAGCAGCCTGCTGGATGCCACTAGGCGAACGGGCGGCTGATCGGTGGCATGGCCGGCCGATGCCCCAAAGGTTCTGGGGCAGTGGCCTGACCAGTTGGTTGTTAGCTGCTATCAAATCAGGAGAGTAAAGGGGCTGACGGCGGGACTGGCTAGGCACTCGGCAAAGCTGCGGCTTCGGGTCACCAGACCCGCAGGCCCATTTCCTCCAGCATTCCGCGCTGGCGCGCATCCAGGCCGAGGCTCATAGCTTCAGACTCATGACCAGGCATGCTCGCACTGGGGGTTAACCCGCCGGGTAGTAGTTCCTGCGCTTGCCGACAAGGCAGTAACCGCGGTGCTCGTAGATCCACAGCGCCCGCTGGTTACTTAAGAAATGTTCGAAGGATTACCTTTGGGGGTTTATTTTAATGTTCCACGATGTATATTATGTTAAATCGTATGGCGCATCGGTATTATCCACGCTTGACCCCAGGCTCACTTCATTTGTAGAGCTTTGTAAAGTTGTGGCAAATGTTTCGCGCCACCCACACCCCGCCGCTGTCCGTTCTGCTTGATGACCTGCTGACCAAAACCCTGAAACGCTGGATGCCGCCAACGAGGCACCACGGGCCGCGCTGCTGGCGCTGTTTTATGAGTCTCGCTGGGGGTTAGCCTGCTGGAAACCACGGCCCACAACGGCTACATGGTCGAGCTACAGCACCGGAAAAGCCTGGAGTGTGAAAACGCCATGCTCAGGACGCGGATTGCGGGCCTGGAGGCTATCGGAGATTTTGGGGCCGCGAACGCGCCCGCGATGGGCTATCGAGGCATCTAATCCCGGTATGACAAAATGTCACACAAAGACACAACTCAGGCCGCCATGCGCTCCATTTTCAGCTATGACTATCCGGCCATCGGCCGCAATTTTCTGGTGCACACCAGCAACGTGGCGCGGCACTATCGCAGGTTCTATTTCCCGCGCTGGGGACTGGTCGGAACCCTGACGGTGCTGTTTTTTGTGCCGCTGCTCATCTCGTTTTTGCTCCTCCTGGCGCTGAACAGAATCGTCAGCCCTGAGGTATGGGACCGCGACTTCAAAGACTTTCTAGGTTAGCCGGTCAGTGATTTGCGCAGTCGCAACGGCTGGCCGTCAGCCAGATGGTGGAAGAAGGCTCGTTGGCCGTCATTGACGTAACTCCCGCCCTGCCCCAAGTAAGCTATGTCGCCATGTACAAAGGAGAGCATCGAAGCACGCTCCTTTCGTCAATCATCATGCTGGCCCAGCAATGTTGCGACTTCACGCGCATGTTTCAGGCCGGCAAGGACTTGAATGCTGCAGGGGGCGAAAAAGGAACCGATTCCACCATCTGATGAAGGACGAAACAGTTACCGCTCGTTGGTGCATGCGGTCCCCCTATTACCTGCAGATTGGCAAAGCATCGAAGCCGCCAGTCGCTCCCGTTGTACCAATCTGAGCAATCTATTCTCGCGCCTGCCACACCGACGCGCTCCAGGTGGGCGCGGCGGAGTTGATGATCTTAAGGATCTCGGGCGGGATGTCACCTGCCCCCGTCAACTGGCGAATTTCCAGCACGTCGTCGGTACCAAGTCCGGAGGGCGCCCGGAGTGCCCACTGGATGGCTTCGTCGAGCGACTTCACGTCGATGATGTAGAAACCGCCGACCAGCTCCTTCGACTCGGCGAAAGGGCCATCGACGACATAACGCTTGCCTTTGGAAACCGCGACGCGGGCACCCCGTGCCGCAGGGTTCAGGCCCTCGGACGCAACCAGGACTCCGGCCTTGTGCATCTCCTCGTTGAACGCCATGTAAGCGATAAAGAGTTTCTCGTCGAAACTCGCTTCCATGCCCGCTTTCGGTTCGTCCGTGCCTGCTTGTGCCGTGATGATGAATCGCATCGTAGTTTCTCCTTGTGGATTGGTGCCTCTACTACCACGACGAATGGCGACTCGTCAGATCGACACGGCCAGCGGTCTTTTTTCAGGTTTTCCGAATTCACTGATCTGACTTGGTTCCCTGCGCTTGCGATGGCAATGCGGTTTGCCAATGACGGGGCACATGGCTAACGGCAGTAAGTTTGACCATTTCCGGCGAAGTAACGTTGACCAGCTAGCTGGGAGAAACAGTACCTTGCAGGTCCGGTGGTTTCCAACCCCGAGCCCAATCGAGGTAGGCCCCTGCCTCCATTGGTCTTGCGATGAAATAACCCTGTGCGAGGGCGCAGCCGAGCTGGCGCAGCAAGTTCCAGTCTGCCTGCGTTTCAACCCCTTCGGCTACCGCTGTGATGTTGAGCTTCTTCGCGATGTCGAGGCTCGATTCAAGGACCACCCTGGCCGATGCCTGTTTGGTTGCGTTTGTCACAAAGGATTGATCGATCTTGAGCTCGGTGAAGGCGATGCGCGTGAGCTGCTGCATTGAGGCGTAGCCGGTGCCGTAATCGTCAATCGACAAGCCGAAGCCCTTCATGCGCAGGCGCGCGAGGTTCTCGAGTGCCCTGCCAACATTGGTTGTGGCCACGGACTCGGTTACCTCGAGGACCATATGGCGTGGCTCCAGCCCCTGGTCGAGCACAAGCTGAGTCACGCGGTCGGCAAGGTGCACGTCGCCCAGCGATTGGGGCGACAGGTTCACTGACACGGTGGCCTGCAGCCCGGCATTGAGCCAGGTCCTGCACAATGCCGCTGATTTTCTCAGCATGACTTCCATGAGCGTATCGATCATCCCCTTCTCTTCGAGCAGGCCGATGAACGCGTGGGGAGCGACGACGCCCCGATCAGGATGGCGCCAGCGTGCGAGTGCTTCCGTCCCCTTGATTTTCCCGGTGGCCAGTTCTACCTTGGGTTGAAGGAAAGGTTCGAATTCATTGTTCTTCAATCCTGCCACGATCTCTTCCAGCGTGAACGACGGGGCAATCGTCGGCGGGGCCCGCCGGGCCTGCACTGCCCTGTGGCGTTCGATCAACAGCCCCAGCTTTCCGGGGTTGAGCGGCTTTTCCACGACGCCCAGCAACTCGATACCGTAGGCCTCGGTCATGGTCTCGACCGAGGCGATCAGGTTGCGCTCCAGCGCACTGGCGATGATGACCGACACCGGGGACTCGCACTCGCCCAGGCGGCGGATGAATTCCATGCCGTCCATGCCCGGCATATCAAGATCGCAGATGACGATATCGATGGGACGGCTGGGGTCGCGAATGATCGTCAAGGCAACATGGCCGTCCGCCGCTTCATGGACACTCCTCGCACCCAGGCCGCCAAGCATCCTCACCAGCGTGCTGCGCTGGAAATCATGGTCTTCGGCAACCAGAAAATGTAAGTTGGTGATCGACATTTCGTTATCCTTTCGTCTGCGGCCTTTCCTGGTTTCTAGCCGGGTACCGAGCCTTCAAAGGGCGTCCAAATAGGTGTTCAGGCGTTGCAATTCGTGCTGGAAGGTGCCCATGTGGGCCTCGACCGCCGCCCAGTCACTGGTGCGGCTCGCGTGCTCGATGCGTTCGCAAACCCTGGCAAAGTCGAGCGCGCCTATCATCCTGCTGGCACCCAGCATGCGGTGGGTAGACCGGGTGATCTGCGAACTGTCACTGGTAGCCACGGCCCGCTTGAGCATGGCCGCATCCTCGTCGTTGGCGGACCGAAACTCTGTGAAGATGTGGCGCTCGGTGGACGCATCGCCGCCCGAAAATTCGGCAATGACAGACCGGTCGACCGGGGCGGTCGCTACCGGTGCCGCCAGGTGTTTGCCGGATGTCCTGGGTGGCGCCCCCGGCGTGACAGTGACCTCCGGAATGGGTAGCCATTGATCGAGCTTTTCCCCTAGCTGGCACAACTGGACCGGCTTCACAAGGTAGTCGTCCATGCCGGCGGAAAAGCAGATATCGGCCTCGCCACTCAGGGCGTTGGCCGTACACGCGATAACCGGGGTATGTTTGCCTCCGGTGGACTCAAGCCGGCGAATGCCGCGCGTAAGTTCATAGCCATTCATCTCCGGCATGTTGCAGTCGGTGATGACAATCCCGAACCGGCCCGACTGCCATTTGGTCAATGCTTCGGCACCGTTCTCGGCGCTCTCCGCGGCATAGCCCAGCGCATGCACCTGCCGCATCAGGAGCATGCGGTTGATCGGGTGGTCATCCACCAGCAGTACCAGCGTTCCCTCCGTCTCGGCCTGCACAACGGTTGGCGCGTTGCGACGCGCTGCGTCGGCGGCTCGGGCTGAATCCTGCAGTTGCGCACGGTTGTTTTTTGCCAGGTCCTTCGGATCGGCGATCGGCAGTGACAAGGTGAGGATCATGGTCGTGCCTTTGCCCAGCTCGCTGACCATCTCGACCGTGCCGCCCATCATGTCAGCGAGCCGCCGGCAGATCGTGAGCCCCAGTCCGGTGCCTCCGGCACGCCGCGCCGCATCGCCCTCCCCCTGGGTGAACGGCTGGAACAGCCGCTGTTGATCCTCAGAGGAGACGCCCATGCCCGTGTCTGCAACCACAAACCGCACCTGCTCTTCTCCGTTGGTTCGTGCTATGAGCTCTGCCTTGATCTCGACCGAGCCCTTGGGGGTAAATTTGAGCGCGTTGCTGACAAAATTGTTGAGTATCTGGCACAGCCGCAATGGGTCAAACATCAGCGCGGGGCTGATGTGCGGATCGGTGCTGTGCTTGAGCAGCAAGCCTCGGCTGCTGGCGTTACCGGCGTACATGTTCCTCACATGCTCGATAGCGTCCTTGATCGAGGCGACCTCGGGATGGACCTTCAGTTTTCCTGCTTCAATCTTGGAAAAGTCGAGAATGTCGTCAATGATGCGCAGCAGCGACTGGCTCGATTCACGCACGATCGCGAGCGTGGCGCGTTGTTCGGCATCGAGCCGGGTCAGGCCCAGGAGTTCGAGCATGCCGAACATGCCGTTCATCGGCGTCCTGATCTCGTGGCTCATGGTGGCCAGAAAAGTGCTCTTGGCGCGGTTGGCGGTATCGGCTGCCTCCCGGGCTGCAACGAGCTCGGTCGTCCTTTGCACCACGCGCTGCTCCAGTTCCTTGTTCAGGTTCAGGGTGCGTTCCTCTATCTGCTTGCGCTCGGTGATGTCACGCAAAAATGCGCTGAACGTCCACGCCCCCTGAAGCAGCATCGGGGTAATGGACAGTTCGACCGGAAACTCGTGGCCGTCCCGGTGCAAGGCTGTGATTTCGAAGCGCCGGCTTAATATCGGTCCCTCGCTGGTGGCCAGGAAATGCTTCAACCCGCGCACATGCGCTTCACGATGTTTCAGCGGAATGACAAGTTCGGCCAGCGGCTGGTCGATGGCCTCTTCGCGCTTCCAGCCAAAAATGGTTTCCGCCTGGGCATTCCACTCTCTGACCAGTCCATGGGAATCCATGGCCACCACGGCATCCAGTGCCGTGTCAATCGTGAGCCGGGTACGCGCCTCGCTCTCGCGCAGCGCCTCGACGACCGCAGTCAGCTGCTGGGTTCTCTGGTTCACGCGCGCTTCCAGCGCGAGCCTCAACTGGTGCAACTCGGAATTACTCCGCTGCAGGTCTTCCTGGCTTTTACTGAGCTCTTCGTTGCGCTTATGCAGCGCGTCTTCCAGCTTCTTTTGTTCGGTGACATCTCTGGAGATACCCAACAGGTAGAGCGGCCGGCCCTTGCTGTCGAGGATGGGGATTTTCTTGGTGTGCAGGATCCGGTCGCCTTTTTTGCGCGTGTGGATCGGCTCCTCGGGGATGTCCACCACCACGCCGCGCGTCAGCACCTCATGGTCTCTGGACGTGAAGGCGTCGGCCTCTTCCTCGGGGAAAAAGTCATAGTCATTTTTGCCAACCAGATCATCCCGGGAATAACCCAGCAGCTCTTCGCCGGCGCGGTTGAATCTGACAAAGCGCAGGTCGGTCGCATCTTTTACAAAAAGCATGTCGGGGATGGTTTCGATCACCGAATCGAGAAATCTGTTCGCCGCCGCCACCTCGGCCGAACGCTGCCCCAGTGATTCCTGGCTTTGGGTGAGGTCCTTGTTGCGCTGGACGGCGGCGTCATAGGTGGACAGCAGGAGGTTGAGGATCTGCGAACGATCGGCGGTGATGAAATGCCTATGGTTATTGAAGTAAATTTCCACCCCTTTGCCCAAATCCTGCTTCCGGTGTATTTCCCGATTGACGAGAACATAACGTACGCGAGCCAGCATATAGCGCTCGTCATAGGGCTTGAGGACGAAGTTATCAGCCCCGCACTCCAGTCCACGGATCACGTCCTCCGGATCGGACATGGTGGTGACGAGAATGACCGGTGTGTTGCGAAGATCGGGCTGCGCCTTGATTCGGCGGGAAAGTTCGTAGCCGTCCATTTCCGGCATTTTCACGTCGCTGATGATCAGTGCGGGCCGGAACTGGGGCATCATTTCCAGCGCGATTCGGCCATTGCGGGCAACGCCTACTTCGTACCCCTGCTGTTCAAGAATATGCTGCAGCCGTTGGGCCTGGGTCGGGCTGTCTTCCGCTATCAGGATTTTCACAGGTGGATCGGACGATGGCGTACTTGCATTCATGAGCTCAGCTCCTCCCTATCTGACGGTCATGACCATTGCCTTGCCTGACCAGCGCAATCAGCGCATCGGCGATCTTGTCTGCCGGTAATACCTGTGTGGCGGCGCCCAGGGCAATGGCGGCACCCGGCATGCCGTGCACCACCGAGCTTTCCTGATTTTGAGCGATGGTGACGGCCCCTTTGGCCTTCATTGCATTCAATTCCTCGGCGCCGTCCTTGCCCATGCCCGTCAGCAATACGCCCAGCGCGTTCGGGCCGTACACTTCGGCCAGCGAGCGGAACAAGAAAGACACGGCCGGCCGCAGATGATTCTCCGGCGCCTCCCGGGTCAGGATGATGTTGCCGCCGATGCCGATGCCCATGTGGAAATCGTCCGGCGCCAGGTAGACATGACCTGGCAACGGACTTGTTCCGTAGGAAGCGATGTGAATCTGCAAGCTGGTGGTCTGGTTCAACCACTCGGCCATTCCGGCCAGAAATCCGTGTGCAATGTGCTGTACAACGAGCACCGGCGCGGGAAAGTCCTTTGGCAATCCTGAGAGGATGGTTTGCAGCACCGGTGGTCCACCGGTGGAGGCGCCGATGCCGATGAGTTTGATCTGCGCTGGAGTACGCTGCCGCTGCGCGCCCGGGGCAGGATGGACCGGCAATGGAGCCGTCCGCCTGTGGGCTGTGCGGCGCACGACCTTCACCTCGGACATCAGCTTGACCGTTTCGAGCAGATGAGCGGCCGTCGCCTCAAAATCGCCATGCTCGGCAGCAAAGGGTTTTTCAATGCAGGCGATGGCTCCCGCTTCCATGGCGCGGAACGTCACGGCGATGTCGGTGACGTTGCTGTGGGCACTGCAGATGACGATAGGCACCGCATGCGTCTCCATGATGCGGCGCGTTGTCTCGAAACCGTCGAGCCGCGGCATGTCAATGCCCATGAGCACGACATCGGGCTTGTTGTGATTGATGAAATCGATCACCGCCTGGCCGTCACCGACGGCGCCGACAACCCGGATCTGCGGATCCGATTCGAGCAGGTGCACGAGCAGCATGCGTGTGACCGCCAGGTCTTCCGCCACCAGTACGTTGATCTTGCCATCAGTCATGAAAGACTCACTCGGTTAAATCAGCCGCCGTACTGCCTCGATCAGGTTGCTCTGGTCGAAGCTGCTCTTGACAATATACGCATTGGCGCCAGCGTCGATGCCGCGCTCGCGGTCCTCCCGCGTTTCCAGCGCCGTCACCAGCACTACTGGTAGTTCTGCCAGTCTGTTGTCGGCGCGTATCCTCGCCGTCAGGTCAAAGCCGTTGAGCCGCGGCATTTCCACATCGGAAACAAGCAGGTCGAACTTTTCGGCGCGCAACAGGGTGAATGCATCCATTCCGTCCACGGCTGTTTTGACGTCGTAGCCGGCGGATTCCAGGATGCTCTTGATGAGCATTCGGGAGGTGATGGAATCCTCGGCGACGAGTACCATCCGGGCCTCTACCGGTTTCGCTCCAGCCGCAACGCGCAGCGGCACCCTGCCCGCTCTCCGGGCAGATTTGAGGAGGTCGGTCACATTGAGAATGGGTGCCACCTGACCGGAGCCAAGCACTGTGGCACCGGCGATATTGCGCACGCGCAACAGCGGTTTCCCCAGGCGCTTGACCAGTACTTCCTGTTCGTCCAGCACAGCGTCGACCGCAAACGCGATACGCTGATCGGCCGCGCCGAGGACAACGACCGGCGTGCTGGCGGGCAGTTCGCCGTTGTGCGGCATGGACGGCAACTCAAGCACCTCAGCCAGCCGCACCAGGGCAATGGCGCGCCCGTCCAGTGCGATGGTTTCGCGCCCCTCCACCGCCAGAATATTGTCGGCCTTCACGCGTGCCACACGTTCAACGTGGGAGGTGGGCACAACAAACAATTGCTCCTGCACTTCGATCAGAACTCCCCGAAACGTCGCGAGCATCGATGGCAGCACGATGCGGAAACAGGTTCCCCGGTGCGGTTGACTCTCGACCGTGACAGTTCCTCCCAGTTTTTGAGCCTTCTCGCGCACGATCGCCAGGCCCAATCCACGACCGGACAGTCGGGTAATCATCGCGCTGGTGGACACCTCGGCCTGGAAAATCAGCGCCTGCGCCTGCGCGTCGTTCAACTGGCGCGCCTCGTCCGCCGAGACAATCCCCTGCTTGATGGCCGACTCCTTGACCTTTGCTGTGTCGACGCCTGCGCCGTCGTCGGACATGGAAATTTCCACCTTGCTGTCACTTACCTGGGATACGGTGAGCGTGATCGCGGCACGGGAAGGCTTGCCCAGGCGCATGCGTGAATGGGGCGTCTCGATACCGTGATCAACGCTGTTACGCAGCAGGTGGACAAGCGGGTCCTTGATCTCCTCCAGGATGCGCTTGTCGATCGCAATCTCCTCGCCATGGACCGTGAGGTCGGCTTCCTTGCCTTGATCGCGGCACAGGTCGCGCACCAGTTTCGGAAATGATGTGGAAATGGTGGCAAACGGCAACATGAGCAGTTGCTTCGAGTCCTCCAGCAGGTCATCCACCAGTTTGCCAATGGCATAGCGGTCGTGCTGCGCCGTTCGCTCCAGTGCCACGGCCTCGTCTTCCACGGTTTTGATGTAGTCCATGCTCCAATCAAAGAAATCCAGCACCCGGGCCAGCTCCGCAGAGGAATGTGTCGGGGAGCCTGGCTGATCGGATAGCAGACGCAGCTGCCGCACTTCCGGCTCAACCGCGCCCCAGGCATTGCGCCAGGCTTCAAAGCGGCCAGACAGTTCGCGCAAATCAGTCACCCGCTGGCCGACAGTCAGTTTGGCCATCAGCATTTCCTCGGCCTCCAGTAGTCGCGCCTCCAGTTTCGAGACAGCGACGCGCACGGTTTCCTGGTGGCCCATTTCCGTCGCGACGGGTGCAGGCAAAGGCACAGCAGGTTTCACAACTTCGATGACGGGCGGCGCCGTCGCTGCGTCGTCGCCGTTGGGCGGCCGCCCGGCAGCAGCGGACTCCCGAGGGCTCAAAGAAGAAGCCGTTCCCAACTGGCGCAACGACGACAAGGCAGACTGGTCACCGGCGCCGCCGGAACTTATGGGCGCGGCCAGCGCAGAGGCGATGGCATCGAGTGCGCGATGCAGCGCGTCGAGCGCATCGGGCGACGGCAAGCTTTCCTGCCGCTTCCAGCTGGAAAACACGTCTTCCATCGACTGGCACAGCAACTCGATCTCGGTGAAATCCACCGCCCGTGCCGCCCCCTTCAGACTGTGCGCGGCGCGGAATACCGTCTCCACGATCTGGCCGTGGGCCTGCGCAGAAGGCGTTCTTTCCAGCTCCAGAAAACCGGTCGAGATCGTCTGCAAATGCTCTTCGGCTTCGACCTTGAAGGTCGCGCGGAGTTGTCGGATAAATTTGTCTTCTTTGGTGCTCATGACGATGTTGTTGATTACACCTTGTAGCGCTCAGCCATCTGCTTGAGCCGCTGGCCGAGTTCGTCCAGGTTGCGCGCCGCAACCTCCAGCTGCCTGGCGCTCGCCACGTTCTGCGTGCTCGCCTGCTTGATGCTCTCCATCGCGCCCGCCACCTGGTCAACGCCCACCAGCTGCTGCTGGCTCGACGCCGCAATCTGCGTGGCCGCCTGCGCCGCCTCCGTCACGTTGCCCGCCAGCGCCTGGATCGATTCGCCCGCCATTTCACTCTGCCGGCTCCCCGCCTCTTCACTCTGCCGGCTCCCCGCCTC
>NZ_JBFUJO010000027.1:0-63007 GCF_056401355.1 Polaromonas sp. P4_F4 | reverse complement strand
CTCGATCGGTGGCGCCCTTCCGGCCAACTCGCCGTCTCGCACTTGCTTGCGCCACTTCGAAAGCATGAAAGGATGAATGTCCAAGGACTCGGCCACATCCTTCACCAACACGCCCGGCTGGTTGCTCAATTGAACGGCTCTGAGCTTGAATTCAACGCCGTAGTTCTTGATTTTTACTGGCCCTTGTCGTTTTGCCATTGACCACTCTCTCCGTTAGGTAAGAGTGTCAACTAAAACGAGACAAGCTCCACGTCCGCGTTGACCGCCCTGTTAGCCGGCCTCCAGGATGGCCTCGAAGTCGAGTGGAAGATGCTAAAGAGCATCAAGCGCCAGCCGCCAAAACTCTCGTTGAAGACCTGATGGTAGTACTGCTTGACCCTGTATCCATCGCTCATCATCGCCGCGCGCAGAGTTGCTCACATAAGCCGCTCTAGAGAGTACGTCAGCAGATTCGGGCGGCCCGGCAGGCTTTGACTTGAGCTTAACCAGATCGAGCTCAAAAGATTCGGGCTGCTCCGTGTCCGCAAGCAACTCAACAGAGACCCAGCCTGCGATTTCAAATCGGTCTGAATTGTCACGCAAGGTCCGGAGCGACACCCATTGTTCCGGAGGGAGTGAGCCTTCCTCAGCCGATCGAACTATCACACTATCTGGGACCAATTTGCACGCGTAGTCCGTGGTACGGAGGAAATACCATGTGGCATCCACGAGCTCGCGCGCTCGCCGGGAACTTGGCGGTGCCGCGTCATTGTGCTCTATGTCGTTCCGAAGTTCGAAGAGCTGCTTAACCAGGAGTGGCCGGGCAAGACCAACCTGCTCGAGCCTCTCAAGTGATCCGAGGGTCCTCGGAAACATTGCGCCGAAGCCGTAAAGCTCCTCGAGGTGTTGCAAGCGGCTATTGATCGCACGTTTGAGGCCGAGGACCGAGTCCGCGACTGAAAACTCGGATTCACTCGTGGCGAGGACATTTTCGGCGTGGGCGAGAATGGCATGGGGACGTCGCACGCGGTCAATCTCGGTGCGCCGCCCACCATAAAAGTCATGCGTCCAGCTAAAGACTTTGTGGGATAACCAAAGGTGCATGGCCGTGTCTGCCGGCTAACGTAACGTATGCCGCAAAACCTGCGGTATATATCGACCACTGCGGTTTAATCTGGACACGAAAACCTCCCGTAACTGGCTCGCCTGTCAGGTTTCAGGCACATGCACTGTATTTTTACGCAGTTATAAATTTTTCACGAAACCCTGCAACCCAAGCTGCGATCCACGTCTGCTCGATCAGGTCATGGAACGGCCTCACTACCTTCACTATAGCCTCAGCCTTGAAGAGGTTGACCTGTACTGGATCCGCTTTTTGTTTGCTGGCGCGACCGGCAGGCGCCCCCAAGCTGATGGTCTTCAACTGCCATTACGCCATTGAGATCTGATCCGCTACGCCACCCGCTCCAGAATCAGCACTGCAAAGAATCCAAAGGCGGCAATCAGCGTCCACTTGAGGACGATCAGGCCGAATCGCCTGAACCGCGGCTGCCCCGTTCCCGCGTAAAACATGAAGGACATGGCGGAGACCAGCAGCAGCAGCAGGACGAGCCAGCGAAAGAGCAGCATGGCGTGTGGACTG
Organism: Polaromonas sp. P4_F4; assembly: GCF_056401355.1. Classification (NCBI taxonomy): domain Bacteria; kingdom Pseudomonadati; phylum Pseudomonadota; class Betaproteobacteria; order Burkholderiales; family Comamonadaceae; genus Polaromonas; species Polaromonas sp. P4_F4. The sequence continues at coordinate 61,386 of NZ_JBFUJO010000027.1, read as the reverse complement.
TCTGTTGCGGGCTACCAGGCGCGCGCCAGGGTGGCAAAGCCCTGAGGAGCCCGTTTTTCGTCTGCAAAGGTGACAACTTCGTAAGCGTCCTGGTGGGCCAGCAGCTCACGCAGCAGCTTGTTGTTCATCGCATGGCCGGAGCGGAAGGCGCTGTAGGCTGCCAGCAGCGGTTTGCCCAGCAGGTACAGGTCGCCCATGGCGTCGAGGATCTTGTGCTTCACGAACTCGTCGTTGTAGCGCAGGCCCTCGGTGTTGAGCACCTTGTAGTCGTCCATGACGATGGCGTTGTCGAGTCCACCACCGAGTGCCAGCCCGTTGGCGCGCATCATTTCGACGTCTTTGGTGAAGCCGAAGGTACGGGCGCGGGCGATGTCGCGGGTGTAGGAGCCCGAACTCAGGTCGAACTCCACGCGCTGGCCGGTGGAGTCAACGGCCGGGTGGTCAAAGTCAATTTCAAAACTCAGCTTGTAGCCTTCGTAAGGGCTCAGGCGTGCCCACTTGGCGGCGGCGCCTTCGCCTTCGCGCACCTCGACCGGCTTGAGCACGCGAATGAAGCGCTTGGGCGCGGACTGCAGCTCGATGCCGGCGGACTGCAGCAGAAAAACGAACGAAGAGGCCGAGCCATCCAGAATGGGCACCTCTTCCGCGGTGATGTCGATGTACAGGTTGTCGATGCCCAGCCCCGCGCAGGCCGACATCAGGTGCTCGACGGTGTGCACCTTGGCACCACCGGCCGAGATGGTCGACGCCAGCCGGGTGTCGGTCACGGCCTGCGCCGAGATGACGATGTCCACCGGCTGCGGCAAATCCACCCGCCGAAACACAATGCCGGTATCCGGCGGCGCCGGCCGCAAGGTCAACTCCACCCGCTGGCCGCTGTGCAGGCCTACGCCCACGGCCTTGGTCAGGGATTTGAGTGTTCTTTGGGCAAGCATCTGTTTATTTTAATTTGAGCGCGGCCATTTCACGGGTAGGGGATAACAATGCCGCACATAGCCAGGCCCTAAAGAGAATCGCGACGAACGTCCAATGAGCGTCCCGAGGGACTACAGAGGACTACAGAGGACTACAGAGGACTACAGAATGATCGAATGGAAAGCGTAGCGAGCGGTCCGAGGTTGAGCCGAGGAGCACAGCCGTACTGCCGTACGGCGCGCACCACAGGCTCAAGATCGGGCCGCGCAGTAGCTTTACTTCGATCAGTCGGCCTGCTTCCTGAGAAACGCCGGGATCTCGAAATCATCCATGCCGCCAGAGGCCAGCGCATCGACCTTGGCTGCCGCCTGGGTGCGGTTGGTGCGCCACACGCTGGGCACGGTCATGTTGCCGTAGTCAGGCTGCATGCTACCCATGGCCGTCTGCGGCACGCCTGCGCCGCCCGCCACCGTGTTGAGCGTGGGCACGTTGAAGGGCACGTTGTCGGTGCCCGTGCGCAGAACCTGCAGCGGCGGCGCGTGGCGGCGCACACCCTGGCGGCTCAGGCCCGTGGCGACCACCGTGACACGGATATCGTCACCCAGTTCGTCGTCGTAAGCCGTGCCGTAGATCACGTGCGCATCGGGAGAGGCGTAGGCGCGGATGGTGTTCATCGCCAGCTTGGACTCGCTCAGCTTGAGTGAGCCCTTGGCCGCGGTGATCAGCACCAGCACGCCCTTGGCGCCTGACAGGTCAATGCCTTCCAGCAGGGGGCAAGCCACCGCCTGTTCGGCCGCGATGCGGGCGCGGTCGGGACCGTTGGCCTTGGCCGTGCCCATCATGGCCTTGCCGGGCTCGCCCATCACGGTGCGCACGTCTTCAAAGTCAACGTTGACATGGCCGGGCACATTGATGATCTCGGCGATGCCGCCGACGGCGTTTTTCAGCACGTCGTTGGCATGGGCGAAGGCTTCATCCTGAGTCACGTCATCGCCCAGCACTTCGAGCAGCTTTTCGTTGAGCACCACGATCAGCGAGTCGACATTGGCTTCCAGTTCGGACAGGCCGAGGTCGGCGTTGGTCATGCGGCGGCCGCCTTCGAATTCGAAAGGCTTGGTCACCACCCCCACCGTCAAAATGCCCATCTCCTTGGCCACGCGGGCAATCACCGGCGCCGCACCGGTGCCGGTGCCGCCACCCATGCCGGCCGTGATGAACAGCATGTGCGCGCCGGCAATGGCGCTGCGGATGTCGTCCACCGCCAGCTCGGCCGCGTCCCGGCCCTTGTCGGGCTTGCTGCCCGCCCCCAGCCCGCTGCTGCCCAGCTGGATGGTCTTGTGCGCGCTGCCGCGGCTGAGGGCCTGCGCGTCGGTGTTGGCGCAGATGAACTCGACGCCCTGCACGTTGCAATCGATCATGTGACCGACGGCATTGCCGCCACCACCACCGACACCGATCACCTTGATTTGTGTGCCCTGGTTGAATTCTTCGATTTCAATCATTTCGATGCTCATTGGGAGCCTCCTATCAATAAACTGCAGTTGCCAAAATTTTTCTAAACGGTCTTGATGCCTGAACCCCCCTGTCACGCAGGGGGGTCTGCTCCTCCGCAGTGGGTGCAGCGTGAAGGACGACGAATGAAACTGAAGTAGTTGTTCATCAGAAATTCCCCACAAACCAGTCTTTGACACGACCAAAAGCGTTGTGCATGCTGCCCGCCTTCTGCGCCACCTTGTAGCCCCGCATGCGTGCGAGCCGCGCTTCCTCGAGCAAACCCATCACCGTTGCGGCCCGGGCCTGCGCCACCATGTCGGACAGCGCGCTGGAGTAGCGCGGTATGCCGCGCCGCACCGGCTTGAGGAAGATGTCCTCGCCAAGCTCCACCATGCCCGGCATCACCGCGCTGCCGCCGGTGATCACGATGCCCGACGACAGCACCTCTTCGTAGCCCGACTCGCGGATGACCTGCTGGACCAGCGAATAAATCTCTTCAATGCGCGGCTCGATCACGCCGGCCAGGGCTTGCTTGCTGAGCATGCGCGGGCCGCGATCGCCCAGACCCGGAACCTCGACCTGCGTGTCGGGATCGGCCAGCAGCTGCTTGGCATAGCCGCTTTCGACCTTGATGTCCTCGGCATCCTTAGTAGGCGTGCGCAGGGCCATGGCGATATCGCTGGTGATCAGGTCGCCGGCAATCGGAATCACGGCGGTGTGCCGGATGGCGCCGCCGGTGAAGATGGCGACATCGGTGGTGCCCGCGCCAATGTCCACCAGCGCCACACCCAGCTCCTGCTCGTCCTGTGTCAACACGGCCAGGCTGGAGGCCAGCGGGTTGAGCATCAGCTGGTCGACCTCCAGCCCGCAGCGCCTGACACACTTGATGATGTTCTCGGCAGCGCTTTGCGCGCCGGTCACGATATGCACCTTGGCCTCGAGCCGGATGCCGCTCATGCCGATCGGCTCGCGCACATCCTGGCCGTCGATGACAAATTCCTGCGGCTCCACCAGCAGCAGCCGCTGGTCGGTCGAGATGTTGATGGCCTTGGCTGTTTCGATCACGCGGGCCACATCGGCCTGCGTCACTTCCTTGTCTTTCACCGCGACCATGCCGCTGGAATTGATGCCGCGGATATGGCTGCCGGTGATGCCGGTGTAGACCCGTGCGATCTTGCAGTCGGCCATCAACTCGGCCTCCTTCAGCGCCTGCTGGATGCTTTGCACCGTGGCGTCAATATTGACCACCACGCCGCGCTTGAGGCCATTGCTGGCCGCAATGCCCAGGCCTGCAAGCTTGAGTTCACCGCCCGGCATGACCTCTGCAACCACGGCCATGACCTTGCTGGTTCCGATGTCCAGTCCGACTACCAGGTCCTTGTATTCTTTGGCCATATATATTTACCTTTTCACTTTCCTGTCTTCTTTGTCACCAGCGTTCACCGTGGTAACACCCCTCAGCCTGATCGCATAACCGTTGCCATAGCGCAGGTCGGCGGACTCCAGGTCCCGTCCATACCTTGACGAGACCTGTGTCAGCGTTGCGATAAACCGCCGTACACGCACCTGTAATTCCTCCAGCGAGCCGCTTCCCAGCTCGATCACGGCGCCACTGTCGAGCCGCGCGCGCCAGCTTCCCTGTCCGGTCAGCTCCAGCTTCTCCAGCACTGCGTCCAGTCCTTCGAACATCGGGGACAGCAGCTGGTAAGCCTGGAGCACGAGCGGCGCCCGTCCCTGCGGGCCGTTGAGCAGCGGCAGGTCTTCGGCCTCCACATCGCCCTGGTTCGCTTCGAACACCTCGCCAAAACTGTTGACCAGGCGGGCCTCGCCTTCCGGGCCCCAATAGGCGATGGCCTTGTGCTCCTGCAGCACCACCTTGAGCCGGTTGGGAAACTCGCGCTGCACCAGCGCGCGGCGAACCCAGGGTACGGCTTCGAAGGCCGTCCGCGTATGGGCCAGGTCCACCGTGAAAAAATTGCCGCGCAACTTGGGCGCCACATTGGCGCGCAGGGTGACCGCGTTGTTGTGGGCCAGATCACCCTGCACGCGGATGCCGTTCAGGTTGAAAAGGGGCTGCCGCATCAGCCACGCCACGGCCAGCGCCAACACCATGGCCGCAAACACCAGGCCAAAAAGCACCGAAAAGGTGTTCATCAGCTTGATGTCCGCCGGCAGGGCGACTGGCATTGGCATGGTGCGGCTCAAGGGGTGCCTCCCCCTTGCGTTTGATGATCGAGCGCGGTGGTCTTCAGCACCTCGAGGCACAGGTCCTCATAGGAAATTCCGGCCGCCCGTGCCGACATGGGCACCAGCGAGTGGCCGGTCATGCCGGGCGAGGTATTGATTTCAAGCAGGTAGGGCTTGCGCGTTGCCTTGTCAATCATCACGTCGGCGCGCGCCCAGCCGCGGCAGTTGAGCGTGCGGTAAGCCTGCAGGACCAGCTGCTGGATGACGGCCTCTTCGCCTTCAGGCAGGCCGCAGGGCACCAGATACTGCGTAGTGTCGGTGAAGTATTTGTTCTGGTAGTCGTAATTGCCGTCGGGCGCAACGATGCGGATGACAGGCAGGGCGCGTGCCTCGCTGCCGGTTCCCAGTACCGGGCAGGTCACCTCGTCGCCACTGATGAACTGCTCGCACAGGATGTCGGCATCCAGCTTTTCAGCCTGCGCCACCGCATCTGCCATGCTGGCCCGCTCGGTCACCTTGGTCAACCCGATCGATGAGCCTTCCCGTGCGGGCTTGACAATCAGCGGCAAGCCCAGCTTGTCAGGGACGGCGCTCACGTCGGCGCTGCCATAGCTGCCCCGGCGCAACAGCACATAGGTGGGGGTCGGCAGGCCTTCGGCGAGCATGACCCGCTTGGTCATCACCTTGTCAATGGCCATGCTGGATGCCATAACGCCGGAGCCGGTATAGGGTATGCCCAGCAACTCCAATGCGCCCTGCACCGTGCCGTCTTCGCCGAACCGGCCATGCAGTGCGATGAAACAGCGCGCAAACCCGTCCTTTTTCAACTCGCTGATGTCGCGCTCGGCCGGGTCAAACGCATGGGCGTCCACACCGCGGGAACGTAACGCCTGCAACACGCCACGGCCCGACATCAGGGAGATCTCGCGCTCGGCCGACATGCCCCCCATGAGGACGGCGACCTTGCCAAACGTGGCCCCCGCGCTTGTCCCGGCGCTCACGGCCTGGGATGTGTCTGAGTTGCTACTCACTGCGCACCTTCCAGTTCCAACAATTTGCCGGGCACGAGCCCAATCGATCCGGCACCCATGCACATCACGACATCGCCTCCCAGTGCGTTATCCAGGATGGCTTGCGGCATCGCGTCGATCTCGCTCACAAATACCGGCTCCAGCTTGCCCGCCACGCGCAGCGCGCGCGCCAGCGAGCGGCCGTCAGCCGCCACGATGGGCGTCTCGCCGGCGGCATAGACTTCGGCCAGCAGCACGGCATCGGCCTGGCCGATGACCCTGACGAAGTCCTCAAAGCAGTCACGCGTACGGGTATAGCGGTGCGGCTGGAATGCCAGCACCAACCGTCTGCCCGGGAAGGCGCCGCGCGCAGCAGCCAGCGTCGCCGCGACCTCGACCGGATGGTGGCCGTAATCCTCGATGACCGTGAAATGGCCGCCGCCTTTGGCGGGCACATCGCCGTAGCTCTGGAAGCGCCGGCCCACGCCCCGGAATTCAGCCAGCGCTTTTTGCACCGCCGCATCCGGCACGTTGAGCTCCACCGCCACCGCAATGGCCGACAGGGCATTGAGCACGTTGTGCTCGCCAGCAAGGTTGAGCACCACCTCCAGGTCGGGCAGCGTGACACCGTTGCGGCGCTGCGCCGTGAAGTGCATTTGCGCGCCCACCGGCCGTACATTGACGGCCCGCACCTGTGCGTCTTCACCGAAGCCATAGCTGGTGATCGGGCAGGAGACATGCGGGACGATGTCGCGCACGGCGGGGTCGTCGGTACACAAAATCGCCGTGCCGTAAAAGGGCATGCGGTGCAGGAAATCGACAAAGGCCTTCTTCAGGTTGCCGAAATCGTGGCCGTAGGTTTCCATGTGGTCGGCGTCGATGTTGGTGACGACCGCCATCACGGGCAGCAGGTTCAGGAAGGAGGCATCCGATTCGTCGGCCTCGACCACGATGTAGTCGCCCGAGCCGAGCTTGGCATTCGCGCCGGCGCTGTTGAGCCGGCCGCCGATGACAAACGTCGGGTCCAGCCCGCCTTCGGCCAGCACACTGGCCACCAGGCTGGTGGTGGTGGTTTTGCCATGCGTGCCGGCAATCGCAATGCCCTGCTTCAGGCGCATCAGCTCGGCCAGCATCAGGGCACGGGGCACCACGGGAATGCGCTTTTCGCGCGCTGCCAGCACTTCGGGATTGTCGGGCTGCACGGCGGTGGAGGTCACCACCGCATCCACCATGGCCAGGTTGTCGGCGGCATGCCCGACAAAGGTCTTGATGCCGAGCCTGGCCAGCCGCTGCAGCGTGGCGCTGTCCGACAGGTCAGACCCCGAAATGACGTAGCCCAGGTTGTGCAGCACTTCGGCAATGCCTGACATGCCGGAGCCGCCCAACCCGATGAAGTGAATGTTTTTAATGGCGTGTTTCATCTTGCAAGCTCCTCGCAAGCGGCCACAACGCGCGTTGTGGCATCAGTTTTTTGCATGGTTTTGGCTTTTAGCGCGCATTGAAGCAGCGCGGATCGCTCAGTTTTTTGTAGCAAGTCGGCCAGTGCGGCGGCGCTCATGTCGCGCTGCTGCAGCAACCAGCCGCCCCCCTGGTCGACCAGGAACCGGGCATTCGTCGTCTGGTGGTCATCGACCGCGGAAGGAAAGGGCACAAACAGCGCTGCAGCCCCCACGGCGGCAATTTCAGTGACCGTGCTGGCGCCAGCGCGGCAAATGATGAGGTCGGCATCGGCAAATGCCTGTGCCGTGTCCTCAATGAAGGGCGTCAGTTCTGCCTGCACGCCGGCGGCTGCATAGTTGGCACGCAATTCGTCGATCTGGCGGATCCCGCTTTGATGCGTGACGTCGGGGCGCAGGGCTGGCGGCATCAGGGACAGGGCTTTGGGCACCAACTCATTCAGGGCCCTGGCCCCGAGGCTGCCACCGACCACCAGCAGCTTCAAGGGCCCTGCCCGGCCGGCAAATCGGGTTGCGGGATCCGGCTGGCGGGTGAAGGCGGGGCGCAGGGGGTTGCCGATCCATTCGGCTTTCCTGAACACGCCGGGGAAGGCCGTGAAGACGCGATCGGCCACGCCGGCCAGCACCTTGTTGACCATGCCCGCCACGGAGTTCTGTTCATGCAGCACCAGCGGCTTGCCCAGCAGCACGCTCATCATGCCGGCCGGAAAGGCGATGTAGCCGCCCAGCCCGACCACCACATCAGGCTTGACACGCCGCACAACCTGGATGCTCTGCCAAAAGGCCTTGAGCAGGCGCAGCGGCAGGAACACCAGGGTGACCGGGCCCTTGCCGCGCACGCCGGAGAAATCGATTGACTCGAAAGCGAAGCCGCGTGGTGGCACCAGCTGGCTTTCCATGCTGGGGTGGCCCGCATTGCCCCGGCCGCCCAGCCAGTGCACCCGCCAGCCGCGCTCGCGCAAGGCCTCGGCCACGGCGAGGCCCGGAAAAATATGGCCCCCGGTTCCGCCGGCCATCACCAAGGCGCAGTGTTGCTTGCTCATGCCCGGCCTCCGCGCATCAACAGTCGATTCTCATAATCGATTCTTAACACCACGGCCAAGGCAATCAGGTTCATCAAAATGGCCGAGCCGCCATAGCTCATCAGCGGCAGGGTCAGGCCCTTGGTGGGCAAGGCACCGAGGTTCACGCCGATGTTGATGAAGGTCTGGAAGCCCATCCAGATGCCGACACCTTGTGCCACCAGCCCGGCAAACAGACGGTCCAGTGCGATCGACTGGCGGCCGATGTGCATGATGCGGCGGGTCATCCACATGAACAGGCCAATCACCACGAGCACACCCAGCAGGCCGAACTCTTCGCCGATCACGGCCATCAGGAAGTCGGTGTGCGCCTCGGGCAGCCAGTGCAGCTTCTCGATGCTGCCGCCCAGGCCCACGCCAAAAATCTCGCCGCGCCCGAAAGCGATCAGCGAATGCGACAGCTGGTAGCCCTTGCCCATGGAGTACTTGTCGCTCCAGGGATCCAGGTAGGCAAAAATCCGCTCGCGGCGCCATTCGCTGAGCATCACCATCAGGCCAAATGCGACCACCACCACGGCCGCAATCACGAAGAACATGCGCGCATTGACGCCGCCGAGAAAGAGGATTCCCATCGCGATGACCGAGATCACCATGAAAGCGCCCATGTCAGGCTCGGCCAGCAGCAGCAGGCCCACGATGCCAATCGCCACCGCCATGGGCAACACAGCGCGAAAGAAGCGCTCCTTCACTTCCATCTTGCGAACCATGTAATCCGCGGCGTAGAGCAGCACCGCAAACTTCGCCAGCTCCGAGGGCTGGAAATTCATGAAGCCCATTGAAATCCAGCGCCGCGCGCCATTGACGCCCTTGCCGATAAAGGGCAGCAGTACCAGCATCAGCAGCAGCAGGGACAGCACAAACAGCCAGGGAGCCAGCTTTTCCCAGGTCGCCATGGGAACCTGAAACGCCAGATACGCCACGATGAAAGCCACCACCAGTGACAACACATGACGCAGCAGGAAATGCGTGTGCGCATAGCGGGAAAACTTGGGGTTGTCGGGCATCGCCACCGATGCCGAATACACCATGACCAAGCCCCACATCAGCAAGGCCACCGTCACCCAGACCAGCGCCTGGTCAAACCCCGCCATGCGAACAGGCGCAGCCGGGCTTCGGGACAGGCTCTGCCGACCGAGGCGAACGGGCAGCACATCCGCAGCGACCGCGCCGACGCCGCCGAGACCGGAAAGCCAACCCCAAAGGCGTGCAGCCACGGTCACAACACCACCCCCTGTTCCTGGGCCAGCGCCTGCACCGCATCACAAAAGACCTGGGCGCGGTGTTCGTAGTTGTCAAACATGTCAAAACTGGCGCAGGCGGGCGACATCAGGACAGCGTCACCGGTATGGGCCTGCGCGGCCGCCAGGCTCACCGCCTCCTGCATCGACGCGGCGTCCAGCAGCGCCACCTGGCTGGCCTGCAGGGCAGACCGGATGAGGGGCGCGTCCTTGCCGATCAGCACCACGGCGCGGGCATGGCGCGACACGGGCTCGGCCAGCGGCGAAAAATCCTGCCCCTTGCCTTCGCCGCCCAGAATCACCACCAGCTTGCGTTCGGCCCCCAGACCCACCAGTGCCGCCGCGGTGGCGCCGACATTGGTGCCCTTGCTGTCGTCGAAATATTCGACATCGTTCACCACCGCGATGGATTCCACGCGGTGCGGCTCGCCCCGGTACTCGCGCAGACCATGCAGCATGGGCGCAAGGCTGCAACCGGCCGCGACGGCCAGCCCGAGCGCCGCCAGCGCATTGGTGGCGTTGTGGCGGCCGCGAATGCGCAGGGCATCCAGCGGCATCAGGCGCTGGATGTGCAGCTCCACTTCTTCACCCTTGCGGCGCTTGATGGTTTCATCGGCTTCCGCGGCGCGCACCAGCCACGCCATGCCATTGACGGTTTCGATGCCGTAGTCACCGGGTCGCTGGGGCTCCCCGGCGCCAAAAGTCGAATGCGGGCGAACCTGCGGAGGCCGCAGGCGTACCTTGACGGGCGGCGGAAGCATCTCCATCACCCGGGGATCGTCACGGTTAAGCAGCATGAAGGTGCTGCGTCCAAATATCCGGGCCTTGGCCGCGACGTAAGCATCCATGTCGCCGTGCCAGTCCAGATGATCCTGGGTCACATTCAACACCACGGCAGCCGTCGGCTCAAAGTCCTGCGCATCCGCGAGCTGGAAGCTGGACAGTTCCAGCACCCACACCTGCGGCAGGGTGTCCGCGTCAAGACGCGCAGACAGCGTATCGAGCAGCGTCGGGCCGATATTGCCTGCAACGGCAACAGTTTTTCCGGCCCGTTGCACCAGTTGGCCGACCAGGGAAGTCACCGTGGTTTTGCCGTTGGTTCCCGTGATGGCCAGCACCACCGGCCTGTAGCCAGCGGGCTGTTCGGCCGGCGCGGGGGCGAGCAGAGCGGGCAACGCAGCGTCTTCGCCGGCATCTTCCGAGGCAGGCGCGCTTTCCGCAGCATCTGGCGCGGGCATCTCTTCCAAGTCGCCGGAGGAATCAGTCACCACAGCGGCTTCGCCCTCAAGCGAGCCGGCGGCATCCGTTACATCGGATACATCGGATACATCGGGCAATGGCGATTCAATCACCGGTTCAGGCGATTCAAGAGGCTGGGGATTTTCTTCCACCACCTCCGTTGTCAGCACCTCGCGGAGATCGGCCAGGGCCCGAGAGAACAGATCAAGTTCACCCCCGACAGGCAAGCCCATGGCACGCGCGGCATCGACCACAGGAGCGATCACGGCAGGCGCCAATCCTGGCGAACGATAGACTGCGCGCACGGCGCTACCCTGCACGAGGTCCGGCGTAAAAGCGCCTCTCACAAACTTCACCCCGGGAAGTTCCTGCCGAAGCGTCGCGAGCAATGCGGGCGCATCGCGTGTGTCAGCGACCGTCACCAATGCCCCATGGCGGACGCACCAGCGCGCCATGGCCAAGCCGGACGCGCCCAGGCCCAGGATCAGCACGGTTTGGTCTTGTAAATGCCTCATGCCTTACCTGAGCTTCAAGGTTGACAGGCCGACCAGGCACAGCAGCATGGTGATGATCCAGAAGCGGACGACCACTTGCGTTTCTTTCCAGCCGCTTTTCTCGAAGTGGTGGTGCAGCGGCGCCATCTTGAAGAGGCGCCGGCCTTCGCCGTAGCGCTTCTTGGTGTACTTGAACCAGGTCACCTGCATCATCACGGACAGGGCCTCGACGACAAAAATGCCGCCCATGATGGCCAGCACAATTTCCTGGCGCACGATGACGGCGATGGTGCCCAGCGCCGCCCCCAGCGCCAGTGCGCCGACGTCCCCCATGAACACCTGGGCCGGGTGCGTGTTGAACCACAGGAACGCCAGCCCGGCCCCCGCCATGGCCGAGCAAAAGATCAGCAGCTCACCGGAGCCGGGAATGTGCGGAAAGAAAAGGTATTTGGAGTAGACCGCGCTACCGGTCACATAGGCGAACACGCCCAGTGCAGACCCCACCATGACTACCGGCATGATGGCCAGCCCGTCCAGGCCGTCGGTCAGGTTGACGGCATTGCTTGAGCCAACGATTACCAGGTAGGTCAGAATCACAAAACCAAACACACCCAGCGGATAACTGATTTCCTTCACGAAGGGCACCAGCAGACCGGCCTTGGGCGGCAGGTTGACGTCAAATCCCGACTGCACCCAGCTGAAAAACAGTTCCAGCACGCGCAGGTTGGAACTCTCCGAGATGCTGAACACCAGGTACAGCGCCGCCACCAGGCCAATCAGCGATTGCCACAGGTATTTTTCACGCGATCGCATGCCTTCCGGATCTTTCAGCACCACCTTGCGCCAGTCGTCGGCCCAGCCGATGGCACCGAATCCCAGGGTGACGAGCAGCACAATCCACACGAAGCGGTTGGACAGGTCAAACCACAGCAGGGTCGAAATGCCGATGGACATCAGGATCAGCACGCCCCCCATGGTGGGCGTTCCGCTCTTGCTCAGGTGTGTCTGCATCGCATATTCGCGGATGGGCTGGCCGATCTTCAGCGAAATCAGCCGGCGAATGACAAACGGCCCGGCAAGCAGGCCGATCAGCAGCGCCGTGAGCGCGGCCATGACGGCACGGAATGTCAGGTACTGAAACACCCTGAACGACCCGAATTCAGGGGAAATCGACTGGAGCCACTGGGCCAGGCTAAGCAGCATGAAATGCCTCCTGCCGAGCCGCCGGCAGCGAACGCATGTAAGCGTGGGGGCTCATGTTTCTTCCTTGTAGTTTTGTGTGTTATCTGCAATGGCCTGGACCACCTGCTCCATCTTCATGAAGCGGGAGCCCTTCACCAGCACGCTGCCGGCCTGCGGCAATTCAGCCAACACGGCGGCGGCCAGATCAGCCATCTGGTTGAAATGGCGTCCCGCGCCGAAAGCGGTGCCCGCCCCTTGGGACTGGGCGCCCAGCGTGAAAAGCTGCTCGATGCCCCGCGCGCGAGCATACCGGCCGGCTTCTTCGTGGAACTGGGGGCCCTGGTCGCCCACCTCACCCATGTCGCCCATGACCAGCAGGCGCGGCGCCGGCAACTCGGCCAGCACCTCGATGGCCGCGCGCATGGAGTCGGGATTGGCGTTGTAGGTGTCGTCGATCAATGTCACCACACGATTCGCCAGGCGCACGGTCACGGCGCGGGAACGCCCCTTGACCGGGGCGAATTCCGGCAAACCCGCCGCGATGGCTGGCAGGGGAACGCCGGCGGCCAGCGCACAGGCGATGGCGGCCAGCGCATTCTTGACGTTGTGCCGGCCCGCAATATGCAGGGAAAAATCAAGCGGACCTGAGGGTGTCCGGGCCGCAACCTGCCAGCAGTCGCCGCTCCACTGCGCCTGGGCCGTGACATCGGCCGGACCCGTTTGTGCAAAAGTCAGCACGCGGCGCGCCCCCGCGAGGCCGCGCCAGATAGCGGTGTAGTCATCATCGGCAGGAAAAACGGCAATGCCATCCGTGCCGAGGGCCTGCAGGACGGAGCCGTTCTCCCGGGCGACGGCTTCCACCGTGGCCATGAATTCAAGGTGCTCGCGCTGGGCGTTATTGACCAGCGCCACGCCGGGCCTGACCAGTGCGGCGAGGTAGGCGATTTCTCCGGGATGGTTCATGCCCAGCTCCACCACGCCCACCTCATGGGAGGCACGAAGGCGCAACAACGTCAGGGGCACCCCAATATCGTTGTTGAGATTGCCTTCCGTGGCAAAAGCCTGCGTGGATTTCCAGGCCCGCAGGATAGCCGCGATCATCTGCGTCACCGTCGTTTTGCCGTTGCTTCCCGTCACCGCAATGAGGGGCAAGCTGAATTGCGAACGCCAGCCGGCCGCCAGCTGGCCGAGCGCCAGTTTCGAGTCAGCCACCTCCAGACCCGGCAGACCTGCCGCGGCCAGGCCATGGTGGGCAATCGCCGCCACGGCGCCCTGCGCCTTGGCCTGCGCCAGAAATTCATGGGCGTCAAAGCGCTCGCCCTTGAGCGCCACGAACAGGTCGCCGGCCTGCAGGCTGCGGGTATCGGTGTGCACGCGCAGAGGCTTCACGCTGCCATCACCCACCAGCCGGGCCGACGGCAACCAGCCCAGCGCCTGTTGCAAGGTCATCATGCGGAGCCTCCCCCGGCCTGGCGTGCCACGCGCGCCGCATTCAGGGCGAGGGCGGCTTGCGCCTGCGCCCTGTCGGAAAACGGAAGCTTCACGCCCTGGATCTCCTGATAACTTTCATGCCCCTTGCCCGCCAGCAGCACCACATCATGGGCTTGCGCCACGCTCAGCGCATGCGCAATCGCCGAACCCCGGTCTGCCTGCACGTGCACGGCGTCGCGGTGATTCAACCCCCTCAGCACCTGGTCGATGATGGCCAGTGGGTTCTCACTGCGCGGGTTGTCGCTGGTGACCACCACTTTGTCGGCATTTTTTTCCACCACCGCAGCCATCAGCGGACGCTTGCCGGCATCGCGGTCTCCGCCACAGCCAAAGACGCACCAGAGCTGGCCACCGCGGCTGCGCGCGACCGGCTGGAGCGCTGTGAGTACTTTTTCCAGGGCGTCGGGCGTGTGCGCGTAATCGATGACGACCAGCGGCAGGCCTTCTTCCGCCAGCGTGTCCATGCGCCCCGGCACCGGCAGCAGGTCGGCACACGCGCCCACCGCGTCGGCCAGCGGTATGCCCATGGCACGCAGGGCCGCGATGACGCCCAGCAGGTTGTACACGTTGTACTGGCCGACCAGCTTGCTGGACACTCGGTGCTGCTCCGCGCCTTCGACGACATCAAAACTCACGCCATTCATGCCGTGGTGGATTTTTTGTGCATGAATCCGGGCCGGCCCTGTGCAGGACAATGTCCAGACATCCAGGTCCGAGCCGGCCAGCGAAGCGCTCAACTCAAGGCCTTTGCCATCGTCCACGTTGATGACTGCCGCCTTCAGGCCAGGCCAGCTGAACAGCATTTTCTTGGCCTCCCAATAGGCCGGCATGGACGGGTGGTAGTCGAGATGGTCCTGCGTGAAGTTGGTGAAGATCGCGACCTGTATGGTGGTGGCATCCAGACGCCGCTCCACCAGCCCTATCGAGGAAGCCTCCAGGGCGCAGGCGGCGAAGCCCTCGTCCACAAAACGGCGCAGTTGCTGCTGGAGCAGCACAGGATCAGGTGTGGTCAACCCCGTGAAAACCACCGCACCGGGCTCCCCGATGCCCAGGGTTCCCACGACACCGCATTTGCGCCCCAGCCTGCCCAGCGCCTGGGCCAGCCACCATGTTGTCGATGTCTTGCCATTGGTGCCGGTGACGGCTGCGACCTGCAGGTGCCGGCTCGGCTCATCAAAATAGGCAGCGGCGATGGGGCCGGTTGCCGCCTTGAGTCCCGCGTAAGCGGCCACCCTTTCATCTTCCGGGCCACGGGGCTCAAAGCCCTGCAACTCCACCAGGCAGGCGCGAGCGCCCGAAGCCAGTGCGTCACCAAGATACTTCCGGCCATCCGTCGCAGCGCCGGGCCATGCAATGAATCCGTCACCGCCGCCCACCATGCGGCTGTCCGTCCGCAGGCTGCCGGTCACGCGCTCACGCAACCAGCGGGCCGCCTGCTCGGGGGTATGGAGCTGGGTTGTCAAAACGACTCCTCGACAGCCTGCGTCACGATTTGCGGCTTGACGCTCACGTCCGGCTGAACGCCCATCATGCGCAGCGTCTGCTGCACCACTTCACTGAAAACCGGCGCCGCCGCAACGCCGCCAAAATACTGGCCATCACTCGGCTCGTCGATCATCACCGCGACGATGATGCGCGGTGCCTCGATAGGCGCCATGCCGGTGAACCAGGCACGGTATTTGTTGCTCGCATAGCCCTTGCCGACCTGCTTGTGCGCCGTGCCCGACTTGCCGCCAACCGAATAGCCGACCGTCTGTGCCAGTTGGCCGGTGCCACCCGGTGCCGCAGCCATCTGGAGCATCCTTCGCACCGCATGCGCGTTCTCGGCAGAAAACACCCTGACGCCGACGGCGGGCTCAGTGCTCTTGAGCATGGTAACCGGAATGATCCGCCCATCGTGCGCAAACGAGGTATAGGAATGCGCCATCTGGAACAGCGAGGCCGAGAGCCCGTAGCCATAAGCCATGGTCGCCTGCTCAACAGGCCGCCAGCTTTTCCAGGGTCGCAGCCGGCCTGTCACGGCGCCGGGAAACTGGATCTGGGGCTTCTGCCCGTAACCGAGCGCGGTGTAGGTATCCCACATCTCGTGCGGACTCATTTTTTGCGCGATTTTCAACGCCCCGACGTTGCTCGACTTCTGGATCACGCCCTCGACGGTCAGCGTGCCGTAGTTGTGGGTATCGCTGATGGTGAAGCCGCCGATGCTGAAGCGGCCAGGCCCGGTTTCGACGAGGGTCTGCGGTTTGACCCGGCCGGCTTCCAGCGCCATGGCGACCGTGATCGGCTTCATCGTTGAACCGGGCTCGAAGGTGTCAGTCAGCGCGCGGTTGCGCAGTTGCTCGCCCGTGAGGTTCTGCCGCTTGTCAGGCACGTAGCTCGGGTAGTTGGCGAGCGCCAGCACCTCGCCGGTGATCGCATCAAGCACCACCACGCTGCCGGCCTTGGCCTTGCGCGCGGTCACGGCGTCGCGCAGCTTCTGGTAAGCGAAGAACTGCACCTTGCTGTCGACGCTTAACTGGATGTCTTTGCCCTCGATCGGCGGCACCTGCTCACCAACGCCCTCAACCACGCGACCGAGCCGGTCCTTGATGACACGCCGTGAGCCCGCCTTTCCGGCGAGCTCCTTGTTGAACGTGAGTTCGATGCCTTCCTGGCCGTTGTCTTCGACGTTGGTGAACCCAACCACATGGGCAGCCGCCTCGCCTTCAGGGTACTTGCGCTTGTATTCCCGGCGCGCATAGATCCCCTTGATGCCCATCGCATGGATTTGCTGGGCTATCGGCTCGTCGACCTGGCGCTTGAGCCAGACAAAAGTTTTGTCCTCGTTACCCAGTTTTTTCTTCAGATCAGCCTGCGGCATTTCCAGCAGCCTGGCGAGTTCTGCAAGCTGGGCCCTGCTCGCTTCGACGTCTTCCGGGATGGCCCAGATACTGGGAGCAGGCACGCTGGAAGCCAAAATCAGGCCATTGCGATCGAGAATACGGCCGCGATTGGCCGGCAACTCCAGCGTTCGGGCAAAGCGGACTTCACCCTGGCGCTGGAAAAATTCATTGCCGAAAACCTGGATGTACGCGGCCCGCCCCGCCAGCCCCACAAAAGCCAGGGCAATGGCCGCCACAATAAATTTGCTGCGCCAGACCGGCGTCTTGCTGGCCAGCAAGGGGCTGGAGCTGTAGAGAACGCTCCTACTCATGCGGCACCCCGGCAACCGCAGCATCCCGATAGGTCACATACTGCGTGATGGCCGGCGTTGCCGTGCGCATCTGCAGGCGATCCCTGGCGAGTTTCTCAACCCGAAGAGGCGTGGCCTGGGCACGCTTTTCAAGCTGCAGGCGTTCATTATCCGTTTCGATTTGCCGGCTGTGGGCGGTGGCCTTTTCAAGCTCCACATACAGGCGACGCGACTCGTACTGAGTGCTCACCAGATAAAGCGCACTGGCCAACACGGCCAGCAGCAGGACGAGGTTCAGGCGGAGCATCTGATGGCCCCCACGCTTGTCACTGCGTGTACTGCGCTGCCCCCCGAGGGGGCCGCTGCGCCTGCGGTCTGGCAAAGCCAGTCCCGCGGCCCCTGCTGGGATGAAGAGTCCCCACGCTTGCTCACTCCGTGTAGCTCCCGAGGCCCTGCAGGCCGCGGCTCGCGGGACGCTTCACCTCTGTCGTTCAACCCCCGAGGGGCTAGGAGCAGTTTTGCGGTATTCATGCGCTCACCTCGGTGCGCTCGGCCACCCGCATCACGGCGCTGCGGGAACGGGGGTTGGCGGCAATCTCCTCTTCGCTGGGCTTGATGCGGCCCAGGGCCTTGAGCCTCATGGCCTTGGGCGCGGCAAACGGGGCGCGGCGGTCAAACACTTCGCGCGACTGCCCGGCGATGAATTGCTTGACGATGCGGTCTTCGAGCGAATGAAAACTGATCACCACCAGACGGCCTCCCGGTTGGAGTACTTTCAGCGAAGCTTCTAACGCCTGTTGCAGCTCTTCAAGCTCGGCGTTGATGAAAATCCGAAGAGCCTGAAATGTGCGCGTTGCAGGGTCCTTGCCCGGCTCGCGGGTTTTGACCGCGCCAGCCACGACTTCGGCCAGCTCAGCGGTGGTTCGAAGAGGGCCCCGTTCCTGTCGGCGACGATCAATCGCCTTTGCAATCTGTTGAGCAAACCGTTCTTCGCCATATTCACGAATCACCTCCGCCATTGTTTCTATGGATGCGTCTGTCAGCCACTCGGCCACACTCTGGCCACGCGTCGTATCCATGCGCATGTCCAGAGGCCCCTCCGAACGAAAGGAAAAGCCGCGCAGCGGGTTGTCGATCTGGGGTGAGCTCACGCCAAGGTCCATCAGCACGCCCGCTGCGCTGGCAGCGGGCAGTTGACCCAGGTGCATGAAGCCTTCGTGGCGAATTGAAAAGCGCGGGTCGGCGATGGTTTGCGCTTCCGCGATGGCGTCGAGGTCCTTGTCGAAGGCCGTGAGACGCCCTTGCGGCGAAAGCCGGGACAGCAAGAGGCGCGAATGCCCGCCGCGACCGAAAGTCGCGTCGATGTAGTGGCCGTCCGGGTTGATGTGAAGCGCCGCTATGGCTTCGTTCAACAAGACGGTGCGATGTGTCCATGTGTCTTGCACCGTCTTCTTTCAGAATGAAAAGTCTCTGAAGACATCGGGCATTTCACCCTTCATCTGCTCGGCCTCCTGGGCGGCATACGTCGCAGCGTCCCAGAGTTCGAAGTAGCTACCCATGCCGAGCAGCACCGTATCCTTGCTGATGCCGGCAGCTTGCCGAAGTTCAGGCGAAACCAATACACGGCCAGTCGCATCCATGTCCACATCCATCGCATTACCCAGGAAAATCCGTTTCCACCATTGGGCCTGCATGGGCAGCGAGGCGATGCGGTCGCGGAATTTCTCCCATTCGTTGCGTGGGAAAATCATAAGGCAGCCGTGCGGATGTTTGGTGATGGTGAGCTGGCTGGAGGCAGTGGCGCTCAGCACGTCGCGATGCCGGGTCGGCACAGAGAGCCGCCCCTTGGTATCGAGAACTAGAGATGAAGCACCTTGAAACACCGTTACAAACCTTTAGAGAACACTTTTCACCACTAAATTGCACTTTTTCCCACTTTATCAGGAAACATTCCGCAAGCAAGAGGTTTGACACAAATTTTTTCAATGAAATCAAGGACTTAGAAGCATCTTCAGAAGTCATATGGAATTTAAAAAGTGTTCTAAATTAAGCACTTAGCAAAGCCAATGAAAGTGTTGCATTAAGGGACGCGCAGGACGGCATGCCAATGGATGGACTCCCAGGCCATGCCTGATGACGCCCCGGCGATGTCAAGACAGTGCGAAAGGTAAGTATCAGCAACGTTCCTGTTTTTTTGAAAACAGTCGGCAGGTCACTCACTCATGACGACCGGTCATAGCGAACGATATAAGCCGCAAGCAGGTCGCAAGCAATATGGTTTCCGGCCCGGGGCACGGGTGTGGACCCGGTCAAAGACAGAGGTAGCAAGGGGGCAGACAGGTTACGCGGGCTGCGGACAATCGTTTCGCAAGTGCCCCAGATGCAGAAGCACCCCTCGCAGGGCGGGACACGATGAGTGGACCTCAGTCAACTCGAGCAAGCACCCTGGCATGTTCCGTGATTCCGATCACATTGAAAAAAGCAACCACCAGGCGATTGACGTCCGAGAACTGTACGGAGCGGTTTTCAGTCTCGCGGGCCGACACCCAGTTAAGCAACGTTCCTGCGGCAGAAAAATCGACGCGTATGAGCTTGGCGCAGGAGATCAGCATCACGTCTGCCCCCATCAGCTTGGCCCCCAGCTTGTCCAGCACTTCAATGGCATCGCCCTGGATTTGCCCGGACAGTTCCACTGACGCCTGCTGGCTCATCACCGAGCTTTGTCCGTCGATCTGGGTATCCCCCTCCAGACTACTTATGCCGGAGTGTGTGGAGTCGCGAAACACCTCCCCAATGATGGCCTGCCCGCCCATCGAGCCGCCTTTTGTATCCAGCGGCTTGTACTTGCAACGTGCGGCGCCCCAGGCGGGCGGCGAAACCTCGTAAGTCACGCAAAAATCAAGGGCTGCGAGTTCAAAGTCGTCAGGCCGGTGCATGACACGCAGCGCCTCCAGGCGAAGGTGCCACCAGCTGTGAGCTGTATCACGACTGCCCGAAGGTGTGGCGTTTTGCAGGACGTTTAGCAATTTCGCATCGCCAATAAAACCCAGCTGAACAGGCTGTGCCGCCCAACTACTGAATACCCCGGTCAAAGGCCCGAGAGCAGCCAGTTCAATGGTTTTGAGGTTGCTCCAGTCCAGGCGCCACGGCATAGGCGCCTTGGCGGTGGCCGCCTTGAGGGCCGCAACGGTCTGGATGCCCAGCGCCGAAGGACATACCCAGTCGGCAGCAGGCGCGTTGCTTGCCTTGCCAGCCGGGGCACTGAGCTTTTTCACCATGTCCGGCATGGAGAACCACTGCGGAGCCGAACGGTCAAACCGCTCCACAAACTGGATCGCGGCCGTCTCGAATTTTTCCTGCTGACCCGTGGCACGGTACAAATCAAACAGCGCCAGCCATGTTTCAGTGTGCTCCGCGCGAACACCGCCCGGCCCCAATATCTCAAGCAGGCCCGCTTCGGCGCCGGCATCATCGCCATTGGCAAAGCGGATGGCGGCTTCTTCCAGTTCCGCATCGTGCACCCCGTGCCGGGCCCCGTCCTCCTCCACATCCACCGCTGTGAGCTTGGAAGGCGAAAAACCCGATGTACTGCCGTCGTAATCACCCCCAACGCCCGCGAGGCCGCCAATGGCATGGGGCTTCGCAGGAAGGCTGGCTGGCTGGGTAGGTGCGGAGGAGGCTGCAGGCACCGTGAGCAAGGCATCGGGCTGGGTCGGCATCAACTCCTGTGCTGACATTGGAGTTGCCGCTTTTTGGGCGGCAGACTCCAGTCCGTTGGGTTCCGTGGCCTTGTAGGCGGTAGGCAGGGCGTTATCCAGCAGCGAGGTCTGCGTCGCGGCAGGCTTGCCACGGGCCCCAAGGGGTCCTTGAGCAGAATTGCCCTGAACAGTGCCATTCTTGGTTTTCCACCACTGCATGGACATCTGCGCCTCGATCTCATCGATCTTTTTCAGCGTGGATGCACGGTCATCTGGCCTGGAAGGCATGCTGCTCTGGAAAAACGACGGTCGGCCGCCCGGGTCCTGGCCCACGCCCACCATGGCTTCGCGCTTGCGCATTTTGCGCAGCATGTCGAATTCGCGCTTGCGCACAAAGTCGTTGCGCCGCTTGCGCTCAATCATCTCCTTGAGCAATTGCTTGCTCATGGCTTCGTTCCGGTCTGACTGCGCGGAGTCCAGATCCGACCAGTTCGTCGCAGGATTGCGGACGAACTTCACCATCTTGGAGAGCAAGCCGGATTCGGTATCTTCTTTGGACATGACGGGACGGTTAAAAACGTTCAACCAGCAAACCGGCCGTTAGTCACCAAACATCTTTTGCTTGAGCTCACGGCGCTGCTGCGCTTCCAGCGACAAATTGGCGGTGGGACGCGCGATCAGCCGGCCCACACCGATCGGTTCACCGGTTTCGTCACAGTAGCCGTAGTCACCGGAATCGATGCGGGCGATCGACTGCTCGATCTTCTTCAGCAGCTTGCGTTCGCGGTCGCGGGTACGCAATTCAAGGGCATGCTCTTCTTCAATGGTGGCGCGGTCTGCCGGATCGGGCACGACAACGGTGTCTTCGCGCAGGTGTTCTGTGGTTTCACCGGCACTGTTGTGGATTTCCTGCTTGAGCACCGACAGCTTGTGGCGGAAAAATGCCATCTGCTTTTCGTTCATGTACTCGGAATCCGGCATAGCCTTGACTTCCTCGTCGGTCAACTGCTCTGCGGACTTGGTCTTCCAGTTGTTGGCAAGCTTGGGGTCTTTTTTGGCAGCCGCCTGAATGGGCGGCGCGATCACACGTTCGGTCATTATGGAGTAGCTGGCTTTGGCTGCGTCGGGCGCATGGGTTGGCACCATAGGTGCGGGCGGGGGTGATTGGGTCGCCGTCCGGGGGGAACTTCTTCGCCCCGGTTTCAGGGGCGGCGGGGCCCTCAGCACCGATTGCGGGGCAGGTGCCGGAGCAGGGGGAACAGGCATGGCCACAGGCGGTGCTTTCAGGGTGCCGGATACCTTGACGACGGTGTCGTCTTTGGCAACTGGCTTGGTGGGCGCTTTGGCAGCGGGCTTGGTAATCGATTTGGCCACGGGTTTGGAGGATTTGGCAGGCTTGGCGGCCACCTTGGTTTTGGCTAGCGGTTGGGCCACTACCTTTTTGCTGGCGACAGGGGCCGACTTTTTCGGGGACGACACCTTGGCGGACTTTTTGGCAACGGGCGAGGAAGCCGGCTTGGCTTTGGCAGCAGGTTTGACGGCTTTTTTCACGGCCCTGCCCACCGCCGTCGCTGCGGCCTTGGGCGCCGATTTGGCTTTCACCGCTGCTTTGGCAACTGCCTTGGCTGGCGCTTTGGACTTCTTCGCTGGGGCTTTCACAATATGTCTCCTCTCGGAAGCAGCCTTGGGAGAATCCCCGGACTGTCTCCTGGTCAAACTGCTGTCGGACAGTCCGGCCTTACCTTGTGCCGAACGACCCGTTGCCAGATCGCCCGGTTTGTCTGCCGCCTTGCCAGTTTGCACAGGAGCTACTTTAACGCTGCTTGCGGCCTGTTTTCTGCCTGGCTGGCCTCCCGATTCAGCTTTCCGGGTATTTTGGTCGGCGCGCGATTGTAGCGGCTCGCCGGCATGCTGTGACACCCTGAAACCAAATCGTTGGAGAATCGAGACAATCATGAATCCCTCCTGCTTTTTATAAGTTGCAGGAAAACAGCCTACCTCAAACCAGGCACTGCTCCAGGCCCTGCACGAAAATATCTTTGGGCAGATCGATTCCAATGAAGACCATCTTGCTGTTTTTCTGCTCGCCCTCAGCCCAGGCTGGACCCAGGTCACTGCCCATGAGTTGATGCACCCCCTGGAAAATCACCTTGCGGTCGGTCCCCTGCATATTGAGCACGCCCTTGTATCGCAACATGCGCGGGCCGTAGATATTCACGACGGCGCCCAGGAAGTCCTCCAGCTTGGCCGGGCTGAAGGCCTTGTCTGAACGGAACACAAAGCTTTTGACGTCGTCGTCATGGTGATGGTGGTGACCCTCGCCCCCTTCGTGTGCATGTGAGGGATGGTCGCAATGCTCGCCGTGCTCATGGTCGTGATGATCATGCGCCGCGTGCTCTTCGGCTGTGAGGAAGTCGGGATCGATATCGAGCTTGGCATTGAGATTGAAGCCGCGCAGGTCAAACACATCCGCAATCGCCACCTCTCCGAAATGCACGCTCTTCTGGGGCGCGCGGGGATTCATGTGCGTCAGGCGATGCATTAGCGCCTTCACCTCGCCTTCGGCCACGAGGTCGGACTTGCTGATGAATATCTGGTCGGCAAAACCAACCTGGCGGCGCGCTTCCTGGCGGTCATCGAGCTGGGCCTGGGCGTGCTTGGCATCGACCAGGGTCAGGATGGAATCCAGCAGGTACTGCTCGGCAATTTCTTCGTCCATGAAAAAGGTCTGGGCCACCGGCCCCGGGTCAGCCAGGCCGGTGGTTTCAATCACCACGCGATCAAAGTCGAGCAGCCCTTTGCGCTTCTTGGCGGCCAGCAACTGCAGCGTTTCGCGCAAATCCTCGCGGATCGAACAGCAAATGCAGCCGTTGTTCATCTGGATGATGTTTTCCCTGGTGTCATTGACCAGGATTTCGTTGTCGATGTTTTCCTCGCCGAACTCGTTCTCGATGACGGCGATTTTCTGCCCGTGCGCTTCGGTCAGCACACGCTTGAGCAAGGTGGTTTTGCCCGAGCCCAGGAAGCCGGTGAGGATGGTGACGGGGATCAAGCTCATGGTGTCTGCCTAAAAAACGGAGAAATGCAAAAAATGCGCAAAGCGGGAATAGAAACCAAGCTGGGGAGTTTAGCGGTCTGTTCAAGCCCCT
Organism: Polaromonas sp. P4_F4; assembly: GCF_056401355.1. Lineage (NCBI taxonomy): Bacteria > Pseudomonadati > Pseudomonadota > Betaproteobacteria > Burkholderiales > Comamonadaceae > Polaromonas > Polaromonas sp. P4_F4. The sequence continues at coordinate 37,578 of NZ_JBFUJO010000027.1, read as the reverse complement.
GAAACGCTTCGGCCAATCCCACTTTGGCAGCAGTTACTTTACAGGCGGTGTCAAGCCTCCCCCGGGGCATTCGCGCGAGCCGGAATGCGGCTCCCTGCATTGCCAATTGCTACTATATTAGTAGCAAACTACGCTCCTGTCACATGGGCACATGGGAATAAGGGCACGAGGGCACGAGGGCAGCAAGCTGAATGATCCATTGCCGGACCGGTCAAACGGCCAGGCTAGGCTTTTTGACCAGCACCAGCCCCTTGAGGTATTCACCCTCCGGAAACGCCACCGTCATGGGGTGGTCGGGCGCGCCGCCCATGCGCTCGGAAATAAAGGCGTCCACACCCGCATCGGTGCCGGCCGAGGCGACGATCTTGTGAAACAGGTCTGCACTGATGCCACCGGAGCAGGAATAGGTGAACAGCACGCCACCAGGCTCCAGGATGGCCAGCGCCAGCCGGTTGATGTCTTTGTAAGCCCGCGCCGCGCGCTCGGCATGGGTCACCGTGGGCGCAAACTTGGGCGGGTCGAGCACGATGGCGTCAAAGGTTCGGCCTTCTTTCTGGTACTGGCGCAGCGAAGCGTTCACATCGGCATCCAGCATGGTGGTCCGGCTGGCCTCAAAACCGTTCAGGGCCACATTGGCCTTGGCACGGTCCAGGGCTGGCCCGGACGAGTCGATGGATGTCACATGCTTCGCGCCGCCCGCCAAAGCGGCCACGGTAAAACCGCCGGTATAGCAGTAGCAGTTGAGCACCCGCTCAAACTGCCGGCGCCGCGTGTACGCGGCAAACTTGTGCCGGCTGTCGCGCTGGTCGAGGTAAAAGCCGGTTTTGTGGCCCTGCGCCACATCCAGGCTCAGTTTCCAGTCATGTTCGGTGATGATGATTTCGGTGTCGCCCGGGGACGCTGATGGAGTCAGCCATCCCGTCGCCTCCGGCAGGCCTTCAAGCGAGCGCACGCTGGCATCTGATCGCTCATACAGGCGCGTCAGGCCGGTTTGCGCCAGCAGGGCATCCACAATCACGCTTTTCCAGCGCTCGGTACCGCAACTGGAGAACTGCGCCACCAGTGTGTCGGCATAACGGTCCACGACCAGACCGGGCAAGCCATCAGACTCCCCATGGACCAGGCGCCGGCCATCACTTTGAATGTCGAACAAGTCTCTGGCCTTGATGGCTTCAGCAATACGCGCTACAAAAAAAGAAGCGTCTATGCGCTGGTTTTCGTCAAAACTCCAGACCCGCGCCCGGATTTTGGAACTCGGACTGAAGGCAGCCCAGCCCAGGAACTGCCCGTCATGGCTTTCCACCCTGACTGTTTCACCAGCATCGCCGCCGCCTTTGGCGATGGCTCCGTCAAAAATCCACGGGTGGCGGCGCAGCAAAGACCGCTCTTTGCCTTCCTTCAGTCGAATTATTTTCATGACGCTATTGTCGCGGCTTGAAGGGGGAGCCCTGCGACCCACCGCGGCGGGCCGCAGGTCCGAAAACCACGCTGCACGCACTTTCTGCACTTTCCCCTCAATTCAGGGGATGTCGTTGTCGGGAAAATTTGCGACAATCGCCGGTTAATGATTTTTAATTACTTTTCAGAACAATTAAGGAATTGCAAGCCACTCCCGGGCTTCGCAAGCCGTCTTTTCACCCCGGCTGTTCGGGCCCGGCTGGCGGCTCTGGCATTGAGCCTGCTGGCGGGATCGCTGCTGGCGCTGACCTCCGTGGACGCGCACCCGCGCACCGTACTCGACCTGGACACGCAGACCCAGCCGGTTCCCCTGGCCGACTGGGGTGACTACTGGATAGACACCAGCGGCCGGTTCACGCCGGAACAAGTCTTCAATACCCCCGAGATTCCCTGGCGGCCGACAAACGGGGAGGCCATCTATCCGGTGACCAGCGACTCTCCCCTGTGGATCCGCTTCAACGTGCCGCCCGCACCGGACGCCGAGCGCTGGTACCTTGAAGTGCCCTACCCGTCCGTCAACCGCGCCTCGCTCTACACACTGGACAGCGCCGGCAAGTGGAACGAACAGCGGGCGGGCGATCTCGTGGCCGTGAACAAATGGCCGGTGCCGCACCGCCATCCGCTGCTGCCAATTGCCCTGTCTGCAGAAGTGCCCACCAAGTACCTGCTGCGCCTGGAAAACGGACACGCCCTGAGCGCCCCCCTGCGATTCATCAGCGAAGGACGCCTGAGCTACTCCGAGCAGCGCATCTCGCTGATCCTCGGCATCTTCTTCGGACTGACGGGTCTGGCTGCACTTGTCTCCCTGCTGAGCGCCATCTCGCTGCGTGACACGGCCTACGGCTTGTACGCACTGTGCGTCACGCTGATGGGCCTCACGCAAGCCACCCTGACCGGCATAGGCGGCCTGCACCTGTGGCCCCACTGGCCCTGGTGGAACGATGTGTCCACGTCGGTCCTGCCCATGCTGACGGCCTCGACCACGCTGCTTTTCATCTCGGCGACCGTGGCGCTGCCCGAGCGCTTGCCCCGGCTGCACTGGCTGATGGTCGGCCAGGCGGCGCTGGGCATGGCGGTCGCGGTGGTGCTGTCGCTGGTGCCAGCCGCATCGCGCATGGACTTGTTCATCCCTACTCTTTTGCTGCTGGAGTTCAGTGGCATGCTGGTCATGGCCTGGGCCTGGCGGCGTGGGGACCGGTTTGCGCCCTGGCTGATGCTCGCCTACCTGCCCGTGATTACTGCCGCCGGCTGGAGCGTGGCGCGCAATGCCGATCTGGTGCCCATAGGCTTTTTCACGCAGCACGGCATGCAGCTGGGCGTGGCCCTGCACCTGCCGATCGTCATGGTGCTGCTGATGTTGCGCAGCCAGCACCGACGCGAAAATACCCGCCGCATCCAGGGCCTGGACCGGGTCGACCCGGCGACCGGCCTGATCAATAACCATGTGTTTGGTGAAAGACTGATCCGCATGATTGCGCGCTCCGAGCGGCTGCAGCACCAGAGCGCCGTGATGCTGATTGACGTGATCAACGGCGCGCAGATTCAGGAAGATTTCGGACGCACGGCGGCCGATGAGCTGCCACTGCGCGTTGCCGAGCGGCTGCTGTCCGCCTCCCGCGAAATTGACAGCGCGGCGCGGCTTTCGGAGCAGCGCTTCGGCATGCTGGTGGAAGGCCCCATCAGCCCGGAAGACGCCGCCATTCTCGCCCAGCGCATCGTCGCGCGTTGCCTTATGCCCTACAAGGGGCTGCATGTGAACTGCGTGGCCCAGGTTCACGTGGCTTACGCCATCGTGCCTTCCCAGGGCTCGTACGCGCAGGGCCTGCTGACCCAGTTGCAGGAGCGGCTGGCCGCGGCGCCCGCGCAAAGCAAGCGTGCGGTTTTCCTGCTGGGTGAAACGCCGCCAGCGATGCCTGTGCGGCAAGCCTACAGCCGCAAAGTCGCCAAAGTCGCCTGACCTCGCAAGGGGGCAAATCACGGCAGGGGCGCGGGCAGTTCAGGGAGCTCGGGGGCTCATGGCTTGTCGGGCCCGCCCCCTCCCCTGGTTCACGGTTTGGACTTGACCTTCACCACCGCCGGGGCGGGAGCTGTTGCGGGCAGCGGGGCAGCCCGCGAAGCCACGCCGGCCGATGTGGCGCGCGGATGGGCGGCGTCATAGACCTTGGCCAGATGCTGGAAATCAAGCCGCGTGTAAACCTGCGTCGTCGTGATGTTGGCGTGGCCCAGCAACTCCTGCACCGCGCGCAAATCACCGCTGGACTGCAGCACATGGCTGGCAAACGAGTGGCGCAGCATGTGCGGATGCACGGGGGTTGCCAGCCCGGCCTTGAGCGAACGCCGCTTCAGGCGCAGGCGGATATGCTGTGGTGTCAGCCGCGCGCCGCGCCGGTTGATGAAAAGCGCCTCGCCGTCTGACCCCACGCCGGCGATGCCCTCGCCGGCCCAGTCGCTACGCAAGGCGAGCCAGCTGTTGAGCGCCTGCAGGGCCTGACGGCCGACCGGCACGCTGCGCCGCTTCGATCCCTTGCCCAACACATGGGCTTCAGCCGCCTCCATGTCGATCCAGCCCCGTGCCTGGCCGCTGGCCCGCACGTCCAGCCCCACCAGTTCGCCAATACGCAACCCGCAGCCGTACAGCAGCTCCGTGATGCACTGGTCTCGCGCTTCCAGGTGCGGATCGTCCTCATCATGGGACTGGTAACTGGCCAGCTGCACCGCCTCATCCACGCTCAAGGCCTTCGGCAGGGGCTTGGCGACTTTGGGCGAGCGCACATCCTGCACCGGGTTGGCCGCCACCAGGCCTTCACGGCCCAGCCAGGTATAAAAACCGCGCCAGCCCGACAAAATCAGCGCAATCCCGCGACCGCTGCGCCCCGCGCCATGCATCTGCGCGACCCAGCGCCGCATGTGGGTGTTGTGCACATCGGTCAGCGCGACACCGGCCTGGCGGACGTTGGCCTCCAGCTTTTGCAGGTCCAGCGCGTAGAGTTCCACGGTGCGCATCGCCAGGCGTTTTTCAACGCGCACATGCTCGAGGTAACGCTCCACCAGCGGATGCGACGCCACGGGCGCGGCCTCAGGCCTGGATTCAGGAACTCCGGACGCAATTGGCGGCGTCTGCGTCATGGGTTGTGTTCAGGCGGTGCTGGTCTGCTGCGCCCGCAAACGCGAGAGCGCGGCACCGGCCAGTTCGCCCAGGCGTTCCAGGAAGTCGGTGCCCATGCCGCTGTGAAAGCGCTCGGGATCGGGCGAGGCCAGCACCAGCAGGCCCGACGCCTGGGCGCCGGTAGCCGCGCGCAGCGGAATCAGGGCAATCGACAGCGCCATCGCAGGCTCGGGCAGCCAGTTGACGGATTCAAAACCGGAATTGACACCGCAGTAAGGCGTGGTCAATGAGGAGGCGAAGGTCTGGGCATCCTCGCTCACGCCAGTCGCAAAGCTTTCGTCCGAGAAAATGCCGTTCACGCCCCAGACCTTGATGGCGGCCTGCGGAATCTGGAACTCGGTGGTGATGCCTTCCACCATGGTGCCGGGCAGCTCGCGCGCCTGCGCCGTCTGCAGCAGCTTGCGGGTCCAGCGCTGCATCTTGTCGGCGATCAGCACATTGTCCTGGCCGTGGCGAATCATCTCGACCACCTTGGTCTCCAGGCCCTTGATCTTGTCGCGCAACATGCCAGCCTGGCGCTCCTGCAGGCTGACGGCACGGTTGCCGTGACCACTGGAGAGCTGCACCGATGCCAGCAGTTCCGCGTGACGCTCGAAAAAGTCGGGCGTGTTGGCCAGGAAATTGGCAATGTCGTCTTCGGTGATGGGATGTTCAGTTGGATTCATGTCGGCATTGTAGGGAAATAGCCGAGAAATAGGCCCCCACGGTCGTTCACTTCGTGTAACTCCCTGCCCCCCGAGGGGGCCGCCCGCCTGTGGCCCGGCAAAGCCGGTTCCACGGCTCAGACTGAAGCCCCCACAGTCATTCACTGCGTGTAACTCCTTGCCCCCGGGGGGGGCCGCCCGCCTGCGGCCCGGCAAAGCCGGTCCTGCGGCTCATGCTGGGTTGAAGAGTTCAGTGGACACACGAGTGGGGGCCGCGGAACCGGCTTTGCCAGACCGCAGGCGCCGCCCCCTAGAGGGGGGAACAAGCTACACGCAGTGAGCTTGGACGGGGGTGAGCCAATTTCTCCGCCCCCTGAGGGGGGAACAGGCTACACGCAGTGAGCCTGGACGGGGGTGGCTTTATAACTCGGGAACTTCAATCTCGGACTCGAACACCGTGGTGGCCGGGCCGGTCATCATGACCGGGGAATCCAGGCCGCCCGCCCATTCAATCGTCAGCTGGCCGCCGCGCGTCTGCACATCCACGCGCGCATCGAGCAGCCCCCAGCGTATGCCGGCCACGACCGCCGCACAGGCACCGGTGCCGCAGGCCAGGGTCTCGCCGGCGCCGCGCTCGTACACCCGAAGGCGGATGCGGCTGCGCGAGACGACCTGCATGAAGCCCGCATTGACGCGTTTGGGAAAGCGCACGTGACGCTCGATCAAGGGGCCGGTCTCCAGCACCGGCGCCGTATCCACGTCATCGACGAGCTGCACCGCGTGGGGATTGCCCATGGACAGTGCCGCTATAAAAACAGAAGCAGAAAGTGCCTTCTCTTCAAGGGCCAGAGGCCATTTTTCCCACGAACCAGAGGGCTGCGCCGTCAAGCCCGCGGCATCGAAGGGAATGCGCGCCAGCTCAAACACCGGCGCACCCATGTCCACCGTCACGCGGCCATCGGCCTGCATGCGCGGCTCGATCACGCCGCTCAGGGTTTTGACTTTTACGACGTCCTTGGTGGTGAGCCCCCGCTCGCGCACAAAACGCACAAAGCAGCGCGCGCCATTGCCGCACTGCTCGACTTCACCGCCATCGGCGTTGTGGATCACATATTCAAAATCAATGCCCTCCGCCGGGGAAGGCCGCACCGACAGGATCTGGTCGGCGCCAACACCGAAGTGCCGGTCGGCCAGAAAACGGTACTGTCCGGGCGACAGGTTCAGGCGCTCGCGGGTCTCGTCGAGCATCACAAAATCGTTGCCCGCACCCTGCATTTTTGTAAAACGGATTAGCATCGCCACATTATCCGCCGACGCTGCGCTTTGCCACCTCACCGCTTCACCGCTTTGCGGCGCCGTTCCTCGATCCATCAACCCGGCAGAAAGACAAGCATGCGCATTCCCGAATGGACTCCCAGCCTCAAGGCCCAGCCACAGGACCTGGTGGACGCCATCCTGGCGCGCCGGGGCGGTACCATGATCAACCTCGACAAGGCGCTGCTGTGGAGCGAGCCGTTGGCGCGGGCCTGGAATATCTATCTGGGTGCGGTGCGCACCGGGCTGCCGACCAGCCGCAAGCTCCGCGAACTGGGCATTTGCACCGTGGCACTGCTGACCGGTGCCGACTACGAATACCGTCACCATGCACCGGACTTCCTGGCCGCCGGCGGCAGCCAGTCCGAGCTGGACGCACTCCAGGCCCTGGTCAAAAACGATGCGCGCCAAACCACGGCGCACCCGGCGCTGGGTACAGTGGAGCAACTGGTGATCCAGTACGCCGCGCAGATGACGCTGGACGTCAAGGTCAGCGACCAGGTGTTCGCGGCACTGCGCGAGCATTTTGATAACACCGAACTGGTCGAACTGACCAGCGCGATTGCCACCTACAACATGGTGGCGCGTTTTCTGGTGGCGCTGGGCGTGTCGCCGGAGGAATGAGCCGGGTCACAGCGAGATACCAGGCCGCGCACACACTGAAAAGCGAAGGGCCCCTGGAGGGCAGAGAGCTACACCCAGCGACCGGGGGAGGTTCCCCACCCAGCAGGGGCCGCGGAACCGGCTTTGCCGGGCCGCAGGCGCAGCGGCCCCCTCGGGGGGCAGGGAGCTACACGCAGTGAGCGACCGTGGGGGCCAACCTAATCCGCTTTGATCCCATTCTCCTTGACAACCTTGGCCCAGATGTCGATCTGCTTGTCAATGAAGACACGGGCCGACTCCGGTGAGCCGCCGACGATGTCAATGCCTTGTGCACTGAGTTTTTTTGCAATCTCGGGGTTCTTCAAGGCCTTGTTCACTTCTTCATTCATGCGCTTGAGTACTTCGGGCGGCGTTTTGGCCGGCGCCACGATGGCCCACCAGGCCGGCGCATCAAACCCGGCAAAACCGCTTTCGGCCACGGTCGGTACATTGGGGAGATCAGGCGAGCGTTTGCTGGTCGTCACGGCCAGCGGGCGCAGGCGGCCGCTGTCAATGTGCGGTTTGGTCACAAACACCGAGCCAATGGACAAGGGCACATGGCCGGCCACCGCATCGGACATCAGCGGGCCGCCGCCCTTGTAGGGCACATGCTGCCAGTCGATGTTGCCGCTTTTGCTCAGCAGCGCCATCGCCAGGTGGCCGAGACTGCCCGAGCCGATGCTGCCGTAGTTCACATTCTTTTTGGCCTTGGCCGCTGCCACCACATCGCCAAAGGTCTTGTATTCGGACGCTGAAAAAGTCGCCAGCACCATGGCCGAGGTGCCAATCAGCGAGACCGGCGCCAGATCCTTGCGCGTGTCAAACGGCAAACCGGGAATCAGGCTGGGGTTGACGCCGTGGGTGTCGAACACCACCGCAAAGGTGTAACCATCCGCCGGGGCTGCGGCCACGGCCGCGGTACCGATGGAGCCCGACGCGCCGCCCTTGTTTTCCACAATGATGCTCTGGCCCAGTTGCTGCGACAGCGGCTGCGCCAGAATGCGCGCCACCTGATCGACCGAGCCGCCGGGCGGAAACACCGCCACGAACTTGATGGGCTGCCGGGACGGCCAGGCTTGCCCTGCGCCAGCCGGGGTGGTCTGCGCAAAGGCGCTGAGGCTGCAGGCACACAGCATGGTGGCGGCCAGCGCCAGTGCGGTCCTGAAAATGGGATGCGTCATGGTTGAAGCCTGCAAATTGAATGGGTGCCAGTATCGGCATCGCCCCGCCGCCGCGCCATTGCGGTTAACACTTAGCACGCTACCAATTCGAATTCCAATTTCAATTCCAATTGTCGAACGCCGCTGGCCGGACCCTATGTAAGCTGGCGGGACAGCGCCGCCCTCTCTTTCACTGCAAAATCAGGCCATGACCAGACCCTCCCAACTCCTTTACCCCCAGCGGGACCCCGTCCCCACCCGCCCGGCGGCCACGGTGCTGTTGCTGCGCGACACAGCGCAGGGCCTGGAAGTGCTGATGACACGGCGCTCGATGACCGCCAGCTTTGCCCCCGGCGCCTATGTGTTTCCGGGCGGCGGCATTGATGCGGCGGATGCCCAGGCGCATGGCCAGTCCACGCGGCGGCCCGGCCAGAGTGACCTGCACCTGACGCAGGCGATTGCCGCCATCCGGGAGAGCTTTGAAGAACTGGGCGTGCTGCTGGCGCGCCATGCCGACGGCCGCTACGCCAGCACGGCCGACATCGCGGCGCTGGACCGCAAGGCCCCGTTTGCCGCCCAGTGCGGCCAGCGCGGTCTCACGCTGGCCGGTGACCAGGTGTTTGTGCTGGCCCACTGGGTGACCGACCGCGATTTGCCGCGCCGCTTCGATGTGCCCTTTCTGGTGGCGCGCATGCCGGAGGGCCAGAGCCCGGTGGCAGACGAAACCGAGCAGTTCGAACCGGTCTGGGTGCGCCCCGCCGAGGCACTGGCCCGGCACCATGCCGGCGGCTTCTTCATGATCTTCCCGACCCTGCGCACGCTGGAAAGGCTGCAGCATTACCCCGATGTCGATGCGGTGCTCCAGGCCTGCGCGCTGGAGACGCCGCTGTGGACATCCTGCCCGCGCGCCGGCTTGCTGGCCGGCAAGGAGGCGCGGTACATGGAACACGAAGCGCCCTATGGCGAGCTGGCGCTCACCTCTCCCGACGGGCAGATCGTACACATGCTGGACTGGCAAACCGCGCAGCCCGTGATGCTGTTGAGAAACCTGATGCGCCTGACCGCACCCAACCCCGGCGTGATGACCGGCCCGGGCACCAACAGCTACCTCGTCGGCGAGCCCGCCACTGGCTACATCGCGATTGATCCGGGACCGGCCGATGCGGATCACCTGGACCGGCTGTACCGGGCGGCCGGCGGCGACATCCGCATGATTGTGTGCACCCATTCGCACCCCGACCACTCCCCGGGCGCGAAACCCCTGCAAGCCCTGTGCAACACCCGGCCCGCCATCCTCGGCTTGCCCTCCGAGCCCACCGCGCGCGCCCACAGCGCGTTCACGCCGGACCGGGCGCTGGAGCATCAGGAGTTGCTCGCGCTGGTGGCGCCTGGGCCCGAGGGCGACATAACGCATACCCTGAAAGTGCTGCACACCCCCGGCCATGCCGCCAACCATGTGTGCCTCGTGCTGCTGGAAGACGGCATCCTGTTCAGCGGAGACCACATCCTGAACGGCAGCACCACGGTGGTGGACCCGCCGGACGGCAACATGAGCGCCTATCTCGACTCCCTGGATTTGCTGAGCAGCGCCTGCGATCAGCACCAGATTGAATTCATCGCCCCGGCCCACGGTTATGTGCTGGGGCACGCAAAAGCCGCCATTGCCCAGCTCAAGGCGCACCGCCTCAAGCGCGAGGCCAAGATCATCGGCGTGATGCAGGCGCAGCCCGAGGGAACCCTGGACGACTGGGTCGCCCAGGCCTACGACGACGTCGATGCACGTATCTGGCCGGTGGCCAAGCGCTCCCTGCTGGCGCATATCGAGCGGGTGCGCGAACTGGGGCTGGCTGGCCCGCTTTAACACCCTTTACAACCAGGTCCAGGCCGCACCACCCAGGTAGGCCTTGACCAGCAGCGAGCCATCGGCGACTGCGCCGCACCCCGCGCCACCACACGCCCCGCCTCCTGCACATAGGCACGGTCGGCCAGCGACAGGTCCAGCGCGGCCATCTGGTCAACCATCAGCGCGGCCATGGACCCTAGCGCAGGGCGTCCAGCGCGGCAAACAGCTCTTCCATGACCTTGGGTGCCAGGCCCAGCAAAGGTTCGTCCGACAGCAACACCACCGGCTGGCTCATCAGGCCGCGCGCCACGGTCAGCGATCTGCTGCTCGCCGCCCAAGAGCAGGCCGGTGAATGAACGTCGAAACAAGGACCTGGCGTTTCTCCTGAAAAAGAAAGGGCTCGATCGAAAAAACTCCCTTCGCCAACGCAAGCGTCGTACCACGTCGTCAAAATGGTCAACACCCATCCGGTCGATTTTAGGTACAATTTATTGTTAATATTGTTGACAATTTATAAGCCATCTTGACACAAAAACTGCTCAAGCCAGTCCATTGATTCACCCTTCCCGGCACCTCATGCGTCCGCACCAAAACCAGACAGCCAGGCATACCATCCATGCAACAGCCCGCACCCAGCCGCATGAGAGCCTGGACTCCTGCCTCAGGGGCCTGTCCCGATGAGCCCGGCATCCGCCAGCGACATGGCGACCCGCCTGCTTCCCGGACACGGTCTGTTCGACTTCCAGGGCATCCATCACCGGCCGGACTACCACTGGCCGCAGGGGCGGCGCCTCGCGGTCTATCTGGGCTTTAATCTGGAGCATTTCGCATTTGGCGAGGGCCTGGGCGCCAACCTGGGCCCGGCCTCGCCGCAGCCCGACGTGCTGAACTACGCCTGGCGCGAGTACGGGAACCGGGTGGGCGCGTGGCGCTGCCTGGAGCTGTTTGACGCGCTGGGCCTGCCGACCGGCACGCTCATCAACACCGCGCTGTACGACCACTGCCCCGAACTGGTCGCCGCATTCGCGGCCCGCGGCGATGAACTCATTGGCCACGGCCACACCAATGCCGAGCGCCAGGCCGACATGGCCGAGCCGCAGGAGCGTGAATTGCTCGCGGCGTGCAGGGCGCGCATCGCCCAGTGCAGTGGTACGGCGCCTGCCGGCTGGCTGTCGCCCTGGATCTCCGAAAGCCGGGCAACACCGCACCTGCTGGCGCAAACCGGCTACCGCTACACCCTGAACTGGTGCCACGACGACCAGCCGGTGCCCCTGCGCACACGCGGCGGGCCGCTGTGGTCCATTCCCTACCCGCAGGAGCTCAATGACATTCCGATGATCATCGCGCGCCAGATGGACGGCAAGGATTTCGCGCAGATGGTGATCGACAACGTGGATGAAATGCTGGAGCAATCCAGCCGCCAGCCGCTGGTGATGGGCATCGCCCTGCACCCCTACATCGTTGGCCAGCCCTACCGCCTGCGCCATCTGCGCGGGGCGCTGGAACATCTGGCGCGCCTGCGCGATGAGGGCCGCATCTGGTTCACCACGCCCGGCGCCATCTGCGCCCACATGAACGAAGTTTTCCCCGGAGCAGACGCATGAGTACCGCCAGAAAACGCGCGCCCGTGCCCGCCACCGGCATGCCAGCTGGCGCCTCCGTCCCCCTGCTGCCCGGCCTGTCGGAAACGGAAAGCCGCATCTACCACTCGGTGTTTGAGAGTGTGATGAACCAGCGCATCGCGCCGGGCACCAAGCTGCCGGAGCAGGCGCTGTGCGAGCTGTTCTCGGTGAACCGCGCCACGGTGCGCAAGGTGTTGCAGCGGCTGGCGCATGATCACATCGTCGACCTGCGCCCGAACCGCGGCGCGGTGGTGGCCGCGCCCACGCCCGAAGAAACGCGCCAGATCTTCCAGGCGCGGCGCCTGCTCGAGGCCGCCATCGTGCCGCTGGTGGCACAGCGCGTCACCAAGGCCGAGATTTTGCTGTTGCGCAAACAGTTGCGCGACGAGCATGCAGCATTGCACCGCGCGGACCAGCCGGCCTGGGCGCGCCTGGCAAGCGCCTTCCACCTGCGGCTGGCCGAACTGTCGGGCAACGCGGTGCTGCACGGCTACCTGCATGAACTGGTGTCCCGCTGCTCGCTGATCGTCGCGTTGTACGAGCCGCCCGGCAACGCCGCCTGCGAGCATGACGAACACGCGCGCATCGTGGACTACCTGGAAAACGGGGAACCCGCCAAGGCGGTGCGCGTCATGAACGAGCACCTGCTCGACCTGGAACGCCGCATCTGCCTGGACAAACCCCAGGCCGAAAAAAACCTGGCCCAGATGCTGGGACTGGCCTGACATGCTGCGCTTCACGCTGGCGGCCCTGCCACTATACCGCCCGCTAAACCACCCGCCGCACCGCCCGGTGCGCGGCCCGGACCCATCCGCCATCGCAAGCCAACCGACAAAGAACTGACCATGGACATTGATTTCTCAGCCATCACCGAATACCAGCGCTACAAGCTCATGGCCAGCCTGATCGTGCCGCGGCCGATTGCGCTGATCACCACACTCAGCGAGGACGGCGTCGTCAATGCAGCGCCCTTCAGCATGTTCAACATGCTCGGTGAAGAGCCGCCCATCGTGATGGTCAGCATCAACCGGCTGCAGGACGGCCAGCTCAAGCACACGGCGGCCAACATCGTGCGCACCGGCGAGTTCGTCGTGCACCTGACCGATGAAGCCATGGCCGGGCAGATGCACCGCTGCGGCGAGCGCTTTCCGGCCGATGTCAGCGAGCTGGCCGAGGTGGGCCTCAGCACGGCGCCCTCACGGCATGTGAAGCCGCCGCGCATCGCGGAGGCGCCCGCGGCCTTTGAGTGCACGCTGTACGAGCTGCTGGAGACGCCCAGCCGGCAGATCTTCATCGGACAGGTGCACTGGCTGCATGCCCGCGACGGACTCATTGACACCGATCTGTGGCGCGTCCGCTTGCAAAACTACTTTCCGGTGGCGCGCTTTGGTGCCAGCTTCTACATCAACACACGGGAACGCTTCTCGCTGGAAGCCGCCAGTGCACAGGCCCAGCCCGCGCTGTTCACCAGCATTGACGAGATCTGACAGCGCGAGACCTGGCAGCGGACCTGACAGCGGGGGGTGCCGCAAGGCGCAGGGGGTAAACCCGGGGGATGGCCGGTTTATACTTTTTTGACCTGGCCTGCAGGCCCCATCAACTCAACCCAACGAGGTCTTCATGCCTTTCATCACGACACGATATTTCCTGCAAACTGCCGGCACCCTGCTGGCCAGCCTGGTGCTGGTGGCCTGCGGCAAGCAGGAGCCGCCGGCACCGACAGCCACCGCGCCAGCACCCGCCGCCTCGGCTCCGGCACCGGCAGCCCGGGCCTATGTAGTCGGCACCGATGCCGCCTATGCCCCTTTCGAATCACAGAACGAAAAAGGCGAGATCGTTGGTTTTGATATCGACGTGGTCAAGGCAGTGGCGCAAAAAGCCGGCATCGAGGTGAAATTTGTGAACACGCCCTGGGAAGGCATCTTCAACTCGCTGAACCAGGGCGATCGCGACTTGCTGGTTTCGGCGATCACGATCACCCCCGAGCGCAAGCAGACCATGGATTTTTCGTCACCTTACTTTGACGCGCAACAACTGATTGCGGTGAAGAAAGACTCCAAAATCGCCGACTTCAGCCACCTGAAAAAACTCAAGGTGGGCGTGCAAAACGGCACCACCGGCGACGAGGTGGTCACCAAGCTGCAAGGCAAGGGAAGCGCCAACATCAAACGTTTCGAGTCCACCCCCCTGGCCCTGAAAGAGCTGGAAGCCGGCGGCGTGGACGCCGTAGTGGCTGATAACGGCGTGGTGGTGCACTACGTCAACAACAACCAGGGCGTCAAGTTCAAGACCATTAGCGACGCCAGCTTCGCGGCCGAACAATACGGTCTGGCAGTGAAAAAAGGCAACGCCGACTTGCTGGAAAAACTCAACAAGGGCCTGGCCGACATCAAGACCGACGGCACCTACAACAAGATTTACACCCAGTATTTTGGCGCGGCACCGGCTGTTGCTGCTGCTGCGGCCCCTGCACCCGCAGCGTCGAAATAAGCGAACCGCAAGCAGAACGGGCCCCGTTCGCTTCGGCGTACGGGGCCCGTTTTTTTATAAGTGTGAAGCCCGCCGATAAGCCGGATTCTGTGCGCCGGATTTGCCTTGCGGCAAACCCGGTGTGACCGCCATTAATCTGGGCCGGGGGTCGCCCACCCGGCTCGGTGCTACCTACCCGCCAGCTCTGCGGAGCTACATCAACGCTGGCCTACTTGGTATTGCTGCGCGTAGAGATTGCCCGTTTCACCCGCTTTTGAGTTACCCAAAAACGACTCGTCTCTGTTGCTCTGATCCTCACCTCACGGTGGAGAGGTATTACCTCCTACGCTGTCCTGTGCAGTCCGGACGTTCCTCCAGTGCCTGGTTTCCCAGATTGCACCAGCGGCGGTCTGGCAGGCTTCACGGGACCTATTATCCGTTATCCGCCAGCGCGGCGTATGACGGGGACCCTTTAAAATAGGGGCTGCTTGATCAACACGAGCCCCTGATGATTCGCCTGACTGAACTCAAACTTCCGCTGGACCACGCGGAAGACGCCCTGCCTGCCCTGATCGCCCGTACGCTGGGCATCGCCGCCCCCGATATCGCGGCTGTCCAGGTCCACAAGCGCAGCTTTGACGCCCGCAAGGCGGAGCTGCTGCAGGTGTACATCGTCGATGTGGAGTTGGCCCCCACGCTCGGCACTGACGTGTCCTCGCTGCCCCCCGAGGGGGCCCTCCCGGCTAGGGGCGGCCCGTCGCCGGTCGAGGCTGCTCTGCTTGCGAAGTTTGCCGGCAACCCGCACATCCTGCCCTCACCCGACATGGCCTACCACCCGGTGGGAACGGCACCGGAAGGCCTGCCGCTGCGCCCGGTGGTGATCGGCTTTGGCCCGTGCGGCATCTTTGCGGCCCTGCTGCTGGCGCAGATGGGCTTCAAGCCCATCGTGCTCGAACGCGGCAAAACCGTGCGCCAGCGCACCAAGGACACCTGGGGCCTGTGGCGCAAGAACGTGCTGAATCCGGAGTCCAACGTGCAATTTGGCGAAGGCGGCGCGGGTACGTTTTCCGACGGCAAGCTTTACAGCCAGATCAAGGACCCGCGGCACCTCGGCCGCAAGGTCATGAACGAATTTGTCAAGGCCGGGGCGCCTGCCGACATCCTCTACGAAGCCCATCCCCACATTGGCACCTTCAAACTGGTCAAGGTGGTGGAAAACATGCGCGAGCAGATCATCGCGCTGGGCGGCGAAATACGCTTTGAGCAGCGGGTAACGGACGTGCTGATCGAGGCCGGCCCCGGCGGCAAGCACATCCGCGGCCTCACGGTGCAGAACCAGGCCACGGGCGAAAGCCACGAGCTGCGCGCCGACCACGTCGTGATGGCGCTGGGCCACAGCTCGCGCGACACCTTTGCCATGCTGCACGCCCGCGGCGTGTACATCGAGGCCAAACCCTTTTCCATCGGCTTTCGCGTGGAGCACCCTCAGGGCATCATCGACCGCGCACGCTGGGGCCGGCATGCCGGCCACCCTGCTCTGGGCGCGGCCGAATACAAGCTGGTGCACCACGCCAGCAATGGCCGCTCGGTCTACAGCTTTTGCATGTGCCCGGGCGGCACGGTGGTGGCCGCCACCTCGGAGCCCGGACGCGTAGTGACCAACGGCATGAGCCAGTATTCGCGCAACGAGCGCAATGCCAACGCCGGCATCGTGGTGGGCATAGACCCGCGCGATTACCCGGGCGATGCGCTGGCCGGCATCGACCTGCAGCGCCGGCTGGAGTCGCATGCCTATGTGCTGGGCGGCAGCAATTACCAGGCGCCGGCCCAGCTGGTCGGCGACTTTGTGGCGGGCCGACCATCCACCGCGCTGGGCAGCATCATGCCCTCGTACAAGCCCGGCGTGACCGTCGGTGATCTGTCGTCAGCCTTGCCCGGCTACGCGATTGAAGCCATGCGCGAAGCCTTTCCCGCCTTTGGCCGCAAGATCAAGGGCTTTGACACGCATGACGCCGTGCTGACCGGCGTGGAGACGCGCACCTCCTCACCGATCAAGATCAGCCGCGGCGAAGACCTGCAAAGCCTCAATGTGCGCGGCCTCTACCCTGCCGGTGAGGGCGCCAGTTACGCCGGCGGCATCCTGTCGGCGGGCGTGGATGGCATCAAGGTGGCCGAGGCCGTGGCGCGCAACCTCCTGAGCGCCTGATCAGCAGGCTGCCCGCCTGGGCTACAACCCGGTCGCCCGGCACGGCACGGCGCGAGCGATGATGGTGCGCTGATTTCAGACGGGCCCTCCTGCTTCGTCAATACGCGATAGGCGGGCATCGCGCGCGCAAAACATAGTCGCCGGGATACACAGGGCCTTTCCAGCTGGCCCCGAATTTGCTCTGCCCTCTCCGTCAACATAGAATACCTGTATAGACAGCATATCACGCCCAGAGCGGGGTGTAATTTCACCATTTTCAGGGGAAAAATCCCAAATACAGTGCATTTTTCGGACTCGCTCATGGCGATTCACCTAGAGTTAGGGTTTACCTGTATATACAGGTTGTTCCATGTTGGCAAAATTCTCCCTGCCCGGACTTTGCTGTGCAGGGATCTTGGGATCAACCGATTTTCTGAATCAAACAGGAGTACGCAATGGGTAAGACAACCGTCAAGAAATTGGCTTCGCTGCTGGCGGCAGGCGCTTGCGCGGCCGGCATGGCCTCAGCCGCCGGAGCACAGGAAACCAAGCTGACGCTGGGCATGTCTGGCTGGACGGGGTTTGCCCCGCTGTCGCTGGCTGACAAGGCCGGCATCTTCAAGAAAAACGGCCTGGATGTGGAAATCAAGTTCATTCCGCAGAAAGACCGCCACCTGGCGCTGGCCGCCGGGGCCATCCAGTGCGCAGCCACCACCGTGGAAACCCATGTGGCCTGGAACGCCAACGGCGTGCCCATCGTGCAGATCTTCCAGATGGACAAATCCTATGGCGCCGACGGCTTGGCCGTGCGTAACGATATCAAGAGCTTTGCCGACCTGAAGGGCAAGACCATCGGCGTGGACGCTCCGGGCACCGCACCCTACTTCGGCCTGGCCTGGATGCTGAACAAAAACGGCATGACGATCAAGGACGTGAAGACCACCACCTTGTCGCCGCAGGCGTCTGCCCAGGCCTTTGTCGCAGGCCAGAACGACGCGGCCATGACCTACGAGCCCTACCTCTCCACCGTGCGCGACAACCCGGCCGCCGGCAAGATCCTGGCCACCACGCTGGACTACCCCATGGTGATGGACACGGTGGGCTGCGCACCGACCTGGCTCAAGGCCAATCCCAAAGCCGCGCAGGCGCTCACCAACTCCTATTTCGAGGCGCTGGCCATGATCAAGGCCGACCCCGTCAAGTCCAATGAATTGATGGGCTCGGCCGTCAAGCAGACCGGCGAGCAGTTTGCCAAGTCGGCAGCCTACCTGCGCTGGCAGGACAAGGCGGCCAACCAGAAGTTCTTCGCCGGCGAGATCACCGCATTCATGAAAGACGCCGAAAAGATCCTGCTGGAGTCCGGCGTGATCCGCAAGGCGCCCGAGAACCTCGCGGTCACCTTTGACGCCAGCTTCATCAAGTAACGCCATGGAACACGTCATGGAACATATCCAGGCACCGCCTCACCTGCCCGAAGCACCGGTGCGCCAGCGCAGCCAATGGCTGGCGCCGCTGGAGCCTGTGGGCACCAACTCGCGCTGGCTGCTGGGCCTGGGCTTCTTTGTGCTGTTCGTGCTGGCCTGGGCGATCTTCACGCTGGGCGGCTTTGTGTCGCCCACCTTCCTCGCCAGTCCCGTGACGATGGCCAGGGAAGGCTGGCTGCTGTTCACCGAGCTCAACTTCATCCACGACATCGGCATGACGGTGTGGAGGGTCTTCGGCGGCTTCATCCTGGCCAGCCTGATCGCCGTGCCGCTGGGCATTGCGATGGGCACCTACAAGGGGGTCGAGGCCTTTTTCGAGCCCTTCGTGTCGTTCTGCCGCTACCTGCCCGCGTCGGCCTTCATCCCGCTGCTGATCCTGTGGGCCGGCATTGGTGAAACGCAGAAAATCCTGGTGATCTTCATCGGCTCGGTGTTCCAGATCGTGCTGATGGTGGCGGTTACCGTAGGCGGCGCGCGGCGCGACCTGGTGGAAGCGGCCTACACGCTGGGCGCCTCCGACCGCGGCATCATCAACCGCGTGCTGATTCCCGGCGCGGCACCCGGCATTGCCGAAACGCTGCGCCTGGTGCTGGGCTGGGCCTGGACCTATGTGATCGTGGCGGAGCTGATCGGCTCGTCCAGCGGCATTGGCCACATGATCACCGACAGCCAGGCCCTGCTCAATACCGGGCAGATCATCTTCGGCATCATCATCATCGGGCTGATTGGCCTGGTGTCCGACTTTGCCTTCAAGGCGCTGAACCGCCGCCTGTTTGCCTGGAGTTCTATCTGATGAGTCAACTGTCCATTCAAGGGGTGTCGCGCGTTTTCGAAACCGCCAAAGGTCAGCGCACGCAGGCGCTGTTGCCGGTCGACTTCGAAGTGAACGACAACGACTTCGTCACCATCCTCGGCCCCTCGGGCTGCGGCAAGTCCACGCTGCTACGCATCGTCGCCGGGCTGGAGCGGCCCAGCACGGGCCGGGCCATCCTCGACGGCCGCCCGGTCGAAGGTCCGGGCGCCGACCGCGGCATGGTGTTTCAGAGCTACACGTTGTTTCCGTGGCTGACCGTCGCACAGAACATTCGCTTTGGCCTGCGCGAGCGCGGCATGAACGAAGCCGATCAGAAGGACCGCAGCGCCTACTTCATGGCCAAGGTGGGCCTGCGCGGCTTTGAAAACCACTTTCCCAAGCAGCTCTCCGGCGGCATGCAGCAGCGCACGGCAATTGCACGGGCGCTGGCCAACGACCCAAAAATCCTGCTGCTCGACGAGCCCTTTGGCGCACTCGACAACCAGACCCGCGTGCTGATGCAGGAGTTGCTGCTGGGTATCTGGGAGTCGGCGCGCAAGACGGTGCTGTTCGTCACCCACGACATCGACGAAGCGATCTTCATGGCCAACCGGGTGGCGGTGTTCAGCGCGCGCCCCGGACGCATCAAGTCCGACATTGCGGTGAACCTGCCGCACCCGCGGCACTATACGATCAAGACCTCGCCGGAGTTCATGGAACTCAAGGCGCGCCTGACCGAAGAAATCCGCGCGGAGTCGATGGCATCAGCCGAACATTGATATGCATTGACCCGCGCCACCTACCGACCCTGACACCATGAATTCCAATCTGCACCTCCTGCCAAAACCAGCGCGCGAAGCTGACTCCAAAATCGGCACCCCGGCCAGGGCCGACCAGTTGTCGCCCAATGTCGCGCGCTACCAGCAGGTCAAGGACTTTGTGTCGCGCAAGATCCAGGACGGCACCTGGAAGGCTGGCGACCGCCTGCCTTCCGAGCACGAGTTGGTGGTGCAGTTCGGCCTGTCGCGCATGACCGTCAACCGGGCCTTGCGCGAACTGGTGGAGCAGGGCCGCATCAAGCGCATTGCCGGGGTGGGCAGCTTCGTGGCCGACGACAAGCCGCAAGCCAACCTGCTGCAGATCGCGCGCCTGTCCGATGACATCCGGCGCCGCGGCCACGACTACCAGTGCCGGGTCATCACGGTGGAGCGCGTCTCGGCCTCACTCGATATCGCCTCCTCGCTGGGCCTGCACACCGGCGAGTCGGTGTTTCACTCGGTCTGCGTGCACCTGGAAGACGACGTGCCCATGCAGCTGGAAGACCGCTATGTCAACCCGCGCATGGCGCCCGCTTTCGGGCAGCAGGATTTCACGCTGGAGCAGCCTTCGGACTTTCTGGTGCGCACGGTGCTGTTCGACCAAATGGAACATGTGGTCGATGCCGTGCTGCCCACGCGCGAACAGGCCGCGCTGCTGCAGATGGACGCCGGTCAGCCCTGCCTGCTGCTGACCCGCCGCACCTGGATGCGGGAGGACCCCATCACCCTGGTGCGCTGCCTGCACCCGGGCATGCGTTACCGCCTGGGCAGCCGTTTCCGCACCGACGGCAATGCCGTCACCGGCTGACGCGACGGGCTACCCCGGCGAGCCAGCCAGCAAGTAAACAAACGAATAAAAACTTCTTTATCATCGATTCCGACAACTTGTATATACAGGACTAGACAATGACAACATCCCCCCACATCCTGCAACCCGGCCGCGTCAGCCTGGCCCTGTTGCGCAGCATTCACGCCGGTGGCGTGCAGCTGGCCCTGGCGCCCGAGGCCCGTGCCGGCCTGCTGGCCGCCCAGGCCACCGTGCAACGCATCGTCGATGAAGACCAGGTCGTCTACGGCATCAACACTGGCTTCGGCAAACTGGCCAGCACCAAGATTGCACCCGGCCGCCTGGTCGAACTGCAGCGCAACCTGGTGCTGTCGCACAGCGTGGGCACCGGCGAGCCGCTGCCGGCCGCCGTGGTGCGCGTGATCCTCGCCACCAAGGCGGTGAGCCTGGCGCGCGGCCACTCCGGCGTGCGGCCCGAGCTGGTGGACGCCTTGCTGGCACTGGCCAACGCGGGCGTGATGCCGCGCATCCCGGCCAAGGGTTCCGTGGGCGCCTCCGGCGACCTGGCGCCGCTGGCGCACCTGGCCTGCGTGCTGATCGGCGAAGGCCAGGCCACCACCGCCGATGGCGAAGTCATTTCCGGCGCCCAGGCCATGCGCCGCATCGGCGTGGCGCCGTTTGTGCTCGGCCCCAAGGAAGGCCTGGCACTGCTCAACGGCACCCAGGTCTCCACCGCCCTGGCGCTGGCCGGCCTGTTCGGCGCCGAACAGGTATTTGCCGCGGGCCTGGTGTCCGGCGCGTTGTCGCTGGAGGCCGTGCAGGGCTCGATCAAGCCGTTTGACGCGCGGGTGCATGCCGCGCGCGGCCAGCCCGGCCAAATGGCCGTGGCCGCGGCGGTGCGCAGCCTGCTCGAAGGTAGCGAGATCGTGCCGTCGCACCCCGACTGCGGCCGTGTGCAGGACCCGTATTCGATCCGCTGCGTGCCCCAGGTCATGGGCGCCTGCCTGGACAACCTGCAGCACGCCGCCAGGGTGCTGCAGATCGAGGCCAATGCCGCCTCCGACAACCCGCTGGTCTTCGACAATGGCGACGTGATCTCCGGCGGCAACTTCCACGCCGAGCCGGTGGCCTTTGCCGCCGACATCATCGCGCTGGCCGTGGCCGAGATCGGCGCGATTGCCGAGCGCCGCCTGGCGCTGCTGCTCGACACCGGCCTGTCCGGCCTGCCGCCCTTCCTGGTGCGCGATGGCGGCGTCAACTCCGGCTTCATGATTGCCCAGGTCACCGCTGCGGCGCTGGCTTCGGAAAACAAGTCCCTGGCGCACCCGGCCAGCGTGGACAGCCTGCCCACCTCGGCCAACCAGGAGGATCATGTGTCGATGGCGACCTTTGCCGCACGCCGCCTGGGCGAGATGGTGAACAACACCGCCGTCGTCGTCGGCATCGAAGCCATGGGCGCTGCTCAAGGCATAGAACTCAAGCGTGGCTTAAAAAGCTCCCCGCTGATCGAAGCCGAGTTCGCCCGCATCCGCGAAAAGGTGGCCTTCCTCGACCAGGACCGCTTCCTCGCGACCGACGTCGAAGCCATGCGCCAGTGGGCCTTGCACAGCGACTGGCCCGCCGCCCTGCAACAGATCCTGCCCAGCCACGCCACTGCGGCCTGAGCCCGGCCCTGAACCCAACCCCGACCTGAGCCTCATTCCAACCGTTTTATCCCAGGAGATCGCCATGAACGCCACGGATTCCTTCATCGCCCCAACCGATGTCCAAAGCGACGCCCTTGCCGACCCGCGCGTCGACCCTACCCGTGTGATCCGCGCACCGCGCGGCAGCCAGCTTCATTGCAAAAGCTGGCTCACCGAAGCAGCCTTTCGCATGATCCAGAACAACCTCGACCCCGAGGTTGCCGAGAACCCGCAAAGCCTGGTGGTCTATGGCGGCATCGGTCGCGCCGCACGCGACTGGGCCTGCTTCGACCAAATCCTGGCCACGTTGAAAGAGCTGGGCGACGATGAATCCCTGCTGGTGCAATCGGGCAAACCGGTCGGCGTGTTCAAAACCCACGCCAACGCGCCCCGCGTCCTGATCGCCAACTCCAACCTGGTGCCCAAGTGGGCCAACTGGGAACACTTCAACGAGCTCGACCGCAAGGGCCTGTTCATGTATGGCCAGATGACGGCCGGCAGCTGGATCTACATCGGCAGCCAGGGCATCGTGCAGGGCACCTTCGAGACCTTCGTCGAAGCCGGCCGTCAGCACTACAACAACAGCCTCGCTGGCAAATGGATCCTGACCGCGGGCCTGGGCGGCATGGGCGGCGCGCAGCCGCTGGCGGCCACGCTCGCCGGCGCGGTGTCGCTCAACATCGAGTGCCAGCAAAGCAGCATCGACTTCCGCCTGCGCACCCGCTACGTGGACAAGCAGGCCAGGGACATCGACGACGCGCTGGCGCTGATCAAGCACCACACTGAGCGCCAGGAGGCCGTGTCCATCGCCCTGCTGGGCAATGCCGCCGACGTGCTGCCCGAGTTGGTGAAACGCGCCAGGGCCGGCGCCATCAAGCCTGACTTGGTCACTGACCAGACTTCGGCCCACGACCTGATCAACGGCTACCTGCCCAGCGGCTGGAGCGTGGCGCAGTGGAAGGCCGCGCAGCAGGATCCGGCGCAACACAAGCGCCTGACGGACGAAGCCGCCCGCAGCTGCGCCGTCCATGTGCAGGCCATGCTGGACTTCCAGGCCATGGGCATCCCGACCGTGGACTACGGCAACAACATCCGCCAGGTCGCGTTCGACCAGGGCGTGAAAAACGCCTTTGATTTCCCCGGCTTCGTGCCCGCCTACATCCGCCCGTTGTTCTGCGAAGGCAAGGGCCCGTTCCGCTGGGTCGCGCTCTCCGGCGACCCGGAAGACATCTACAAGACCGACGCCAAGATCAAGGAGCTGTTCCCCGAGAACAAGCACACGCACCGCTGGCTCGACATGGCGCGCGAGCGCATCGCCTTCCAGGGCCTGCCCGCGCGCATCTGCTGGCTCGGCCTGGGTGAACGCCACATTGCGGGCCTGGCCTTCAACGAGATGGTGAAAAACGGCGAGCTCAAGGCCCCGATCGTGATTGGCCGCGACCACCTGGACACCGGCTCGGTCGCCAGCCCGAACCGCGAGACCGAGGCCATGAAGGACGGCACCGATGCCGTGTCCGACTGGCCGCTGCTCAACGCACTGCTCAACGCCTCGGGCGGCGCCACCTGGGTCAGCCTGCACCACGGCGGCGGCGTGGGCATGGGTTACTCGCAGCACGCGGGCATGGTCATCGTGGCCGATGGCACCGATGCTGCCGCCGAGCGGCTGGCGCGCGTGCTGGTCAACGACTGCGGCTCGGGCGTGATGCGCCATGCCGATGCGGGTTACGAGATCGCCATTGCCACCGCGAAGAAGCAGGGGCTGCACCTGCCAATGGTGAAATAAGCTCATGACCGTGCTGCAGCGCTTCGCCATCGACGACCTGAAGCCCATGCCGTGGAAGAACGGCGGCGGCACCACACGCGAAATCGTCTGCCGGCCGCCGGGCACCGGCATGGACGGCTTCGACTGGCGCGTCAGCATCGCCACCATCGCCGCGGCCGGGCCGTTCTCGGCCTTTCCCGGCGTGGACCGCGTGATCATGCTGCTGGAGGGCGCAGGTGTGCGCCTGCACGCCCGCGCGTCGGGCGTGGACCACCGGCTGGACACGCCGCTGCTGCCCTTTGCCTTTGCCGGCGATGTGGCCCTGGACTGCGATCTGCTGGGTGGCCCCTCCACCGATTTCAACGTCATGACCCGGCGCGGCAAGCTGCGGGCCGAGGTACAGGTGCTGCACGCGGCCGGCAACATCGACCCGGCCGGGCGCGGCCTGCTGCTGGCACTGCTTGGGCCGTGGCACTTGCAAACAGAAGTCGAACCCTCTTTGACATGTGAGGCCGGCACGGGCGTCTGGTGGACCAGCACGATGCAGGGCTGGCAGGCGACGCCGCAGACACACGATGCGGCATTGGTTGTGGTGCGGCTGCTGCCGGTACAGCAGCCTTGAACACGACCGGCCACAGGCATCAAAATAGCCTCCAGACGAGATATCGGTCCAACAAGCAGCTATTTATTTCATAGCAAGTCGATTTTCAAAGTACGTTTCCATAGCCCGTTTCAACAACCCGCTGGTGAACCCCATGACCACAGCCCCCCACCCTTGTGCCGACGGCATCTGGGAGCATTTGCGCCTGATGCCCGGCTCCTTGGCCGACGGCAACGACCTGGCGACAGACACCGAGGCCGCCATCGTCGTCGCGCAAGGCCATATCCGCTGGATCGGCGCCAGCACTGCGCTGCCCGCCGGGTTCAGCGCGCTGCCGCGTTTTGACGGCGGCGGCGCGCTGGTGACGCCCGGCCTGGTCGATTGCCATACCCATCTGGTGTACGGTGGCCAGCGCGCCAACGAGTTCGCGATGCGCCTGGCCGGCGCCAGCTACGAGGAGATTTCCCGGGCCGGAGGCGGCATTGTCTCCAGCGTGCGCGCCACCCGTGCGGCCGATGAAGACATGCTCTATGCGCAGGCCGCGCCGCGCCTGGAACAACTGCTGGCCGATGGCGTGTGCGCCATCGAAATCAAGTCCGGCTACGGTCTCGCCCTCGAACACGAGCGCAAGCAGCTGCGCGTGGCACGGCGCCTTGGCGATCACTATGGCGTGACGGTGCGCACCACCTTCCTCGGCGCGCATGCCCTGCCGCCCGAGTATGCGGGCCGCAGCCAGGACTACATCGACCTGGTCTGCCGCGAGATGCTGCCCGCGCTCGCCGCCGAGGGCCTGGTCGATGCAGTGGACGTATTTTGCGAACGCATCGCGTTTTCACTGGCCGAGACCGAGCAGGTGTTCCAGGCCGCGCAGCGCTTAAGCCTGCCGGTCAAGCTGCATGCCGAACAGCTCTCCGACATGGGCGGCGCCGCGCTCGCCGCGCGTTACGGCGCGCTGTCGTGCGACCACATCGAACACCTGTCGCAGGCCGGCATCGACGCCATGCGCGCGGCCGGCACGGTGGCCGTGCTGCTGCCCGGCGCCTACTACACGCTGCGCGACACCCAACTGCCGCCAATCGCCGCGCTGCGCGAAGCCGGTGTGCCCATGGCCGTCTCGACCGACCACAACCCCGGCACTTCGCCCGCACTCAGCCTGCTGCTGATGGCCAACATGGCCTGCACACTGTTTCGCCTGACCGTGCCGGAAGCGCTGGCCGGCATCACGCGCCACGCAGCCCGTGCGCTCGGACTGCAGGACACACACGGTGCGCTCGGCGTGGGCCGGCCCGCCAACTTCGTGCTGTGGCGGCTGAATGACAGCGCCGAGCTGGCCTACTGGCTGGGCCAGCAGGCGCCACGCACCATCGTGCGGCAGGGGCGCGTGGTGCTCGACGGGCTTCAGACCGCCCCCAACGCCGAGACCACCCCATGAGCGACATCGCCCCCCTCGCCGCCCCGACTTCCCATGCGCAAGCCACGGGCAGCCTGTTTGCCACCGATGCACTGCTGCCCGACGGCTGGGCGCGCAACGTGCTGCTGGAATGGAACGCCGCCGGCCAGCTGCTGGCCGTCACGCCGGACAGCAGCGCCCCGCGCAGCACGCCCCGGGCCGCCGGCCCCCTCATCCCTGGCATGCCCAACCTGCATTGCCACGCCTTCCAGCGGGCCTTTGGCGGCCTGACGGAGTTTCGCGCCGAGGCGCAGGACAGCTTCTGGAGCTGGCGCACGCTGATGTACCGCTTCGCCGCGCAGGTCACGCCCGAACTGCTGGAAGACATCGCCACCTGGCTTTACATCGAGATGCTGGAGGCCGGCTACACCTCGGTGTGCGAATTCCACTACGTGCACCACGACCTGGACGGCCGGCCCTATGCCGACGACGCCACGCTGGCCCAATGCCTGTTGCGTGCCGCAGAGCGCGCCGGCATCGGCATCACGCTGCTGCCCGTGCTCTACCAGACCAGCGGTTTTGGCGGCACGCCGCCGAATGCGGGGCAACGCCGCTTCATCCGGTCTACCGACTCGATGCTGCGCCTGCTGGAGCGCCTGCAGCCTTGTTGCGAGGTGCAGGGCGCGCGCCTGGGACTGGCGCCGCACTCTCTGCGTGCCGTGCCGCCCCACAGCCTGCGCGAGGCCCTGGCCGGGCTGGACGCCATCGACCCCACCGCGCCCATCCACATCCATATTGCCGAGCAAACGGCCGAGGTGGATGCCTGCCTGGCCTGGAGCGGCCAGCGCCCGGTGGAGTGGCTGCTGGACCATGCCGCCGTCGATGCACGCTGGTGCCTGGTGCACGCCACGCACATGACCGACGCCGAATATGAGCGCGCCGCCCGCACCGGCGCCGTGGCCGGCCTGTGCCCCACCACCGAAGCCAATCTGGGGGACGGCATTTTTGACCTGCCGCGCTGGCGCGCCGCCGGGGGCGCCTGGGGCGTGGGCTCGGACAGCAACGCCTGCGTCAACGCGGCGGAAGAGCTGATGCTGCTTGAATACGGTCAGCGCCTGCAGGGTCGCCAGCGCAATGTGCTGGCCACCGCGCAGCAACCGCAAGTCGCCACCGCGATGACGCTGCAGGCCGTGCAGGGCGGCACCCGGGCCTCGGGGCGCGCTTTGCCGCGTGGCGCTGCCGGCCTGGTACCCGGCCAGCGCGCCGATTTTGCGGCGCTGGACGCCCAGCACCCGGCCTTGTGCGAGCTGAGCGCGTCCGACATGCTGTCGGCTCACGTATTCGCCAGCCACCGCACGTCCGCACTTGATGCAGTCTGGGTCGGCGGCGTTCAGCAAACCCGCCAGGGCAGCCGCCATCCGCTGCGCGAGACGGCCGCCGCGGCCTTCATCGCCGCCCGCTCACGCCTGCTGGCGCAAACCCAGGCCTGACTCGACGGGCCAGAGGTTGGCGGTAACGCAGTCCGGTAACCCGGTTCAGGTGGCCCGGGTTATCCGCGACAATCGCCTGTATCGCCATGATGCGCATGGAAGGGGGTGAAGCTTTGCCCCGCGCCCAAGCCCAAGACTTCACAGAACTCATTGATGACCGACACCGACACCAATACCCCTCCTGCCTCCTCTACAGTGGCTCCTGCGGCGACCCCGGCCAGCCCGGATACACCCGCCACCTCCACACGCCCTCCAAGGGCCGCTGGCCGGGCGCGCGGCAGGCAGCCCGGCAAGCAGCCCAGCACGCCGCCGCGGACCCGCCAGGTGCACCCGGCGCTGGAAAAACTTTTCGAGCTATATCCGAAGATGTTCGGGGCGCAGTTCCTGCCGCTCAAGCTTGGCGTGTTCCAGGAACTGCTCGCCCAGCACCCTGATGCATTCAACCGCGACGAGCTGAAAGTCGCGCTGGGCCTGCATGCGCGGTCAACGCGCTACCTCGAAAGCGTGGCGGCGGGTCTTCCGCGCCATGACCTGCAGGGCGAGCCTGTCGAGCCCGTGGCGCCCGAGCATGTGCACCATGCCATTCTCGAAGTGTTCCGGCGGCGCCAGGCACGCTCGCGCGAGGACTTGCGGCCCGCGCTGCGCCTGCGGCTGATGCAGGCCATCGAGGCCTCGGGCCTGAGCCGGGAAGACTATTCGCTGCGCGTGCAGACGCAGGATGAAGCGTCCAACGCGCTGCTGGACGATGCCTTCAGCGAACTGGGACGCCAGGCCGCGAAGCGCGAGGCCCTGATGAAGGCCTTCGAAGCCAGCGGGCGCACGGTAGAGCAGTTCGCCGACATGTACGGTATGGACCTGGCGGAAGTCAGCCAGGCCCTGGACGGCGCGCGCCGGGACCGGGGCGGCCAGGCGGCATAGCGCCATCACGGGTCAATGCCATGAAAAAAGCCGGTGCATGCACCGGCTTTCTTGTTGCGGAATCTTGAACCGCTCAGCCGAACCGCTCGGCGCTCAGCCTTGCGCGTTCTGCAGCGCGGCGATGCGCTCTTCAATCGGCGGATGCGTCGCGAACCATTTGCCGATGCCGCCGGTGATGCCCATGGCTTCCACGGCCTTGGGCAACTCGCCGGGCTGCATGCCGCCGAGGCGGGCCAGCGCATTCATCATGGGCTGCTTGCGGCCCAGCAGCTGGGCGGAACCCGCATCCGCTCGGAACTCGCGCTGGCGCGAGAACCAGGCCACCACGATGGCGGCGGCAAAACCCAGCACGATGTCCAGCACGATGGTGCTGACGTAGTAGCCAATGCCGGGGCCGGAGTTGCTGTCGCTGCCGCGGCGCAAAAAGCTGTCCACCGCATAGCCGATGACGCGCGACAGGAACACCACAAAGGTGTTCATCACGCCCTGGATCAGCGTCATGGTGACCATGTCGCCATTGGCGACGTGGGCGATCTCATGGCCGATCACGGCTTCGATTTCTTCGCGGGTCATGCCCTGCAGCAAACCGGTGGACACCGCCACCAGCGAGGAGTTCTTGAACGCGCCGGTGGCAAATGCGTTGGGCGCGCCTTCGAAAATGCCCACTTCGGGCATGCCGATCTGCGCCTTGTCAGCCAATCTGCGGACGGTCTCGACAATCCAGGCCTCGTCGGCGTTCTGGGCATCGTTGATGATGCGCACACCGGCGCTCCACTTGGCCACGGGCTTGCTGATCAGCAGTGAAATGATCGCGCCGCCGAAACCCATGATCAGCGCAAAGCCGAGCAGCGCCGAGAGGTTCAGGCCATTGGCCGTGAGGAAGCGGTTGACGCCGAGCAGGCTGGCCACAATGCCCAGCACGGCCACGACGGCAATGTTGGTCAGGATAAACAAAAAGATGCGTTTCATGAATTCTCCGTGGGGGGTCGATAACCAGGGGCAAGGGCAGCAGCCATGC
The DNA here is from genome assembly GCF_056401355.1 of Polaromonas sp. P4_F4. Taxonomy (NCBI): domain Bacteria; kingdom Pseudomonadati; phylum Pseudomonadota; class Betaproteobacteria; order Burkholderiales; family Comamonadaceae; genus Polaromonas; species Polaromonas sp. P4_F4. The sequence goes on along the minus strand of NZ_JBFUJO010000027.1, from coordinate 8,329 downwards.
TGCCGTGAGAGTTGCGTTCCGGACAAGTTGGGGGGTTTCCTCCCAAATCAAGCCGTTCGGGCCGGCTGCCGGCGCAGGATTTTTTATGTGTTGTTTCTACCTGCGTGGACGGAATACAAGGGAGTCATCATAAAAGGAAAAGTTCTCGTTTTCCGGCCACCAGCCCGGCACGCCCAGTACCGGCAAGGGTGCAAAGGGCTTGCCGGCCAGCTTGTCGGCGCTCAAATCAGCAGCCACCCAAGCATCCAGCTCTGCTATTGAATCAATAGCTGGTTGCGCCCGATACACATGGGCCGTGATCGGTTTTCGCGGATATACCAGCTTTTCGAGCAAGGCATGGCCAAAAAGCACCAGCTGCGTGTCAGCCCACAGCGGGCGCAAGCCGATGAAGAGTTGCTGCCAGTCCCGGGCGACCAAGGCATCCCACAGGGCTTGCGGCGCCAGCAGGAAGGCGGCGTTTTCATCAAACAGCGTCAGCGCATCGCGCACCGGGCCGCGCACCGGCCGGATGCCTGCCGCCTCAATCTCGGCCGCCTGCAGTTGGTTGAGCCGGGTCTTGGTCTCGGGAAACTGCAACCAGCACAGGCCATTGAAGAAGTCATGCAGTCCGTCGCGTGTCGGGCAATCGCGTGTGTTGAAGATATAGCGCTCGTAGGCCTCGCCGGGCGGCAAATCGCCCTGCGGCACAAAGCGCACGGGGCAATGTTCCCCATCGCCCGCCCGGATGACATTCGCATTCGCAGCCGCCGCGCCGTGCGTCTGGGCCACGGCATTGAGGGCTTGCGCAACACCGGCGCCCTGCAGCGCCAGCGCACCGGCCGCCTCGCCCGCACGGCGCAGGGGCGCAAACCAGGGTTGGGACCAGTCGATGGCCGCCAGCGGGCTCACGGCGTCAGGCATGGGGGCTCCGCAATATGCCGCAACGCCCGCAGCACCGCCATGGCGCTTGGCTCCCTGTACCGACAATAGCCCTTTCCGCATCTTGCATACAGAACCTTACGCTCAATAAAAATTACAATGCGGGGTGCTGCGGCAATGTGACGCGCCTTTTTCAGGATTCGAGGGTTCATGGCTAAAAAATTCGAAATAGAGATGCCGAAGTCGCTGACGGAGATTGTTGCGCAGCGCGTGCGGCAGGCGATTATTGACGGAGAGTTTGCCCTGGGCCAGATGATTTCGGAAGAAACCCTGGCCGAATCGTTTGGCGTCAGCCGCACGCCCGTGCGCGATGCACTGACGCTGCTGCAAACCACCGGGCTGGTGGACATCCGCTCCAAACGCGGCAGCTTCGTCTTCCAGCCGGATGAAGATGACGTACGCGCCATCTGCGACTTCCGCGCCACCCTGGAGCTGCACGCCGCCAAGCGCTCCCGCGCCGTGAACCGGCAGGCCACCATCGCCGCGCTGGAAGCGGTTTTTGCGCAGATGGAGGTCGCCAGCGAAGCCGACGACGAGATCGGCTATGGCCACTGCGACTCGGCTTTTCACGAAGCGCTGTTCACGCATTGCGGCAACGCCTATGTGGTCAATGCCTACGCACTCGTTTCCAGCAAGATCGCCGCCCTGCGCACCAACATGGCCAAGCAGTTTTCCGATGCGCGCAAGGTGTCGCTGCAGGAGCACCGCGAGATGATCCAGTACATCGACGACGGCGACTTTGACCGGCTGGAGCAACTGATCCAGAGCCATGTGGGCAGGACGGTCGAAGCCTTTCGCCTGGCCAGTGCTGCGGCACTGAAAGCCGCCCCCGCGCCCCTCAAGCTGAACGTCGCGGGCACCTGATCCACCTGAGCCACCTCCCGCCTCCTTTTTAAAGACACCATGACACCCGCCCAACAACTCCAGCAACTGCTCAAGACCGGCAACATCGTGATGGCGCCGGGCGCACCCGATGCCATCACCGCACGCATGATCCAGAAGGCGGGCTTTCCGGCCATCTACATGACGGGTTTCGGCGCAACCGCCAGCCGCCTGGGCACGCCCGACATCGGCCTGCTGAGCCAGACCGAGATGACCAGCCACGCGCGCGACATGGCCCGGGTGGTTGACATCCCCATCATTGCCGATGCCGACACCGGCTACGGCGGGCCGTCCAACATCCACCGCACGGTACGCGAGTACATCCAGGCCGGCGTGGCCGCCATTCACCTGGAAGACCAGGTCGCGCCCAAGCGCTGCGGCCAGATGGCCGGCATCCGGCTGATGGACGCGCAGGAAAACGTGCTGCGGCTGAAATGCGCCATCGAGGCGCGCGGCAAGGATGAGCTGCTCATCATCGGCCGCACCGATGCCCTGCCCGCGGCCGGCATGGATGAAGCCATCCGGCGCGCCCATGGGTACCAGGAGGCCGGCGTGGACCTGGTCTTTGTCGACGGCATCAAAAAAATCGCCGAAGTCGAAGCCATCGCCAGGGCGGTCCAGGGACCCAAGGTCGTCTCCATCGTCGATGGCAATGAAACCACCGCGCTGACGGCCAAAGACCTGCAGGACATGGGTTTTTCCGTGGTGTTTTATGCGGTGACGGCGCTTTTCACCGCGGTGAAAGCCGTCTCGGATGCGCTCGCCGAACTGCAGCGCTCCGGCACACCGAAGGCGAGCGAGCGCGCCATGGTGAGTTATGCCGAATTCAGCACGCTGGTCGACCTGGATTTCCACAAGGACCTGGATGACCGGTTTGGCGCCTGAGACAGGCACGCGGCCGAGCGGGGTGACGCCACCTTTCGACCCCGCCTGCCGCTACTGCACGGCGACGGTGGCGGAACTTGAGGACGTGATGTTCCATGTCGCCGACCTGGACCGTTCGCGGGTTTTCCTGTTCAGGGACCAGACGCACAGGGGCCGCTGCGTCGTGCTGCTGAAACAGCACGCGCGGGAACTGTTCGAGCTGGAGGACGAAAACCTGCGCATTTTCATGCGCGAGGTCGCCCGGGTGGCAGCCGCGGTGGCGCAAGTCAGCGCCTGCGACAAGGTGAACTACGCGCTGTATGGCGACAAGGCCAACCACCTGCATGTGCACGTCGTGCCGAAGACGAAAGGCGGCCCGGCCTGGGGCCAGCCCTTCATCCTCAACGCGGACGTTCCGGTAGAGCTTGCACTGCCAGAGCGGCAGGCCATGCGGTTAAAACTGAAGCACCTCCTGCAGTCTGAATAAGCGCCACAGCCACTTTTTCCTTAAATTTCAGGAACTCCTCAGCTCAATGCATGCGATACGCTTTTCTTGCTCCCTCGCCCTTTGGGAGAGGGTTGGGGTGAGGGCCAGCGGCGTATAAAAGGCTGCAGCCTTTTGCATCGGTCGCGGCCCCCATCCCAACCTTCCCCCAAAGGCGGGAAGGAGTAAAACAGGGAAACGTCGCCGTTCAAGACGGAAGGACTGAGTAGCTACAAATTTTCAGTTCTTGCCCAAGGGCGGCAGGACTTCCTTGACCACGGGTTTGCCGCCCTTGATCTCGATGAGGAAGCTCTCGCGGTCGATGTCGCCCTTGTCATCGAAGGTGACATCCATCAGCACGCCGGGTTCGTCCGCCACCTTGATGGTCATGCCGTGCAGTTGTTTGGCCACTGCCACGCGGTCGAACTTGCCCACCTTCTGGATCGCGGCCTTGAGCATGTAAACACCCTGGTAGCCCTTGATGCCGTTGTGGTCGGGAATGAAGTTGTATTCCTTCACAAACTTGTCGCGCACCATCTTCACCCCTGCGATGGGAGCGTCGGCCGACATTTCGGAGTGCCCGACCACGCCGTTGGCCGCGTCGCCCGCCAGGTCGATCACCTTCTGGCTCAGCAGCGTCACGTCGCCCACGATCGGCTTGTCCCAGCCCTGCTTGCGCAGTTCGCGCACCGCCCGCGCCGACTCTTCTTCGTTCAGGTAGACAAACACCGCCTCGGCGCCGGCCTGCTTCACCTTGATGATGGGCGCGGAGAAATCGAGCTGGCCTGCTTCGGTGGAAATGTCCGCCACTACCTCCACTCCATGGGTTTTCAGGGCACTGACGATGGCATCACGCCCGGGTTTGCCGAAGTCGTTGTTGACGAACAGCACGGCGATTTTTTTGACCTTCAGGTTTCGCGCGATGTAGCGCGCGGCCTTGGGCATGCTGTTGACCTGCGTCAGGCCGGTGCGAAAGATGTAGGGACTGCCCTGCTGGGTCACCAGGGCCCCGGCAGCGGCCGTGAAATTGGGCACCTCGGCACGCCGCGTCTCGGTCTGGCTGATCAGGATGGAGCCGCTGAAGACAGGGCCGAAGATGGCAAACGCGCCGTCATCAATGGCGCGCACCACCAGCGCCTTGGCAATGCCGGGATTGGTCTGGGTGTCCATGTTGGTCACCTCAAGCTTGCGTCCCAGGATGCCGCCGGAGGCATTGACGTCTTTGACCGCCAGTTCAATGCCGGACTTGAACATGGTGCCCGCCGTTGCCCCGGTGCCGGAGAGCTCGACCACGTTGAAAATTTTGATGGGCTGGGCCTGCGCCCACAGTTCAGGGCTGAGAAAAAGGGCCGAGGCCGCTACCGTGGCGATCATGGCTCTGCGCTTAAAGATCATGGCTGTCTCCATTGAGGGTCTGAAAGTTATCGGAATGCCGGAAATGAAGGCTCTTATACCGGCCTCGCCACAATAGTGTACAGTACCCGGTACCTTACATACATCATTTAATTTTGGTCGATTCTTATGTCCACTAACGTCACTGCCGCCACTGTCGCCACCCCCAACGCAATCGAACAAGCCTTGCAGGAGATCCGCAACCAGCTGGGCGAGGCCTGCGTATTCACCGCGGACGCCGTGCCCGCCCGAAACCGCAATGACTACAGCGGGATGAGCGCCACGCAGCCGCTGGCCGTGGTTCGCCCCGCCGACACGGCGGGCGTCGCCACCGCCCTGCGCATCTGCCACGCGCACGGCGTTGCCGTGGTGCCGCAGGGCGGCCTCACCGGGCTGTGCGGCGGAGCGCGCGCCGGCGCCCATGAGGTCGCGCTGTCGCTGGAGCGCCTGGCCGGCATCGAGGAGATCGACCCCAATTCCGCCACCATGACGATGCTGGCCGGCACACCGCTGGAGGTGGTGCAACAGGCCGCCGCGGCCGCCGGCTTCTTTTGCCCGCTGGACCTGGGTGCGCGCGGCTCCTGCGCCATTGGCGGCAACCTGTCGACCAACGCCGGCGGCAACCGGGTGATCCGCTACGGCATGGCCCGGGACATGGTGCTCGGGCTGGAAGCGGTGCTGGCCGACGGCACCGTCATGACCAGCCTGAACAAGATGATCAAGAACAACGCGGGCTTCGACCTGAAGCACCTGTTCATCGGCAGCGAAGGCACGCTGGGCATCATCACGCGCATCGTCCTGCGCCTGTTCCCCAAACCGGCCTCCACCATGGTGGCGCTGTGCGCGGCAGAGGACTACGGCACCGTGCTCAAGCTGCTGGCAGCAGCACGCGGCGAGCTCGGCCCGATGCTCTCCGCCTTTGAAGTCATGTGGCCCGACTACTGGGACATGGCCACCGAACGCGTCAAGGGCGTGCGCAATCCGTTCGCGGGCGACGGCCGCCGCTACGGCGCCTATGTGCTGGTGGAGGCGCTGGGCACCGACCCGGCCATCGACGGCCCGCGCTTCGAAGCGTGGCTGGAGCGGCTGCTGGAGTCAGGCACCGTGCCCAATGCGGTGGTGTCGCAGTCGCTCGCCGATGAAAAGGCTTTTTGGGGCGTGCGCGATGCCTGCGCGGAATTCCACCAGCTCTGGCCCGGCCACCTGGCGTTCGACATCGGCCTGCCGGTGGCAGCCATGGACACTTACGCCAAACGATGCAAGGCCGTGCTCAGCGAGCAAGTGCCGGGCTGCGAAGCGGTGTTTTATGGCCACATCGGCGACGGCAATGTGCACATCGTCGCCTACCAGCCCGGCGTGGCTGCGCAGCCCAAGGACGCCGTAGAAGAGGTTGTCTACGGGCTGGTGCGCGAATACGGCGGCACCGTCTCGGCCGAGCACGGCATCGGCACCCTCAAGCGCCGCTGGCTGGCCCATGCCCGCTCGCCGGAGGAAATCGCGTTGATGCGCACGCTGAAAGCGGCCCTGGACCCGAAGAACATTTTGAATCCGGGCAAAGTGATTTGAAAAGCTGCGGGGTCATTCACCCCTGCAGCCGCACCCGGCTCAACCTCAGGCCCGGGCCGTTTTGTTCAGCCGCTTGTCGCGCACCGCCACGGTGGACTTGCCTTCGTCGGCGATTTCAAACAGCTGCGTGGCGACCAGCAGTTTGGTCAGCGTCGCATAACCATAGTTGCGATGGTCAAACGAGGCCTGGTTGGCGATCTGGGTGCCGACCGCTCCCACGCGCGCCCAGCCCTCGTCGTCGGCCGCCGCCTGCACGGCATTGCGCAGCAGCATGACGAGCTTGGCGTCCTGCTTGAGCTGCGCCGGCGTGGCACGCAAGGGAGCCGCAGTCACCGCCTCGCCGTCATCGCGGGTGTCTCCGGCAGCGCCGCCTGCGGCATCGCCCACAGCCAGGGGACGCAACTTGTCCAGGAACAGGAACCTCGAACATGCATTCACAAAAGGCTCGGGCGTCTTCTGCGCGCCAAACCCATAAACGGCAGCACCCTTGGCACGCAAATGCATCACCAGCGGCGTGAAGTCGGCGTCGGACGACACAATGCCAAAGGCATCGGGCCGGTCGGTGTAGAGCAGCTCCAGCGCGTCAATCACCATGGCCATGTCACTGGCATTTTTGCCTTTGCTGTAGTCGAACTGCTGCATCGGGCGGATGGCATGCTCATGCAGCGCTTCTTCCCAGCCCTTGAGCTCGCTCTTTTTCCAGTTGCCGTAAGCGCGGCGGATATTGGTCTCGCCAAAGGTCGACAACTCGTTGAGGATCAGGTCGATTTTGGACGCCGGCGAATTGTCGGCGTCAATCAGCAGAGCAACGCGCGGCTTGTGGTCCATCATTCGCTCCGGGTGGTGTCAAGCTTCCATGGCAGGCTTTCACCCGAGCGCAGGGGCTTGAGTTCGGCCTCGCCAAACGCATAACTCTCGGGCGGCGTCCAGTTTTCTTTCTTCAAGGTAATGGTGCCCTGGTTGCGCAGCAGGCTGTAGAAGTCTGCGCCGTTGAAACTGGCAAAAGCCTCGAGCTTGTCCAGTGCACCGGCTGCTTCAAAGGCTTCGGCATACAGCTCCATCGCCGCATGGGCGGTGTAGCAGCCGGCGCAGCCGGTGGCATGCTCCTTGAGGTGGGCCGGGTGCGGCGCGCTGTCCGTGCCGAGGAAAAACCGGTTGTTGCCACTGGTGGCCGCCGCGACCAGCGCGACGCGGTGCGTTTCGCGCTTGAGCACGGGCAGGCAGTAGTAGTGCGGCCGGATGCCGCCGGTGAAAATCGCGTTGCGGTTGTACAGCAGATGGTGCGCGGTGATGGTGGCCCCCGTGAAACGGTCGGCGTCATGCACATACTGCGCGGCTTCCCGCGTGGTGATGTGCTCCAGCACGATTTTCAGTTCCGGGAAATCACGGCGCAGCGGAATCAGCTGCGTCTCGATGAACACCGCCTCGCGGTCAAACAGGTCGATGTCGGGCGAGGTCACCTCGCCATGCACCAGCAGCAGCAGGCCTTCGCGCTGCATCGCTTCGAGTGTTTTGTAGGTCTTGCGCAGGTCGGTCACGCCGGCGTCGCTGTTGGTGGTGGCGCCGGCCGGGTAAAGCTTGGTGGCGACCACGCCGGCCTCTTTGGCCCGCTTGATCTCGTCGGGCGGCAGGTTGTCGGTCAAATACAGCGTCATCAGCGGCTCGAAGCTCACACCCGGCGGCACGGCCGCCTGGATGCGCTCGCGGTAGGCCACGGCCTGGGCCGCGGTGGTCACCGGCGGGCGCAGGTTGGGCATGATGATGGCCCGGCCAAACTGGGCGGCGGTATGCGGCACCACCGTGCTCAATGCATCGCCGTCCCGCACATGCAGGTGCCAGTCGTCCGGGCGGGTGATGGTCAGGGTGAGGGCCTGGGGGGAAGTGGCTGAAGTCATGCATTGAATTGTCGCATTTGCGGGCCACCGCCTGCCCTCGGCGCTGCCAATCCGCCCACTTCGCAAGTGCGTTTAAGGAGAATGGCACTTACTTTGGCAGGTTGGCCTTCGGCGACGTGCGTAAGTGCTTGAAAGCAAAGGGAGATGGCTGACCAAAGGGTCGATAGGATGGTTGTTTACGAAGCACCCAAACCATCTTCCCAAAGGCCAGCCACCATGGATCGTAATGCCCAAAGCGTCTTGCATCAACGTTGCAGCAGCATTGGACGCCGGGCGAGATCGACCCAGGCGGTGGAATTCTTCAACGTTCTGACGAGTCCGGAGTTGC
>NZ_JBFUJO010000026.1:0-78148 GCF_056401355.1 Polaromonas sp. P4_F4 | reverse complement strand
CTGCAAGCCCGGCTCCGCCTTCGGTGGCATAGCGCTGCAGCCATTTGTAGCCCGTCTGCGGGCTGATCCCGAAGCGCCGGCACAGCTCACGGCGATTCGCTCCATCTTTCGTAGCCAGTGCGACAAATTCCTGTTTCAGACTCATGGTGTCTTGTGCTTTCCAAGGCATGGTGATCCTCCGGCAAATTCGCCGGAAAGTGTCCACCATGTCCCCGCACACCTGTCACCTATGTCCCCGGTCTATACACGAAGCAAAAGAAAAGTGAGTAGCCGCCGGGCTACCCCCGGCCAGCAACCCTCAGCAAAGCCAACCAAATCCAAATTCACATCAAGCTAGACAACCCGCGGCAACGGCAGCGCCGTCTTGTAGCGTACCTGCTTGAGCGCAAAACTGGAGCGGATTTTTTCGATACCGGGAATCGGCGTGAGCTGCTCCAGAATGAATTTCTCCAGCGCCCCGATGTCGGCCACCGCCACGCGGATCAGGTAGTCGCTGTCGCCGGTCATCAAATAGCACTCCATCACTTCGTCATGCTCGGCAATGCGCCGCTCAAACTCGCCCAGCGCCTCCTTGTTTTGCGAACGCAGACTGATGGAGATGAACACACTCAGCCCCAGGCCCAGCGCCTGCGCATTGGCAATGGCCACGTAGCGGTCAATGACCTTGGCGGCCTCCAGCGCCTTGACGCGGGCCAGGCACGGCGAAGGACTTAAATGCACGCGCCGGGCCAGCTCCACGTTGGACAGCGAGCCATCGCGCTGAAGCTCGTCAAGAATCTTCAAATCAAGGTTATCAAGCTGCATAGTCTGTAAATTTAGTCAATTGCAGAATTTTATGCCGCTGGTTACGCATTTATCCCGATATTTAGGCAACACCTTTTGCGGGAAGATGCGTACAGTGGATTTGCCATGAACGATTCCACACCCCACCATCTCCTGATGCAAACCGCCGACGCTTTCACGCCAGACCCTGACCCGCAGGAAACCGCGGAGTGGCGCGAGGCGTTTGAAGCCCTGGCAGCCACGCAGGGCCCGGCCCGCGCGCGGCACATGCTGGACGAGCTGAGCCGTGTTGCCCGCAACCGCCGCATCGGCTGGCAGCCCGAGCTGTCCACGCCCTACATGAACACCATCGGCGTGAACGAGCAGCCGGTCTTCCCCGGCGATCTGGCGCTGGAGGAGCGGCTGGCTTCGCTGATGCGCTGGAACGCGCTGGCCATGGTGGTGCGCGCCAATCAGGCCGAGCTGGGCGGCTCCAGCGAACTGGGTGGCCACATTGCCAGCTATGCCAGCGCCGCCGATCTGTTTGAAACCGGCTTTAACCACTTCTTTCATGCGCGCGAGGGCCTGGGTGAAGGCCAGCATCGCGGCGACCTGGTGTTCTTCCAGCCGCACAGCGCGCCCGGTGTGTATGCGCGCGCCTACCTGGAAGGCCGGCTCACTGAAAAGGACTTGAGCTTTTACCGCCAGGAACTCACCGCACCCGGCCAGGGTGCGCAAGGCCTGTCCAGCTATCCGCACCCCTACCTGATGCCCGGGTTCTGGCAGTTCCCGACAGGCTCCATGGGCATAGGCCCGATCAGCTCGATCTACCACGCGCGCTTCATGCGCTACCTCACGCACCGGCGGCTGCTCGACTGCAGCAGCCGCAAGGTCTGGGGCGTGTTCGGCGACGGCGAGATGGACGAGCCCGAGTCCATGAGCGCCCTCACCCTGGCGGCGCGCGAAGGGCTGGACAACCTGGTCTGGGTTGTCAACTGCAACCTGCAGCGGCTCGACGGCCCGGTGCGCGGCAACGGCCGCATCATCGACGAGCTGGAAAAACTCTTTGCCGGCGCCGGCTGGAACGTCATCAAGCTGGTCTGGGGCAGCGACTGGGACGGCCTGTTTGCGCGCGACCTGACCGGCGCGCTGACGCAGGCCTTTGCCCACACGGTGGATGGCCAGATGCAGACCTTTGCCGCCAAGGACGGCCGCTTTAACCGCGACAACTTCTTCGGACAAAACGAAGAACTGGCCCGGCTGGCCCAGGGCATGACCGACGAACAGATTGACCGCCTCAAGCGCGGCGGCCACGACCTGGTGAAAATCCATGCGGCCTATGCAGCGGCGGCCAACCACAAAGGCCAACCCACGGTGATCCTGGCGCACACCAAAAAAGGCTATGGCATGGGTAGCGCCGGCCAGGGCAAGATGACCACGCATTCGCAAAAGAAATTTGACGAGACCGATCTGCTGGAGTTTCGCAACCGCTTCAATTTGCCCTTGACCGACGAGCAGGCCAAACACATCGCGTTTTACAAACCCGCCGATGACAGCCCCGAGATGCGCTACATGCACGCGCAGCGTGCGGCCCTGGGTGGCTACCTGCCCAAACGCGACACCACGGCCGAGGTGATTCCGGTACCGGCCTTGCCAAGTTACGCCCAGTTTGCCCTGGGTGCTGCAGCCAAGGAGATGAGCACCACCATGGCCTTTGTGCGCATGCTGGGCAGCCTGCTGAAGGACCCGGCCCTGGGCCCGAAGATCGTGCCCATCGTGGCGGACGAAGCGCGTACCTTCGGCATGGCCAACCTGTTCAAGCAGGTGGGCATTTACTCCAGTGTGGGGCAACGCTACGCACCCGAAGACATCGGCTCGGTGCTGAGCTACCGCGAAGCGCTCGACGGGCAAATCCTGGAAGAAGGCATCAGCGAAGCCGGCGCCATGGCCAGTTGGACGGCCGCGGCCACCAGCTACAGCGTCCATGGCCTGGCCATGCTGCCGTTTTATATCTATTACTCGATGTTCGGCTTTCAGCGCGTCGGCGACCAGATCTGGGCCGCGGCCGACCAGCGGGCGCGCGGCTTCCTGCTGGGCGCCACTTCAGGCCGCACCACGCTGGGTGGCGAGGGGTTGCAGCACCAGGACGGCTCCAGCCACTTGATCGCCGCCACCATTCCCAACTGCAAGGCCTATGACCCGACCTTTGCCTGCGAGCTGGCCGTCATCATCGACCAGGGCATGCGCGAAATGATGGTGGAGCAAAAAGACGTGTTTTACTACGTCACGATGATGAACGAGAACTACGCCCAGCCCGACCTGCGGCCAGGCTCGGAGGCGGACATCATTCGCGGATGCTATCAATTCAATAGCTATCAAGGTCCGACAAGCGAAGGAAAATCAGCCAGGAAGCCACAACAGGTGACGCTGATGGGTTCGGGGGCCATCCTGACCGAGGTGATCAAGGCGGCGCAGCAACTGGCAGACGAGGGCATTCATGCCACCGTTTACAGCGTGACCAGCTGGAGCGAGCTCGCACGCGATGGCGCGGCTTGCCAGCAGCGGATGCTCAATGGCCACACCACGCCCAAAGACGCGCAGAGTGAAGCATTCATTACCCGGCAACTGCACGCCAGCCAGGGGCCCATCATTGCCGCCACCGACTACGTGCGTGCCGTGCCCGAAAGCGTTCGCGCTTTCCTGCCCGAAGGCCGCGCCTACCTGACGCTGGGCACCGACGGCTTCGGCCGCAGCGACACGCGGGCCGCCTTGCGCGAATTTTTTGGTGTCAATGCGCAAAGCATCGTCAACGCCGCACGGCATCTGCTGAAGGCTTGAACCCGCACCCAGCGTGAGGGGTTCGGCAAGGCGGCGCTGGCCGCCTGCCGGGTTCAATTGACCTCAACCCAGCATTCACGGCCGGCATTGGCGCCCGTCTGAAGTCATGCAGCTACGTGGTGCTAGACCCGTTCGTAGAGCGTGACGACACAGGCGCCGCCGAGACCGAGGTTGTGCTGCAGCGCCAGGCGGGCGCCGGCGACCTGCCGCTTGTCGGCATTGCCACGCAGCTGCTGGACCAGTTCGGTGCATTGGGCCAGGCCCGTCGCGCCGAGCGGATGCCCTTTGGAGAGCAGACCGCCGGAGGGGTTGGTGACAAAGCGTCCGCCATAGGTGTTGTCGCCATCCAGCACAAACTTCTCCGCGCCGCCATCGGTGCACAGGTCCAGCGCCTCATACGTCAGCAGTTCGTTGTGGGCAAAGCAGTCATGCAACTCCACCACCTGGATGTCCTGCGGGCCGACACCCGCCTGCGCATACACCTGCCGCGCCGCATCCCGCGTCATGTCCACGCCGACCAGCTGGCGCATGTCGTGCGCATCAAACGTGGAAGAGCGGTCAGTGGTCATGGCCTGGGCCCTGATGCGCACCGACCGGTCCAGGCCATGGCGCTGCGCGAACGCGTCACTGCACACGACAGCCGCGGCGCCGCCACAGGTGGGCGGGCAGGCCATCAGACGGGTCATCACACCCGGCCACATCACCGGCGCATTGAGCACGTCTTCTTCGGTAAGGACCTGCCTGAACAGCGCGAGCGGGTTATTGGCCGCGTGACGGCTGGCCTTGGCGCGGATTTTCGCGAAGGTGCTCAGCTTCGTGCCGTATTGCTGCATGTGGGCGAGGCCGGCCCCGCCAAAATAACGCAGCGCCAGCGGCACGCCCTCGACCTGCAGCAGCGCATCGGCCTCTGCCTCGAAGCGGTCAAAGGGCGTGGGGCGGTCGTCGTACACCGAGCCCAGGGCGCCGGGATTCATCTGCTCGAAACCGACCGCCAGCGCACAATCCACGCTGCCCGAGGCCACCGCCTGGCGTGCCAGAAAGAGCGCGGTCGAGCCGGTCGAGCAATTGTTGTTGACGTTGAACACCGGCACACCGGACATGCCGACAGCATAGGCTGAACGTTGCCCGCTGCACGAGTCGCCATAGACATAACCGGCATATACCTGCTGCACCTCGTGGTAGTCGAGATGCGCGTCTTGCAGTGCGGCCCGAATGGCCTGCGCGCCCATCACGTCGTAGGACTGGCTCGCGCCTGGCTTGGCGAAAGGGATCATGCCGACCCCGGCGACAAAAACATCTCGTGCCATGCTTATCTCCTGAATAGTGCGGACCGGTCGCGTGAAATCAAGCGGTGAACATCGTGCGCCCGCGATCGAGTGCCACACGGCAGTCAGCGACCATGCGTGCCATCAATTCCGCGCAAGTCGGGATGTCATGGATCAGCCCCACCACCTGGCTGGCCCATACCAGCCCGTCATCCACGTCGCCACTTTCCAGGGCGGCTCGCCCACGCGCGCCCGCCACCAGATGGTGGATGTCATTGAACTCGCAGCCACCGGGCTGCCGCTCCAGCGCCACCACCTCGCTTGAAATGGCGTTCTTGAGTACCCGGCCGGTGTTGTGCAGCGTCCTGAAGATCAGTTGCGTGTCGCGTTCGCCTGCATGGATCAGCGCCTGCTTGATGTGCTCATGGATGGGTGCCTCCTGCGTCGCGCAAAACCGGGTGCCCATGTTGATGCCTTCAGCGCCCAATGCCAGCGCCGCCGCCATGCCGCGACCATCGGCAATGCCGCCCGAGGCGACCAGCGGAATCTTCACTTGGTCGGCAGCGGCCGCAAACAGCACCAGCCCACCCACGTCGTCTTCACCCGGATGGCCCGCGCATTCAAAGCCGTCGATGGACACGGCATCGACACCATTGCGCTCGGCCGACAGGGCGTGCCGCACGGAGGTGCATTTGTGAACGATCTTGATTCCCGCGGCTTTGGCCTTCAGGATGAATTCCCTCGGATTGTTGCCGGCGGTTTCCAGAATCTTCACACCGCTGTTGATGACGGCATCAAGGTAGTCTTCGTAAGGCGGCGGATTGGCCGAGGGCAGGATCGTCAGGTTCACGCCGAAAGGCTTGTCGGTCATGCTGCGGCAGCGTGCAATCTCGGCCGCCAGCGCCTCAGGCGTGGGCTGGGTCAAGCCCGTCAATACGCCCAGACCGCCCGCGTTTGAGACGGCCGATGCCAGCTCGGCGCGTCCCACCCATTGCATGCCGCCCTGAATGATGGGGTAGCGGATGCCGAGCAATTCAGTGATTCGGTTCTTCATGGTTTGCCTTAAAGGGTTGAAATGACGCGGGCTAGTGGCCCTTGAAAACGGCTGGCCGTTTGGCAAAGAAGGCCTTCGCGGCTTCCTTGAAATCTTCCGTCTGCGTGCTGGCCTTGAAATTTTCGCGTTCAGCGTCGAGCTGCGTGGGCAAGTCGGTCTCGAAGGACTGGCGCATCAGCCGCTTCATGCGGCCGTAGGCCAGGGTAGGCCCGGCAGCCAGCCGCCGGGCCAAGGCCACGGTTTCTTCCTGCAACTTGTCAGCGGGTACCACGCGGTTGACCAGGCCCAGACGCAGCGCTTCGGCCGCGTCAAAAGTTTCCGACAGCAGAGCAATCTGCATCGCGTTGCGCAGCCCCACCAGCCGCGGCAGGCTCCAGGAGCCTGATACGTCACAGCTGGCACCGACATTCGCATAGGCGAGGTTAAAGCGCGTACTGTCGGCTGCGATGACCAGGTCGCAGGCCATGGAGAGGCTCAAGGAGCCCCCCGCGACCACGCCGTGCAGGCTGGCAATCACGGGGGCATTGAGTCCGGCCAGCAGCACGACCGCCTCGTGCAAGCGGCCGATCAGATCGTGTGCCGTCGCCGCAGAGTCGTGCTGCAGCGCGGCCAGGTCGCCGCCCACGCCAAAGGCGCGGCCTTCGCCTCGGATGACAACCACCCGCAGCTGCGGGTCGTCCGCCAGCGACTGGCAAGCCGCCAGAAATGCGCTGGCCGTCGGCACGTCCAGTGCGTTCATGGCCGAGGGGCGGTTAAAGGTCATCGTCGCCATGCCGCCTTCGCATGTCAAGATCACCGGGTTTGAATTTGAAGCGCTCATGAGGTACTTTCTGTTGTGCTGAGTCGGGTCATCAAGCGCTTAATTAACCCGTGTAAGCGCGGCCAAAGATGTTGCGTGCAATCACCCATTTCTGGATCTCGTTCGCACCTTCGTAAATCTCGCCAATCTTGGCGTCGCGGTAGATCGACTCCAAGGGCATCAACTCGCCCGTGGCCGACAACTCGCGTACAAAGCCATAGGCACCACAGACCTGAATCGCATCACGTGCCACGTCGACCGCCAGCCGGCTGCCCACCAGCTTGGCCATGGCTGCCTCGACCTCGGCGCTGCCTTCCACGTCGTAGCGGTAGCCCGCCTTCTGGTAGAGGCTGCGCGCCTGCTCCAGGCCCACTGCATGCTCGGCAAACAGGTACTGCCAGTGCTGCATGCGCGCGAGTTCCCGGCCGAACACCTTGCGCTTGCACATGTAGTCGGCCGCATGGTCGAACGCTGCCTGCGCCATGGCCACACCGATCGCGCCTATCCCCATGCGTCCGAGCGCCAGCGCGCCCAGCGCTACGCGCAGGCCGCCACCTTCGGTGCCGACGACATGGTCGTCCGGCACGAACACGTTCTCAAACACCACGTCGGCCGTCAGCTGCAGGTGGTTGCCCATCTTGAGATCGGGCTTGCCCACCGACACCCCCTCGGCGCGCATGTCGGCCATCAGCATGGTGAGGCGCTCACCGCTGCGGCACAGCACCACAATCCAGTCGGCCACCGGGGAGTTGGTGATCCAGCGTTTGCGGCCATTGATGCGCCAGCCGCCGGCTACCTGGGTCGCCGTGGTTTGCATGGACGTCACTGACAAGTCGGTGCTGGCCTCCGGCTCGCTGGTGGCGAACGAGCCGACAAACTCGCCGCGTATCAGCGCCGGCAGGTATTTGTTGCGAAGCGCGGCCGGTGCTTTTTCAAGCGTTTTGCCGACCAGAATGGCCTGCCCGTCATAGAGGGCAGAGGCCAGCCCCCGACTGTAATAGGCCAGCTCTTCCAGCACGGTGAGGGTCGCCAGTGTGGGAAATTCGAGCCCCCGGCCGCCTACATCTGCCGGAAAGGGAATCGTGTAAAGCCCCGCGCGCGCCATGGCCTCAAACTGCTCGCGCGGAAACGCCTCTTTGGATTCAGGTGTGGTGTTCAAGCGGTGCGCAACCGGGCGCAGCACGTCTTGGGCGAATTCACGCACCTCAGCGCGAATCCGGCGCGTCTCGTCGGGCAGCCACACATCGTGGAACAAGGTGTCGGCTCTGCGGGCTGGATGGGTCATGACGGTCTCCTGGGGTGCGTTCAGAATCACCTGGAATCACCGGGCTGTGCGCGGGCTGGCGCGGCGTCGTGCTGCGGTGGCCGGTGCGGGTTCAAGGGGTACGGGCAATGCCGGCGCCGGTTCGGCCGGGCGTTTGCGCAGAAGGGGTTTGGTTTTGCCGCTGCACAGGCCATTGGCCAGCAAAGCGATGCATTGCTGCGCGATGTCGTCTGGGCTCAAGGCCCCATCGGACCGGTACCAGCGTCCAATCCAGCTCAGCGCGCCTGCCAGCGTGAAGGCGGCGATCTTGGGGTCACAGGGCGCGATGGAGCCTTCCTCGATGCCAAGCCGGATCAGTTCACGGAACTCTTTGTCGATTGCGGCCTTCATGCGCCTTAGCTTGCGCTGGCTTTCCGGTGGCAGCGGGTCTTCGCCCACGCGGATCAGGCACATGCCAAAGTCCATGGTCACGATCTCGGTGTATTTGTGCATGGCGGCCACCAGCTTGTCCATCGCGCTGCCACCGGAGGCACCCACCTCCGTGATCGCGTCCTGCAGCATCGTGAGGCCAATACGCACGCATTCGTAAAGAATTTCGTCCTTGCTCTTGACGTAGTAGTACAGCGTCGGCTTGGTGACATGCAGCCGCTCGGCGACCTCGTCCAGCGTGCTGGCCTGGTAGCCTTTTTCGTTGAACACCTGTGCTGCCATGCGCAGCACCGCCTCGCGCTTGTCTGTGCGAACCTTCTCGCGTTCGGTAGTGGGGGCCCAGGGGGAGACGAGCTTTCGAGCAGTCAAGATATTTCAATTCCTGTGGGGTAGGGTGGAGCGGGATGCCGTGGCGAGATGGAGTTTGCGTAGCGTTCAGCGGTACAGCGCCTCAATTTCGGCCGCATAGGTTTTGTAGATGCTGGCCCGGCGCACCTTCATGGTCGCCGTAACTTCACCGTCATCGTGGTCCAGCTCCTTGGTCAGCAAATGAAAGCGCCGGATACGTGACACTTCGGCCAGCAGGGCGTTGCCCTTGTCCACTTCGGCTTGAACCAGTTCACGCACCTCGGCCGTTTCAACCAGCGAGCGGAAATGCGTAAAGGTCACGTTGCGCGACTCCGCCCATTGCGCCACGGCGTCGTAGTCGATCTGGATCAGCGCACCGACGAACTTGCGCGCGTCGGCGACGATCACGCATTCCTTGATGAACAGGCTGCCCTTCATGGTGTTTTCGATTTCCGACGGCGTCAGGTTCTTGCCGCCGGCGGTGATCATGATGTCCTTGAGCCGGTCGACGATGCGCAGCGAGCCGCCCCTTTCTTCGACGACGTCGCCGGTGTGCAGCCAGCCGTCCACAATGCTGGATGCGGTGGCCTCTGCGTTTTTGTAATAGCCCTTGAACACCACGCCGCCACGAATCTGCAGTTCACCCTGGCTTGAGAGCCGGTGCTCAACGCCCAGGGTCGGCACGCCGACGGTGCCAAAAACCACCTGGTCGTTCCGTTGGCCCAGCACCATGCCGCTGGATTCCGTCATGCCATAGACCTCGACCAGCGGCACGCCCAGCGTGCGAAAGAACTGCACAATGGCCGGCGAGACCGGTGCGGCACCGGTCAGCGCCACGCGGGCCTGGCGCAGGCCGATGAAGTTCTGCAGGGCCCGGAAGATCAGGCTGTAATAAAAGGCAAAGCACAGCTTTTCGCCCAATGAGCGCTGGTGCGCCGCCTTGTGTGCGAACGGCGCACATGCGCGCAGGCCTGCATCGAACAAACGTTGGCGCAGCCCGCCCGACTCATGCATCTTGATGGAGATGGCTGAGTGCAGCTTTTCCCAGATGCGCGGTACGCCCAGAAACATGGTGGGCGCGACTTCGCGCAGGTCTTCCTGCACGGTGCGGATTGATTCACCAAAATCCACGCGTGAGCCCAGGTACAGCGGCACAAAGGCAGTCAGCATCTGCTCGGCCACATGGCACAGCGGCAGGTAGGACAGGTGCGAGGTCTGCGCGGTCAGGCCCAGTCGTTCAATCACGCCCGGCGCCATGGCCGCGATGTTGCCGTAACTGATCATTGCGCCTTTGGGTTTGCCGGTAGAGCCCGAGGTGTAGATGATGAGTGCGGTGTCTTGAAGTTGTTGATGGGCCAGCACTGACTCAATATGCGAAGCATCCAGGGACGCCACGCCGAGCGCTTCGAGCTCCTCAAAGCCCATCACCAGCGCGGGTGCGCGCGCCTTCGTCTCTGCCAGCCCTTTCCGTTCAATCATCACAATTTTCCTGAGCCGGGGCAGCAGGTCGCGTGCGTCAAGCACCTTGTCAGACTGTTCCTGGTCTTCGCAGATCACCACCTCGGCATCCGCGTGGGCCAGTACATAGGCAATCTCGTTGGTCGGGCTGGTCGGGTAGACGCCCACCGTGACGCCCCCGACCAGACCCGCGCCTAACTGGGTCAGCACCCACTCGACACGGTTCTCGGACAGCACGCCCACATGGCCACCCTCTGACAAGCCCGCAGCACGCAAACCCAGGCCCACCTGTTGTGCGCGCTGAAAGTAGTGGCCCCAGGTCAGCGGCTTCCAGATGCCGTGTTCCTTCTGGCGGATCGCCACTGAAGCGGTGCGGCGCTGTGCCTGCTCACGCAGCATCTGGGGCAGTGTCAGTGTGTAGGTCATCTCAGTCATGAAAGAAGGTCCGGTGGTTTGGTGCGGTGCTGGGGGCTTATGACAGCCAGCGCTTGCGGCGCTTGTAATGCTTGAGATCCTTGAAGCTCCTGGCGCCGCCCTCGCTGCCAACGCCGAGGTAAAACTCGCGCACATCGGGGTCGGCGGCGAGTTTCTCTGCGCTGTTGTCGATCACCACCTTGCCGGTTTCCATGATGTAGCCGTAGTGCGCCACCGCCAGTGCGATGGACGCGTTTTGTTCCACCAGCAGCATGGAGACGCCGCGCTCCGCATTGATGCGGGCGATGATCTCGAAAATGGTCTCCACCAGCACCGGCGACAGGCCCAGCGAGGGCTCGTCCAGCAGCATCAGCTTGGGCTCGGCAATCAGCGCCCGGCCAATCGCCAGCATCTGCTGCTCACCGCCAGAGAGGTAACCCGCCAGGCTGCGCCGGCGTTCATGCAGGCGCGGAAAGTAGTCGTACACCTTGTCGAAATCAGCCTTGCCCGCACGTTTCCCGGTCAGTGCATAGGTGGCTGCCACCAGGTTTTCTTCGATGGTGAGGTCTTCAAATACATGCCGGCCTTCCATCACATGGAAGACGCCGGCACGAACCAGCGCGTGCGGCGCGATGCCGCGCGTGTCCTGGCTGTCAAAGCGGATGTCGCCGCGCGTCATTTCCCCATCCTGCAGCGCCAGCAGGCTGGAAATGGCTTTCAGTGTGGTGGACTTGCCTGCGCCATTGCTGCCGAGCAAGGCCACGATTTGCCCACGTGGAACTGCCAGTGACAGACCGCGCAACACCTGAATCGCCTTGTTGTAGACGACCTCGATGTTGTTGACTTCCAGAATGGCGTTGCTGTCGATTGCCACGGTTTTTTCCATCATGGTGTGGTCATTTATTACTGCAGACTGATCCACTCGGAGGCCGGCACCATCTTCTGCTGCTTGAAGTCGGCCCGGTAGATGCGGCCCACGGGAATGGAGTTGCCCTTGATCGACAAGGGCACGCCAATGACGCCGCCGGTGTCGAAATTGCGGATCGAGCTGAGCGCGGTTTTCATGTTCTTGCCGGTCAGCTCATTGCCCGCGTCCAACGTGCGTTTGGCAGCCTCGGTCAGCAGCATGGCGCTCAGGAAGCCCTGCATGTAGCCTGTGCTCTGGTACTCGGGGCGCATCTTGCGGATGCGCTCCAGCATCGGCGCTTTGCCTTCGGTGTCGTAGTAGTAACGGTAAGGCATGACGCCCAGAAAACCATCGACATTCGCGCCCATGCGCATGACGGTCGAGTTGTCCATGCTCCAGAAGGTGCCCATGAACGCGGTCTTGAGATTCAGGGCCTTGGCCTGGTTGATGAATTCAGGAATTGGTGCCGAGACGTAGCCGTGAAAGATGGTGTAGTCGGGGTCCGCGCGGCGCAGCTTGATGACCTCGGCCGACACGTCCACGCTGCTCGGCGGCGTGACGATTTCGCTGACCAGGTTCAGGCCCAGTTTCTTGGCCTCGGTCCGTGCGGCGTCGACCGGGTCGCGGCCGAACTCGGTGTCCGAGTACACAAGCGCGACCTTGGCGCCGGGTTTGGTCTTGGCGATGTACTGCAGCAGGATGCCGACCATCTCGCTGTAATTGGGGCCCACCATGAACTGCAGCGGGTACTTCTGCGCGTCACTGATTTCCTTGGCGAACGAGGCGCCGGTCATCAGGATGTTCTGGTTGCGCTCCAGTTCGGGGTTGACGGTTTTGACAAACGCGGTGGAGTCGGCGTAGTAAAGGCTGACCTTGTTCTGGCTGGTAATTTTCTTGAATGCCGCCATCGACTGGTCAACCTTGTAGCCGGTGTCCTCGGGCACGTAGCGCACCTTGCGGCCTTTGATGCCGCCACCCTCGTTGAGAATGGTCAGGTAATCCTTGATGCCCTGGTCGATGCCTATGCCCGCAAAGGCGAACACGCCCGTCAGCGGTATAGAGCCGCCCAACACGATGTCTTCTTGCGGTGCTGTTTTCGGAGGCGTCTTTTGTGCCAGCGCGGCGGGCGCTATGGCCAAGGCGGCGGCGGCGAGCGTCGCCAGGCAAATTGTTCTGCGGAAGCTTTTCATGGTTGTCTCCTGGTTGATTTAAATGCAGGTTCAGGTACGGAAGGGCCACAGGTGAAACAGCCGGCGGATGCGTCGCCACACCTCCGCCAGGCCATGCGGCTCGAAGATCAGGAACAGCACGATCATCAAACCGAACACGATGGTGCGAACGGGCGACAGAATCAGCGCGGCATTTCCGCCAAAAGACGCCAGGGGCAGCCAGCCCACGATGAGCTTGAGCAACTCGGGCACCAGCGTCATGAACACCGCACCGAGAATGCTGCCCAAGATGCTGCCCATGCCGCCGACGATGACGGCGGCGAGGAAAAAGATCGACATCAGCAGCGGAAAACTCTCGGGCGAGACTGCGCGGAAGAAGTAGGCAAACAGGCCCCCGGCCACGCCGGCGTAAAACGACGAGATCGCAAACGACAACAGCTTGTAGCGCAGCAGCGAGATGCCCAGCACCTCGGCCGAAATATCGCGGTCACGGATGGCGATGAAAGCACGGCCGATGCGGGTGCGAAACAGGTTGACGGCGCCCAGCAGCATCAGCCCCATGACCGGCACGATCACCCAGTACAGCTTGAAGGAGTTGTCCAGCTCGATGCCAAAAAATCGCGCTGGTGGCACCGTCAAGCCGCTGCTGCCACCGGTCAAACTGCTGAAATGCGAGAAGATGAAATGCGCGATGACACCCGCCGCAATGGTGGCAATCGCCAGGTACAGGCCTTTCACGCGCAGCGACGGCAAACCGACCAGCACACCGGCGAGCATGGCGACGCAGCCACCGGCCAGCAGGTTGACCACAAAAGGCAGGCCAAAGCGGATCTGCAAAATCGCCACCGTGTAGGCACCCAGCCCCATGAAGGCGGCCTGTCCCAGGCTCACGAGGCCGGTGTAGCCGGTCAGGATATTGAGCCCACTGGTGCTGGCGATGTTGATGGCCACCAGGCACGCAAGGTAGAGCCAGTATTCGCTGGCGACAAAGGGGAAGGCACACAAGGTCAGAGCGAGTACACCCATCCAGACGCGCTGGGTGGTGCTGTCGAACAGGGCGGTGTCGCCCGCGTAGCTTTCTTTGGCAGAACCAATGCGCATCAGAGCCTCTCAATTTCGTGGGTGCCGAACAGGCCGTAGGGCCTGACCATCAGAATCAATACCAGCAGGCTGAAGGTGGCCAGAATTTTGTATTCACCGCCCAAATAGAAGCCGGTTAAGGCCTCGACCAGGCCCACCAGAATGCCGCCCACCAGTGCGCCGAGCACACTGTCGAGCCCGCCGAAGATCACCACCACCAGCACCGACAGGCCGAACACGCCCATGGCGGATGAGATGCCACCGATCGATCCCACCACGATGCCGGCGACGCCCGCGATCATGGCCGCAGCCACCCACGCCAGCGAAAACACGCGCGGCACGTTGATGCCCATGGAGTACGCCGCAGCCTGGTCCGACGCCGTGGCCCGCAGCGCCACGCCGCCGCGCCAGAAGCGAAACACCAGCAGCACCACCACGATCAACAGCACGGCAATCCAGAAGCCGTAGAAGATCTTGGGCGACACAAAAGCCTCGCCAATCTCGATCGGTTTGGACGGCAAAAATTCAGGCAGGCGCTGCTGGTCGGCGGTCCAGATCAGCTCGACCAGCCCGACCAGAATCGACGAGAGGCCGACCGTGACCATGAAGGAGGAAATTGGCGATTCACCCAGCATGGGCCGGATCATGGTGCGCTCTACCAGCGCGCCAAACGCGCCCGATACCAGCAGCGCGCCGGGTATCGCCAGCCAGATCGGCAAGCCCATGCCCGCCGAAAACGCAAAGAAAATGTAGGCGCTGATCATCAGCATTTCGCCGATGGCGATGTTCACCACCCGCGTGGCCTTGTAGATCATCACGAAAGCCAGGCCCGTCAGCGCATACAGGCCACCGGTGCCTAGTCCGGCCAGGCTGATTTCGAACAGCAGCCACCAGTCGATGTTCATGCTGCAAGCCTCTCGTCCTTGTCCATGCCTGCCCGCTTGCCGGCCTGCGCGGCTTGCTGGAATCTTGCGCGCAGCGCTTCGATGTTGCCCGAGCCCAGATAGGCCTTGATGACCTCCGGGTTGGCCTGCACTTCGGCCGGCGTGCCGTCGGCAATTACCTGGCCAAAGTTCAGCACCACCACATGGTCCGACAGGTCCATCACCATGCCCATGTCGTGCTCGACCATCAGCACCGTTACGCCCCACTCGCGCCGCACCTCCAGGATAAAACGCGCCATGTCTTCGGTTTCCTCGCGGTTCATGCCGGCGACAGGTTCATCGAGCAGCAGCAGCTTGGGCTTCATGGCCAGGGCGCGCGCGAGTTCGACGCGCTTTTGCAGGCCATACGACAGCGCTGATACCGGCGCCTTGCGAATGTGGTCGATTTCCAGGAAGTCGATGATGCGGTCCTCGATTTCGCGGCGAAGCTCCTGCTCTTCGCGCCGTGCGGCAGGGCTGTAAAACAGCGCCTGCAAGGGCCCGGTCTTGAGGTGGCAATGGCGGCCGAGCTTGATGTTGTCGAGCACCGTCATGCCGCGAAACAGCGCGATGTTCTGGAAGCTGCGTGCCAGACCCAGCGCGGCCCGCCTGGGCGGTGCCATGCCGTCAAGCGACTGCCCTGCGAAGCGGATGCTGCCAGCGCTGGGGCGATAAAAGCCGGAAATGGTGTTGAACACAGAGGTCTTGCCGGCACCGTTCGGGCCAATCACCGACGTGATGGAGTCGGCTTTCACGCTGAACCCGACGCCGCGCAGCGCCTTGACGCCACCGAAGGTCAGAGTGATATCTTCAACTTCCAGCAAAGAAGGAACTGCTGCAACTTTCACCATGTCTCCTGGTTATTTGAAGGTTCTGGCTAAAAACCTACTTTTAAGTAACTTGGAGAATAATAAGTAGCTTTTCACGCAACCGCAAGCGGGTTTGAATAGTGTTTACCCTGAAGCAAGGGGCCGCCAGGTGAGATGGAGCCAGCAGATTTGGACGGCAACACCGCAAGCGGTGAATCCGCCGGACAGAAGGAGAACGCCGCACCGGGTTCATGGCGCGGTGCCGGGTCAGCGATCAGCGATCAGTGGTCAGCGACCATCAGTCAGCGGCCTGTCCAGCAATTCGCGGATTGCCCGCGGATAGATCAGGTGCTCCTGGCTCAGCACACGGGCGGCCAGCGTGTTCGCGCTGTCTCCCGCAAGAATGGGCACCACCGCCTGGGCCAGGATGGGGCCGTGGTCAAGATCGGCCGTGACCAGGTGCACCGTGGCACCGGCCACCTTGCAGCCCGCATCGATGGCCCGTTGATGGGTATTGAGGCCGGTGAAGGCGGGCAGCAGGGACGGATGAATATTGACCAGCCGACCGGCGTAATGCGCCACAAAAGCGGGCGTCAATATGCGCATGAAGCCGGCCAGCACCACCAGTGCGGGCTGGTAGCTGTCGATGGCGCGCTGCAGCGCTGCGTCAAACGCATCGCGTGAGTCAAATTGCTTGTGATCAATCACCTGCGTCGCAATGCCCAGCCCGGCCGCGGTGGCCAGCCCCGCGGCAGCCGGCTTGTTGCTGATGACGCAGGCCACGCGGGCATGCAGTGTTTCCTGCCACCGCTCTTTTTGCGCTGCATTCGCGATGGCCACCATGTTGGAGCCCGTGCCAGAGATCAAAATAACGATGTTCTTTGGACTGCTTCCCATATTGTTTCTTATCACCTTCTGGTGCCTCTTTCAAATATCACCCTAGTTTATGACCATCAGAACCCTGACCCCGATTGAAGCCCGCGTGCTGGGCACACTCATGGAAAAAGCCCGCACCGTGCCCGACAGTTACCCCCTGAGCCTGAACGCACTCGTGTCGGGCTGCAACCAGAAAACCAGCCGCGACCCCTTGATGGAGGTGAATGACGATGAAGCGCGCGCCGCCATTGACAGCCTGAAAGCACAAAGTCTGGTCTTTGAGGGCAGCTCCAGCCGCGTGCCTCGCTTTGAACACAACTTTCAGCGCGCCGCAGGGGTCAACGAGCCCCAGGCCATGGTGATGGGCCTGCTGATGCTGCGCGGCCCGCAAACCGCCGCCGAGCTGCGCACCAATGGCGAGCGCTGGTACCGGTTTGCCGACTCGGCAGCGGTGGAAACGGTGTTGCTTGAGCTACAACAGCGCGGCGAGGACGGTGGCCAGGCCACGGTGCAAAAACTGCCCCGCGCAGCAGGCGCCCGCGAACAACGCTGGGTTCACCTGCTGTGCGGCGAGCCCGACATCCAGGCCCTGATGGCCAGCGCACCCACGACCGCTGAGGCCGAAGGCCTTCTGGCCCGCGTGACCGCCCTTGAAAACAAGCTGGCCCGGCTCAAGGCAGACAACGCGCAACTGCGCAGCCATGTCCTGAACATCAGCGAGCAACTGGGCATTGCACTGCCTGAAACACCGGATGACGCCCACGATCATTCGCCAAATTAGGCCGGTTTGTCCCCGTTTTGACAGGTCAAAAAGCACATTCGTGCTAAAACCGTGGAAATCGACGGAGACATGTATGGATTTAGCTTTCACCCCTGAAGAGCAGGCATTTCGCGAAGAAATACGCGCCTGGGTTCATGCCAGCCTGCCGGCTGATATTTCGCACAAGGTACACAACGCCCTGCGCCTGTCGCGTGACGACATGCAGCGCTGGGCCAAAATCCTGGGCAAAAAAGGCTGGCTGGGTCACGGTTGGCCCAAGGAATTTGGCGGCCCGGGCTGGAACGCCGTGCAAAAGCACCTGTTTGAAGAAGAATGCGCACTGGCCGGCGCGCCACGTGTCGTGCCCTTTGGCCCAGTGATGGTCGCTCCCGTCATCATGGCCTTCGGCAACGCCGAGCAGCAAAAGCGCTTTCTGCCGGGCATCGCCAGCGGCGACGTCTGGTGGAGCCAGGGCTACAGTGAGCCAGGCTCCGGCTCCGATCTTGCGTCGGTCAAATGCCGGGCCGAACGGCAGGGCGACAAATACATCGTCAATGGCCAGAAAACCTGGACCACGCTGGGCCAGTACGGCGAATGGATTTTCTGCCTGGTGCGCACCTCTACCTCCGGCAAACCGCAAACCGGCATCTCCTTTTTGCTGATCGACATGAAGTCGCCCGGCGTCACAGTGCGCCCCATCAAGCTGCTCGATGGCGAAAGCGAAGTCAACGAGGTCTGGTTTGACAACGTGGAAGTGCCCGCGGAAAACCTGATCGGCGAGGAAAACAAGGGCTGGACCTACGCCAAGCACCTGCTCAGCCACGAGCGCACCAACATTGCCGACGTCAACCGCGCCAAGCGCGAACTGGAACGACTCAAGCGCATCGCCAAAGCGGAAAACGTTTATGACGACATGCGGTTTCGCGACGAGATCGCCAAGCTTGAAGTGGATGTGGTGGCGCTGGAAATGCTGGTGCTGCGCGTGCTGTCCGCTGAAAAATCCGGCAAGAACTCGCTGGACATCGCCGGGCTGCTCAAGATCCGCGGCAGCGAGATCCAGCAGCGTTACAGCGAGCTGATGATGCTGGCCGCCGGCCCGTTCAGCCTGCCTTTCATCGAAGAGGCCATGGAAGCCGGCTGGCAGGGCAACTTCCCGGGCGGCGTGCTGGCCAATGCGCCGCTGGCGTCCACCTATTTCAATATGCGCAAAACCACGATTTACGGCGGCTCCAACGAGGTCCAGCGAAACATCGTTTCACAAGTCGTCTTGGGTTAATGCTGGTTTAAAGGCTGGTTTAAAGGAAAGCACTATGGATTTCGATTTCACCGATGACCAGGAACAACTGCGCGACGCAGTTCGCAAATGGGTGGACAAAGGCTACGACTTCGAACGCAGGCGCAGCATTGAAAAAGCCGGCGGTTTCTCACGCGAGGCCTATGGCCAGCTGGCCGAACTGGGTCTGACAGGCCTGTACATCCCCGAGAACGGCGGTGGCATGGGCATGGGGCCGGTGGAAGGCATGGTGGTCATGGAAGAGCTGGGGCGCGGCATGGTGCTGGAGCCCTTGGCCCAGACCCTGGTCACCAGCGCTGTGCTCTCCGGCTACGCACCCGATGCCGTCAAGGCCGCCTGGCTGCCGAACATTGCCTCGGGCGCAAGCCTGGTGGCGCTGGCTTATCAGGAACGGGCTGCCCGCTACCGGTTGGAACAATGCGAAGCAACAGCAGTTGCAAGCGGCGACGCCTGGTCGCTGACAGCAGTCAAAAGCATAGTACCGGCGGGTGACCTGGCCGACGCCTTCCTTGTGCCAGCCATGGCCAGCGGCAAGCTGGCGCTGTTTCTGGTGGAGCGCACCGCAACAGGTGTTGCCACCCGCGGTTACAGCACCCAGGACGGCGCGCGCGCCGCGGAGGTGACGCTCACAAATGCGCCGGCCAGCCTGGTCACGCTGGAAGGCCTCACCGCGCTCTCGCACGCCATCGACATCGGCATTGCCGCCACCTGCGCCGAAGCGGTGGGCGTGATGGACAAAACGCTAGCTGTCACGGTCGAGTACATGAACACGCGCAAGCAGTTTGGCGTGGCCATCAGCAGCTTCCAGGCACTGCGCCACCGCGTGGCCGACATGAAGATGCAGCTGGAGCTGGCGCGCTCCATGAGCTACTACGCCTCGCTCAAGCTCAATGCGCCGACGGACGAACGCCGCCGGGCGTTGGCCCGCGCCAAGTACCAGCTGGGCGTCTCCATGCGTTTTGTCGGCCAGCAGGCCGTGCAGCTGCATGGCGGCATCGGCGTGACCGACGAATATATCGTCAGCCATTACTTCAAGAAACTGACCCAGCTGGAGATGACGTTTGGCGACACGTTGCACCACCTGGGCGAGGTGTCAAGCCGGATGCAGGAGACGGCCGGCGTGTTTGCCTGAAGGATGAAGGATGAAGGAACAGGCGCGGACCGCCTGGAGCGTGCAGGTATGCAGGCGTGAAAGCCTCAGATCGTCACGCGTGCAGGCGTGACGTTTTGGGGATGTGCGCCATCAGGAACTCCATCTGGTCCGCCAGGATGCGGCGGTTGCGCAGGATGAAATCCTCCCACAGGCTGGGCACATAGGGGGTGTAGATCAGCGGCATGTGGGCCTGCTCGGGTGTGCGGCTGCTTTTGCGGTGGTTGCAGGCGCGGCAGGCCGTCACCACATTCATCCAGGTGTCGATGCCGTTCTGGGCGAAAGGAATGATGTGCTCGCGCGTCAGGTCTTCCTCGTGGAAATGCCCGCCGCAGTAAGCGCACACATTGCGGTCCCGCGCAAACAGCTTGCTGTTGGTCAGTCCGGGTTTGAGGTCAAACGGATTGATGTTGGGCACGCCCTTGGTGCCAATGATGCTGTTGATGGAGATGACCGACTGAATTCCGGTGATGGCGTTGTGACCGCCATGAAAGGTGGCGACCCGCGCGCCCATCTCCCAGCGCACTTCGTCCGCCGCGTAATGCAACACGGCTTCCTCTAGGCTGATCCACGACTGTGGCAACCCCTGGGCTGAGAGCTTCAAGACCTTCAAAACGAACCTCCATGAACATGGAAACACGAAATCGGACCAACCGTGTATCAATATACAGTGAAATCATGACAATGAGGTTCAAATCCCCCATTAACCACGTTCAGGCCACGTCCAACCGGGCTCCGGCGCTATGGAAACGATAATCACCCCATGAAAGTCTTCCGTGGTTACCACCATCCCGAACTGGCGCCCGGCTGCGCCTTGACCATCGGCAATTTCGATGGCGTGCACCGGGGCCACCAGGCCATGCTGGCATTGCTTAAAAATGAGGCCCAGCACCGCGGCGTGCCCAGTTGCGTGATGAGTTTTGAGCCCCATCCCCGCGACTATTTCGCCGCCGTCGCCCGCAAGCCCGAGCTTGCGCCCGCGCGCATTGCCACGCTGCGCGACAAGCTCACCGAGCTGGCGCGCTGCGGCATTGACCAGTGCGTGGTGCTGCCTTTCAATGCCCGGCTGTCCTCGCAAACCCCCGAAGCCTTTATCCAGGACGTGCTGGTGCAGGGCCTGGGGACAAAATACGTGCTGGTGGGCGACGATTTCCGCTTTGGCGCCAAACGCGCGGGCGACTACGCCATGCTGGACGCGGCGGGCGAGCGCCTGGGTTTTGACGTGGCCCGCATGAACAGCTATGAGGTGCATGGCACCCGGGTGTCCAGTTCTGCCGTGCGGGAAGCACTCGGAGAAGGCCGGATGGACCGGGTGGCCAGCCTGCTGGGCCGGCCGTACAGCATCTCGGGCCATGTGGTGCACGGCCGAAAACTGGGCCGCGACCTGGGTTTTCGCACGCTCAACCTGCGGTTTTCCCACTGGAAACCGGCTGCCAGCGGGATTTTTGCGGTGCATGTGCATGGGCTGGCCGCCGAGCCATTGCCGGGGGTGGCCAACCTGGGCATACGCCCTTCGCTGGACCCGCGCGACGTCAATGGCGGACGCGTCCTGCTCGAAACCTATTGCCTCGAATGGCCGGCGAACCTGGGCGCGGAGGGGGCATACGGTAAAATCATCCGCGTGGAACTGCTACACAAACTGCACGACGAACTGAAATACGACGGTCTGGTCAGCCTGAAAGCGGGCATTGCCAGGGACTGCGAAGACGCACGGGCGTACTTTGCCCAGGCATCTTTGGCCCAGGCTTTTTCGGCATCCATGCACACGGAAACCAGCCGCCAGACCACGCGAGACCGAATTTAGACGACCTCGTCGCCCCGGTCGCAGCCCTTCGACAGGCTCAGGGCGAGCGGCCTTTTACTCTTCCCCTTCCCCCCAACACAGCCGTTCGGGCTGAGCCTGTCGAAGCCTTTTCGAGCGACACCCATGCCTGACAACAAAACCGATTACCGCAGCACCCTGAACCTGCCCGACACCCCCTTTCCGATGCGCGGCGACCTGCCCAAGCGCGAGGCCGGCTGGGTGAAGGAATGGGACGACAAAGGCATTTACAAGAAACTGCGCGATGCACGCTGCGGTGCGCCGAAGTTCGTGCTGCATGACGGCCCGCCCTACGCCAACGGCAAGATCCACATCGGCCACGCCGTCAACAAGGTCCTGAAAGACATGATCGTCAAGGCGCGCCAGCTCAAGGGACTGGACGCCATCTATGTGCCGGGCTGGGACTGCCACGGCCTGCCAATTGAAAACGCCATCGAGAAATTACATGGCCGAAAACTGGCCCCCACGCTCCCCGCTGCGCGTGGCTCGCTGCCCCCCGAGGGGGCCGCCCAGGGGCTAGGGAGCGGCCCGTCGCCCCTGGATGCCCGCGCCGAGGTGCAGGCCAAGTGCCGCGCCTTTGCCACCGAGCAGATCGCCGGCCAGATGGCCGACTTCAAGCGCCTGGGCGTGCTGGGTGAATGGGACAACCCCTACCGCACGATGGACCATGCCAACGAGGCCAACGAAATCCGTGCGCTCAAGCGCATCATGGAACGCGGCTTTGTCTACCGCGGCCTGAAGCCGGTGTACTGGTGTTTCGACTGCGGCTCCTCGCTGGCTGAATTTGAAATCGAATACGCCGACAAGAAGTCACAGACCCTGGACGTGGGCTTCAAAAGCGCCGAGCCCGACAAACTCGCCGCCGCCTTCGGCCTGCCAAGCCTGGCCAAGGACGCCTTTGCGGTGATCTGGACCACCACGGCGTGGACCATCCCCTCCAACCAGGCGCTCAACCTCAACCCCGAGCTGGAATACGCGCTGGTCGACACCCAGCGCGGCATCCTGCTGCTGGCCGCGTCGCTGGTCGACAAATGCCTGGAGCGCTACCAGCTCACCGGCACCGTGCTGGCCACCACGCAGGGCAAAAACCTGGCGCTGCTGAAGTTCATGCATCCGCTGTATGACGTAAAAGATGACAACGGGAACCAGGGCTACCAGCGCTTCAGCCCGGTGTTTCTGGCCGACTACGCGACGGCGGACGACGGCACGGGTATCGTGCACTCCTCGCCTGCCTATGGCGTGGAAGACTTTAACTCCTGCGTGGTCAACGGCATCGCCTACGACGACATCCTGAATCCGGTGCAGGGCAACGGCCGCTATGTCGACGAATTACCGCTCTTCGGCGGCCTCAACATCTGGAAGGCCGCGCCACTGATCATCGACAAGCTGCGTGAGCATGGCCGCCTGTTTGACACGCACGACATCGTTCACAGCTACCCCCATTGCTGGCGCCACAAGACCCCGGTGATCTACCGCGCCGCAGCCCAGTGGTTTGTGCGCATGGATGAAGGCGTGGGTGTCTTCACCAAGGACAAGGCCGGAAAAACCCTGCGCGAACTGGCCCTGGCCGCCATCGAAGAAACCAGCTTCTACCCGGAAAACGGCAAGACCCGCCTGCGCGACATGATTGCCGGCCGGCCCGACTGGTGCATCAGCCGCCAGCGCAATTGGGGGGTGCCGCTGCCCTTCTTCATCCACACCGCCACCGGCGAGTTGCACCCCCGCACCATGGAGATCATGGACCAGGCGGCCCGCATGGTGGAGGCCGGCGGCATCGAGGCCTGGAGCAAGGCGAGCGCCGAATCCATCATCGGCGCCGATGCGCCGGATTACATCAAGAGCACCGACATCCTCGACGTCTGGTTTGACTCGGGCACCACGCACGACCATGTGCTCAGGCACAGCCACGCGGCCCAGTCAACCTGGCCCGCCGATTTGTACCTGGAAGGCCATGACCAGCACCGCGGCTGGTTCCATTCATCGCTGCTCACAGCCTGCGCGATGTACGACCACGCACCCTACAAGGGCCTGCTGACCCACGGCTTCACCGTGGACGGCAAGGGCCGCAAGATGAGCAAGAGCGAAGGCAATGTGGTGGTGCCGCAGGAAGTCAGTGACAAGCTGGGCGCCGAGATCATCCGCCTGTGGTGCGCCTCCACCGACTACTCGGGCGACCTGGGCATCGACGACAAGATCCTGGCCCGCGTGGTCGACGCCTACCGCCGCATCCGTAATACGCTGCGCTTTTTGATGGCCAACGTCAGCGACTTCGACCCGGCCAAAGACGCCGTGCCGTTTGACCAGATGCTGGAAATCGACCGCTATGCGCTGAGCCGCGCGGCGCAGCTGCAGGCCGACATCCTGGCGCACTACGAGGTCTATGAATTCCATCCCGTCGTCTCCAAGCTGCAGATCTACTGCAGCGAAGACCTGGGCTCTTTTTACCTCGACATCCTGAAAGACCGGCTGTACACGACAGGTCCCAAGTCGCTGGCGCGCCGCAGCGCGCAAACGGCACTGCACCAGATCACCCATGCCATGCTGCGCTGGATGGCGCCCTTCCTGAGTTTCACCGCCGAGGAAGCCTGGAAGGTGTTCGGCCAATCCGAGTCCATCTTCCTGGAGACCTATGCGGAGTTCAAGCCGCAGGACGACGCGCTGCTGGCCAAATGGTCACGCATCCGTGAAATTCGCGATGCTGTGAACAAGGACATTGAGGCTTTGCGCGCCGACGGCAAGGTGGGGTCGTCCTTGCAGGCCAATGTGGCCCTGGAGCTGGCGGCCGACGACCACGCACTGCTGGCCTCTTTGGGCGATGACCTGAAGTTTGTCTTCATCACGTCTACTATTGATTTAATAGCATCATCCTCAATCAAAACCCTGGTTACCGCCAGTTCCGATACCAAATGCGAGCGCTGCTGGCACTACCGCAAAGACGTCGGCCATGACCCGGCGCACCCGACCATTTGCGGCCGTTGCACCAGCAACCTGTATGGCGCCGGTGAAGACCGGAAGTACGCCTGATGGCCAAGGCGTTCGGAAAAACTTCGGGTTCCATGCTCCCCTGGCTGGGGCTGGCCCTGATTCTGTTAATTGCCGACCAGTTCACCAAGGTCCTCATCCTGGGCTATTACCGCCTGGGTGACGCCACCTACGTGACCAGCTTCTTCAATGTCGTGCGGGTTCATAACGCCGGTGCGGCGTTCTCCTTCCTGGCCTCCGCGTCCGGATGGCAGCGCTGGTTTTTCACCGCCATCGGCATTGCAGCCGCGCTGTTGATCGTGTGGCTGCTCAGGTCGCATGCCGGCCAGAAGCTGTTCTCGTTTGCGCTGGCCTGCATCCTGGGCGGGGCGGTCGGCAACGTGATAGACCGCAGCCTGCACGGCTACGTGGTGGATTTCCTGGATTTTCACTATCGCAACTGGCATTTCCCGGCCTTCAACATTGCCGACAGCGCCATCACCATCGGCGCGATCTGCCTGGTGCTGGACGAATTGCGCCGCGTACGCAGAAGCTGACCCGGCCCCGCGCTCGCGCCCTGCCCGGCGTGCGGCTTTGGAATGCAGCTTCAGAGTGTGGCTTTAACTTCACAGTGATGGGGTCAGGCCACTGGCGCCTCAACCCGCTGGCGTATAGTGGCTTCTGACCTTATGAAGCATCTGTTGAATTTATTGGCGGCCATTGCGCTGCTTGTCTGGGGCACCCAACTAGTACGAACCGGCATCCTGCGGGTGTTCGGTGCCAGTCTGCGCCAGGTGTTGGCGCGCAGCATCAGCAACCGTTTCACCGCCGCCTTGTCGGGCATCGGCGTGACCGCGCTGGTGCAGTCCGGCACCGCCACCGCGCTGATTGTCTCTTCGTTCGTCGGCCAGGGACTGATCGCGCTTCCGCTGGCGTTGGCCGTGATGCTGGGCGCCGACATCGGCACCAGCCTGATGGCGGTGGTGTTTTCCTTTGATTTGTCCTGGCTGTCGCCCCTCTTCATTTTTCTGGGTGTGGTGCTGTTCATCTCGCGCCAGGACAGCAATGCAGGCCGCCTGGGCCGCGTCCTGATTGGCTTGGGCCTGATGCTGCTGGCCTTGCGGCTGGTCACGGACTCCACCGAGGTGCTGACCCGGGCACCAGCTGTCAAGGCGCTGCTGGCATCGCTCAGCAGTGACCTGCTGCTGGAAATCACCACCGGCGCAGTGTTGTCCGTGGTGTCTTATTCCAGCCTGGCAATCGTACTGCTCACCGCCGCGCTGGCCGGCACCAACGTCATTCCGCTGGACGTCGCCCTGGGCCTGGTGCTGGGCGCCAACCTGGGCAGCGGCCTGCTGGCCGTGCTGACCACGGCAAGGTCCTCCATCGAAACGCGGCAGGTACCGATGGGCAACCTGGTGTTCAAGGTGCTGGGCATTGTCATGGCCGCACCGCTGATCGGCCTGTGGCTGCGGCATGTGCGCCCGCTGCTGGGTGAGCCGGCCATAGCGGTGGTACTGTTCCACTTCGGCTTCAATGTCATCATCGGTGCGGTCTTCATTGGCCTGACCCATACGGTGGCGCGCTGGATTGGAGTCTGGCTGCCCAAGGCCGCAAAAAAGACCGACGCCAGCACGCGCCACCACCATCTGGACCCTTCCGCATTGGCCACGCCCTCGCTGGCGATTTCGTGCGCGGCGCGTGAGGCCATGTACCAGGCCGATGTGGTGGAGACCATGCTGCGCGGCGTGCTTGAAGTCATCAAAAAAGATGACATCAAGCTGGCTGAAGACCTGCGCAAACTCGACGATACGGTGGATACGCTGTATTCGGCGATCAAGTACTACCTGACCAAAATTTCCCGCGAAGCCCTGAGTGATGAAGAAAGCCGCCGCTGGACCGACATCATCAGCTTCACCATCAACATGGAGCAGATCGGCGACATCATCGAGCGGGTGCTGATTGATATTGAAGACAAAAAAATCAAACCCGCCCGCAGCTTCTCGGAAGCCGGCATGGCCGAAATCGCGGAGTTGCATGAGCGGCTGATTGATAACCTGCGCCTGGGCATGAGCGTGTTTTTGAACGGCACGGTGCGTGACGCCCAGAAGCTGCTGGAGGAAAAAGCCCGCTTTCGCGATCTGGAGCGCGCCTATGCCACCACCCACCTGGGCCGGCTGTCCGCCAACACGCTGCAAAGCCTGGAAACCAGCTCCCTGCACATCGACCTGATCAGCGAGTTGAAGCGCATCAACTCGCATATCTGCTCCATCGCCTACCCGATTCTTGACTCGGCCGGCGCCCTGGCGCCCAACCGCCTGCGGCCCATGGTGCTGACCGACCAGCCCTGACCGGGCCAGCAAGCCTCGCGTGCGGCTCAGGGCAGCTTCAGCACATCGCAGAGAATCAGCGCGGCTTCAGTCGTGAACTCACCCCGCTGCAGGGCGTTCAGCAGTTGCTCCGCGTCCATCAGGCAAAACTGCTCAACCTCGCCATCCTGGTTGTTCGGGACCAGCCGCTCGGGCACGGTGCAGCAATACCAGTCGATGTTTTCGCTGACATAACCCGCCCCCTTGCCATCGCTGCATGGGCGGCAGGTGCTCAGGCGTCCGCCGTAGCGCATGTCCTGCAGGTCGGCCGCATGCAGCCCGGCCTCTTCCCAGGTTTCACGCACCAGCGCGCTCTCCACCGTGTCCACCGCCGACACCATGCCGCCCATCAGGGTGTCCCACTGGCCCGGGTCATTGGCCTTGTCAAAAGCGCGTTGCTGCACCCAGAAGCGGCCATCCGGCGCCTGCCCCACCAGGTGTACGGCCAGCGTGGTGATGCCCAGCGGCCGGACCGCTGCGCGTTCTACCGTCCCCTTGCGATGGCCCAGCTGGTCAGGCACCGCCAGCTGTTCATTGCGCCAGGCGCCCGCCAGGCCGGCCTCGAGCAGGGCAACGGCCACGTGGTTCAGGCTGGTCGTCACGTCACCCATCAGGCGCCAGCCGAGTTGCTCGGGGTGTTCTTCCTTGAGCAGCGGATGGTGGCCGTCCGTCATGGTATGCAGGGCCAGCTGGTGCAGGAAACCGGGCTCCACCGAGCCGATGATGGACTCACCCGCCCACAGCGGCACACGCGGGCGCAGGGGCGGCACGGTGGCGCGGGCACGCAGGTCGCGCAACCATTGCGGGTCAAAAGAAGCGGGCGGGTTCATGGCTCGCGCCAGTTTACCTTCGCGGCCGTCGTCCAGCGAGGACCGCAAGGCCGCGAAAATCCCGCAGAAAGAACTCAGGCCCTGGTGAACAGGCCGTCCAGGCGCTGGTCCCAGCTGGCGCCCGGCAACACCGCGGCCAGCTGCGCATCACCCAGGGCGAAGGTGCCGCGCAGCACCTGGGCCAGCACCGCGCGGTAGTCGTGGTGGGCCGGCAGGTCGCGGCCTTCGTTGAGGTTGCTTTGCGCCAGCCCCGTCCACTGGCCATGCCAGCGCCCGCCGGCGATGCGGCTGCCCATGAGCCACATGGCATTGCCAAAGCCGTGGTCGGTGCCGCGTGTGCCGTTTTCGGCGCTGGTGCGCCCGAATTCGCTCATCGCCACAACCACGTCGCCGGGCTCGGAAAAGTCCTGGCGCAGCTGCGCGATGCCACGCGCCAGGTTGCCCAGGTTGTTGGCCAGCTGACCAGTGGCGGCGCCCTGGTTGGCATGCGTATCCCAGCCGCCCGCCGACAAAAACCCGAGGCGCAGCTTGCGGTCGTTGCGCATCAGCGTGCCCAGGTGCTGCGCATCCAGCTGCAGGCCCACCGGGTCGGCCGCGCCGTTGCTGGCCGCCAGCATTTGCGCCGCCTGGGCCTGAACGTTGGCGGGCGTGCCGTCGCGGTCCAGGCGCTTGTCGGCCATGCGCCTGTCGTCTTGCGCCATTTTTTCGACCTTCGCGGCCTTTTCGGCTCTTTGCTCCGTGAGCTCCTGCGCGCTCTGCATGCGGCTGCCCACGCCCTGGCGGAAGGCCTCGCTGACCTTGTCGTTGCCCGCGTACAGGTCCATCAGCGCCTGGCGGGTTCTGTCGTTGGCCAGCACACCGCTGCGTTCGGCCGACTGGCCACGCGGGATCAGCCGGACGGCGGCCTGCCCGCCCAGGATGGCGGGGTTGGCCTCCCCCACACCGAGCGCGGCCGCGCCCGGCGCGGCGGCTTTGCCAAGGCCTGCCGTGGTGTTGAGCCATCCCGGCGCGCCGCTGGTTTTGCCGCTTTGCGCAATCTCCATCTGGTACTGCGCATCGAAGTGCGAACGGTTGGGCGCGGGCAGGCCGGCCGCGGGCACGAAGCCCAGAACGCCTTGCTGCCACAAGGGCAACAGCGGAGTCAGCGCGGGGTGCAGGGCGAAGGTTTTGTCGAGCCGGATGGCCGTTTGCGCCGTACCGTCGGGCGCCGCGATCGCGATGTTGGGGCGAATGGCGTAGTAGTCCTTGTCCGCATAGGGCACGAAAGCCGACAGGCCGTCATACGCGCCGCGCAGGAAGACGACGATCAGGCGCCCGCCGTCCAGACCTGATCGGCCCGCCAGGCCCACAGGCAAGGGTTGTGCCCACACGCCGGGCACGCTCAGCGACAGCGCCCCCAGGCCCAGCACCCTGCGGCGCGGCAGCGGATACGCCGATGAAGAAGGGTTGGAATTCATGGGACTCCTCGGTGCCGTTTATTTGCGCATGAAGTCGGGGCTGGCCAGCATCAGGCCGGTGCGCATCTGCGCGGGTTCCTGCGCGATGCGCTCACGCGTGGCGCTGCTGAAAAAAGTGTTGAGGTAGGAAGGCTCCGCCATGCGCTGGGCCAGGCTCATGGCGTAGTCGGCGCGACGGGTCAGAGCCTCGGGCGCGAGCCAGGTGCCGGCATCGGTCTTGTAGCCGTCGGGCGTTTGCCAGCCGTGCATGGGCTGGCCGGCCTGCGCAAGAAAACCCAGGGTCTGCACGATGTCGCGGCGCTCCTTTACGCCGCCGGCCGCTGTGAGCGCTGAGCAGGCAAAGTCCAGCGGTGTCTTGAAGAGCTGGTTGTCCCGCGCCCAGAACTCCGGCGACTCGATCAAGGTGCGCATCACCGCGCGGATGTCGCCTTGCGTGGCGGTGAAGGTGCTTGCCAACCGGTCGACCAACGCGAGTGGGGGCTTGTCGGCCACAAAGAAACTCGCCAGCCGCGTGGAGACCCGCCGCGCCGTCTCGGGCCGCCGTGCCAGGTAGCGGATGGCCTCCTCGCCTTCCGAAAGGCTCTCGTTGCCGAAGGTGCGGCCCAGCAGGACCTTGCCTTCCTTGTCGTGCAGGCGCTCGGCAAAGCGAAAGCCCTCGCCGTCCTTGAGGTTGACCGTCCAGCCGGTGAGGATGCGGGCCAGTTCACGCACGTCTTTTTGCGTGTAGCCGCTGTTCACGCCCAACGTGTGCAGCTCCATCAATTCGCGAGCGTAGTTTTCATTGAGGCCGCGGTTGTTGCTCTGCGCCTGGTCCAGGTAAAACAGCATGGCCGGATGCTTGGCACTGGCCAGCAGCAGGTCTTCAAAACGGCCCAGGGCGTTGGCACGGATCACATTGACCTCGTAGTGGCCGACAAACGGGCGCACCGCCCCCTTGCCGACGAACACATTGAGGTGGTTGAACCAGAATTCAGTCATGCGCGCCAGCAGCGGGTTTTCCAGTGCCGGATCGCTGCAGGACATCAAGCGCCATGCGGCGGCGCCTTGGGCCATGTCGCGGCTGAATTTTTCCGCGCCTGCGCCCGTCTCCGCTGTGGCGGCCGTGCCGGTCCTGGCCGTTTCACGCAAGGTCCTGCGCGCCTCCCGCTCGGCCTGGAAGCTACGCGCGATCTCGTTGAGCGGCGCATTGATGCCGGCCAGCTCGGCGGGAAGGGCGGGAGGGCGGCGGCTCGCGGCGTAGGCCGCGTCCAGTTGTTGCAGCGCCCAGGCTTTGGGTGACGCCTCCGCGGCCTGCGCCGAGGCCGGTGTGGGCGCATAGCCCAGGCGCGAGGCGACGCGCCAAGCGGCGGCGACGTTGGCCGGGGACGGCGCGGCATCGGTCTGCGCATACGCCGCGGGACCGGCAAGGCAAGCCAGGAAGGCCGCCAGCACGCCAGCCTGGGTGATCGCTATGGGCATGTTTTTCTCCTGCTGCCCGTTGTAACGCATTCGCCGCGCCTTGCGTTGAATGCGGCCCGTGGCTTTACACAGGTTTACCGCAAGAGCCCCCGCCTGCCTTACAGCGTCAGGATGGTGCAGCCCGTGGTCTTGCGTGCCTCGAGCGACCGATGCGCCTCGGCCACATCGGCCAAGGGGAAACGCTGGTCAATGGCGATCTTGATCTTGCCGCTGGTCACCATGGCAAACAGGTCGTCGGCCATTTCCTGCGTGGTCTCGCGGGTGGCGATGTGGGTGAACAGGGTCGGGCGCGACACATACAGCGAGCCCTTGGCGGCCAGCACACCAATATCCAGCGGCTCGACCTTGCCCGAGGCATTGCCGAAGTTGGCCAGCAAGCCAAAGGGGCGCAGACAGTCCAGCGATTTGAGAAAGGTGTCCTTGCCGACCGAGTCGTAGACCGCCTTCACACCCTTG
This sequence comes from Polaromonas sp. P4_F4, assembly GCF_056401355.1. Taxonomy (NCBI): domain Bacteria; kingdom Pseudomonadati; phylum Pseudomonadota; class Betaproteobacteria; order Burkholderiales; family Comamonadaceae; genus Polaromonas; species Polaromonas sp. P4_F4. The sequence continues at coordinate 47,196 of NZ_JBFUJO010000026.1, read as the reverse complement.
CCGCCGGTGATGTCCTTCACGCGGGCGACGAAGTCCTCCTTCGCGTAATTGATGACGAAGGCCGCGCCATTCGCCTTGGCCAGCGCGCATTTTTCATCCGACCCCGCCGTGCCGATCAGCTGCAGGCCCATGGCTTTGGCCCACTGGCAGGCAATCAGGCCCACGCCGCCGGCCGCCGCATGAAACAGCACAAAATCACCTTCCTTGAGGCCGCCCTGCGGCTGCGTGCGGCGCAGCAAATACTGCGCGGTCAGGCCCTTGAGCATCATCGCCGCGCCCGTCTCGAACGAAATCGCATCCGGCAGCTTGCACACGCATTTGGCGGGCATCACCCGCAGCTCGCAATAGCTGCCCGGCGGCTGGCTGGCATAGGCGGCGCGGTCGCCAGCCTTGAGGTGCGTCACGCCCTCGCCCACCGCCTCCACCACACCCGAAGCCTCCATGCCCAGTTGAAGGGGCATGGGCAGCTTGTACAGGCCGCTGCGCTGGTACACATCGATGAAGTTCAGGCCCACGGCCTTGTGGCGAATGCGGATTTCGCCGGGGCCCGGCTCACCAACAGCAACCTCGACCAGCTTCAGTTCTTCGGGCCCGCCATTCTGTTCAATGCGGACGGCTCTGGACGTGGTTTGTGTGGCTTGACTCATGTCGTTTCTCCTGCGGTGTTTTGAAAAATTTAATGTCAGGCGGCATCGTGCCATGAATCGAAATATGCTGCTCTCCCGAGGGGCTGAAGGACGGTTTGCGGGGTGGACATGTGCCCGGCTTGGTACAGTTCCCGGCATGAATCAACGCGTGACCCCCGCCACCGCCCTGCTGCTGGTACTTCCTCCTTTACTCTGGGCCGGCAATGCGGTGGTAGGCCGCCTGGTCACCACGCTGGTGCCGCCCATGACACTGAATTTTCTGCGCTGGGCGCTGGCTTTTGTGATCTTGTTGCCCCTGGCCCACCGCCTGCTCAGGCCAGGCAGCACCCTTTGGCCGCACTGGAAACGCTTTGCGTTGCTGGGCCTGCTGGGTGTGGGCTGCTACAACGCCCTGCAATACCTGGCGCTGAAAACCTCCACACCGCTCAATGTCACGCTGGTCGCCTCCAGCGTGCCGATCTGGATGCTGGCCGTGGGCGCCCTGTGCTTTGGCCAGCGCGTCTCGCACCGGCAAATCACCGGCGCGGTCCTGTCGATTGCCGGCGTGCTGGTGGTGCTGTCACGTGGTGATTGGGCCCTGCTGGCGCAAGTGCAGCTCGTGCCCGGCGATCTGTACGTGCTGCTGGCCACGCTGGCCTGGGCGTTTTACAGCTGGCTGCTGTCGCAACCCAAGGAGCCCCCAGACATCCGCGATGACTGGGCTGCTTTCCTGATGGCGCAAATCTTCTTCGGCCTGGGCTGGTCCGGCCTGTTTGCGGCCAGCGAATGGGCCCTGACCGACGCCCACATTAGCTGGGGCTGGCCCCTGGCGACGGCCCTGCTCTACGTGGCCATCGGTCCGGCCGTGATCGCCTACCGCTGCTGGGGCATGGGCGTGCAGCGTGTCGGCCCGGCAATTGCCGGCTTTTTCTCCAACCTCACGCCGCTGTTTGCCGCGCTGCTGTCGGTTGCCTTTCTGGGCGAGTTGCCGCAGCTTTATCACGCGCTGGCGTTTCTGCTGATCGTGGGCGGGATTGTGGTGTCGTCGCGGCGATAGAAGGCAGGAAGCCGAACGCTGGAGGCGGGCTGATCCATCACGGCACCAGAAGATTCGCTCGGTACAGGTGATGAAGCGGCAGTTGTGGGAGGCGCCCTACCAGTACCTGGGTGAGGCGATTACGCTGGCCAACGCCGCGATGGTGACCAGCCTGCGCAGTGAGGACTTTCAGGAGGGTGTGCGTCACTTTGTAGAGAAAAGGGCAGCGCGTTTCACGGGCCGCTGACACATGGGCGCACGGCTGGCCAATGATTAATAGAAGGGTGTAAGGCGTTTATTTATCAACGACTTTGCTTACCTTCGCTTGCCATCAACCGCGGCAGGAAGCAGGCAAAAATTTGGCAGGAATGTCCGTTCCGTCAGTCGGCGAGCCACAGCGCCAACCGAAGAGGGACTTCCCGACGTCGGTAGCAAATACTGCGACAACACCGGCGGTTACCATGGGGGCAAGCGTGACGAAGTGATTATCCATTTGAGTGTCATTGAATCCTTGCATCGTCACCTTGACCACGCCATCGGCTGATGTGGTGACCGCGGCCACATACGTGGACGACGCACTGGGGTTGGAGGTACCCGCCCCAGCCTCGCAGCCCCATCCGTTTGCCCCCGGAGAATCCGATGCACTGCCGGACTGGTACACCTCAGCAATTGGTGTACGACAGGATGAAGCCGCCAAAACCCCCTCAGACAGTTTGGCCCGCTTGGTGTAGTCCTGATAAGCGGGCAACGCCACGGCTGCCAGGATGCCGATGATCGCCACGACGATCATCAATTCGATGAGCGTGAAGCCCTTCTGCATGGACCTATTCATGAGGAAATCCTTCGTGAATACTGCCTGAAACAGTCAGAAGTCTATACAAGGCGTACCAAGTTGCAGCTTGCCAACTTCCAAATGCAGTGTGCCGTCCCGGGAAATCTACCGAGCGATGACAGTATCGCGCCCATCCAGAACTGTCAAGTTTTCAACGACTCAATGAGCACGGCCAGCAGCCAGCAGCCAGCAGCCAGTATCACGCTACCTCCGCATCGGGCTTCAGCACACCGCATGCACCAGGTTCGATCTCAAGGCCGAGATAGGCAGGCAGCTGCTACGGTGCGACACGGCGCGACGTCCACCGTCCGCGGCAGGTCGATCGCAGGGACTACTGCGGATCGATCAATGCCCGAGGGAGCCCTGGGGCGCGGCGCCCGTTTCCTCGAACTGCTGCGCAGCGTGCGTCCACCGCTCACCCCATTGAGTGACGACGTCAGCAGCAGCGTGCTGAGCCAATTGCGCGATGCAGAATTTGAAATGGCTGCTTATCCCGTACGCTGATGCCGGAGCATTTCTGACGTGCCTGCGCAGCCAAAGCAGCGTGCCCAGTCCCTCACCCAACAGCCTGCATGCGCACCCGCCGCGCCGCCTCCTCGGCGCGCGCATCGTCAATCTCACGTATCACGCCGCCCACATCCACCGCCCCGACCTTGCGCTCAAACCGGCCGGTGAGAACCACCTCTGGGTCCAGCACGCCGCGTTCATACAAGGCCCAGATCTCCAGGCCAAAGTCGGTGTGCAGCAACTCGGGGGCAAAGCGGCCGAAAAAGCCGCGCAGGTTGTCCACATCGCGCAGCAGCATGCGTTTGGCGTGGTTGTTGCCGGCGGCGTCCACGGCCTGGGGAAGGTCGATGATCACCGGGCCGTCCACGCCCTGTTCGCTGCCCAGCAGGATGTTGAACTCCGACAGGTCGCCATGCACGACGCCGGCGCACAGCATGCGCACCACCTCGATCAACAGCGTCCCGTGGTGCGTGCGCGCCTGCTCGGGTGTGAACTCCACGTCATTGAGCCGCGGGGCGGCGTCGCCGTGTTCGTCGGTCACCAACTCCATCAGCAACACGCCGTCGCAGAAGTTGTGGGGCCTAGGCACGCGCACGCCAGCGGCGGCCAGGCGATACAGCGCATCGACCTCGGCGCTCTGCCAGGCGGCCTCCTGCGCCTGCCGGCCAAAGCGGGTGCCCTTGGCCATGGCGCGGGCCTGGCGGGTGTTTTTGACCTTGCGGTTTTCGGTGTAGTCAACCGCCTGCCGGAAGCTGCGCTCCGTGGCCTCCTTGTAGACCTTGGCGCAGCGGGTTTCGCCGCCACAGCGCACCACGTAGACCATGGCCTCCTTGCCACTCATGAGCTGACGCACGACTGTGTCGATCAGGCCTTCCTCGATCAATGACTGCAGTCGCTTGGGTGGTTTCATGGAAGCCATTTTGCACTGTGGCCGCAGGACGCCGCACGGTCGATCCTGGGCCCGCCGCAGCTGAGGGCACGAACGTGCAGCGCATCGGGCCTGCCATTGCCGGTCAGCAGCTTTGCCAGGCGAGTTGTCGCACCTTTATCACGCGGTGGCGTTTTTGCTGATTGTGGGGGGTTGTGATGTCGTCGCGGCGGTGAACCAGGTGGAGTACGCCGACAGAGACCGCTCAGTCAAGCCGACGTTTTTTGCTCGTCTGTACCGAAAAATGCCACAGACTCGGGAAATCCATAAAGCCTTGAAGCGTTGTCACCCAGCACAGCCTGAGTGTCCACGGTGGACCATAAACGACACGTTTCCAGCCACGCACTGTCATCGATCTGGCGAAAAGCTTCCAGTGTTTCGGTGAGAGCGCTGAATCTGCGCCCGGTTCCCTGCGTGTGGGGCCAGTTGCTGCCCCACAGCAGCCGGTCGCTGCGTGTATGCAGCAAACTCTCGACGAAGGGAGCCAGGTCGTCATAGGGCGGTCCGATGCGGGAATACAGGTAAGGCGCCGAGAGCTTGACGTACAGCTTGCCGCCCTGAACAAGCCGCAACATCTTTGTCCAGGTATCGACGCTGCGCCCCAACGCCACATTGGGAAGCCCCATGTGATCCAGTACATAAAGCCGGGACGATCGCTCGATGTAATCGGTCAATTCGCCAATAACATTTGGCGCCACATGCAATTGCACATGCCACTGAGGAGGAATGCGCCCTTCTACCTCCTGCATTTTCCGGAGCGCGGCTGCGGGCGCCTGAAGATGATCAACCACCAGATTGATGCGCGCACCGCACACGCCGGCGGCATTCAACCGGTCAATCTCCTGTGCTGAAGTTTGCCTTGACACCACAGCGACGCCCCGGGACCGCTCACCCAAGGCAGTGAGGGCATCCAGCAGGCAGTCGTTTTGCTCGCCATACACGCTGGGCTGCACCAGCACCACACGCGCCAGCCCGACAGCACGCATATGCGCCTGCAAATGCGCCACCGTTGCTTCCCCGGGGGTGAAGCGACGAGGCGTGACATAGGGAAAACGCGCCGGATGAAAAATGTGGACGTGGCTGTCGCAGATTGCCAGAGCCATTTTTACTGCGCCTGGATGTTGGCGGTCTTCACTATCTGCTGCCACTTTTTCAATTCTCCGTTGATGAAATTCTGGAACTCAGCCGCAGAATCGCCCACGGGGGTTGCCCCCAGTTCCTGCAGCTTTTGGGCAACCTCCGGTGCCTTCAGTGCCTTGGTGATCTGTCCATGCAGGGCATTCAACACCTCAGGTGGTGTCCGCGCCGGTGCCACCACGCCGACCCAGTGGGTCATGGCGAACTTCTGGATCCCGGCCTCCTCGAAGGTCGGCACCTCGGGCAGCCGCGTCGAGCGCTTGGCTTGTCCTATGCCGACGGCCTTGATGCGGCCCGAAGCCAGCGGTCCTGCGGTGCTGGTGATGCTGTCGATCAGCATGTCGATCTCGCCGGCCATCAGCGCCTTGATCGATTCGCCGCCCCCCTTGTAGGGCACATGCAGGAACTTGGCGCCGGTCACGGTGCCCAGCAACTCGGTGGTGAGGTGGGGCGTGCTGCCGACACCGCCGGAGCCGTAGGTCAGCTTGCCGGGGTTCTGGCGCGCGAACTCCATCATGTCGCGGGCAGAGTTGAAGCGCGATGCGGCGGGAATCATCATGACCATGGGCGACTCGGCAACTTTTGTCACCGCGACCAGGTCGCGCGCCGTGTCGTACGGTATTTTGGCGTGGACCGCCGGCGCCATCGTGAACGGACCGCTGACGAAGGCCAACGTGTAGCCATCCGCCGTCGCTTTTGCAACGGCGTCCGTGCCGATGACGCCGCCCGCGCCGGCCTTGTTGTCGACCACGAACGACTGCCCGGTTTCCAGGGTCAGGCGCTGCGCCAGGACGCGCGCCATCACATCGTTGGGACCGCCGGCGGCAAACGGCACGACGAGCCGGACCGGCTTGGACGGGTAGGCCGGGCCCTGAGCCATGGCGGCCGACGAGGCTGCCAAGATCGTCAGAAGCAGCGTGACGGCACGGCGGGGGAGCGAGGGGAAAGCTTGCATGGAAGTACTCTGTTGATGGATGGGCGTTTCGGGGCTGCACGTCGCGCAGGCGAAGGCGCAACGCGCCATTCATTCGGGCTTGATACCTTTGTCCTTGATCAGTTTGCTCCAGCGATTCGACTCGGCCGAGACAAAATCTCCAAAGGCCTTGGCGTCGCCGCCGCCCACCACATTGCCGGGCGCGGTGATACGCTGCACCAGATCGGGCTCCTGCAGGGCGCGGTTGATCGCCTGGTTGAGCTTGTCCACGATCGGCTTGGGCGTGCCCTTGGGCGCCACGATGCCGAACCAGTTGGAAATTTCCATTTCCTTCACGCCCAGCTCCGCGAAGGTGGGCACGTCGGGCAGGGAGGGCAGGCGCTTGTCATTGGCCACCGCCAGGGGCCGCAACTTGGGCGGCGACGATTTCAGGTAGCCCAGCGCCGCGGGCACCATGTCGAACATGTAGTCCACCTGACCGGCCAGCAGGTCGTTGGTCGCCGGGCCGCCGCCGCGGTAGGGAATGTGAACCGCAGACGCACCGACCGACGACTTGAACATCTCGCCCGCCAGGTGGAACGAGCCACCCGAGCCCGCCGAGGCATAGCTCATCTTGCCCGGCGCGGCCTTGAGGGCGCTGACCAGGTCGTTGAGGCTCTTGTGGGGTGACTTGTCCGCATTGACGACCAGGACCAGCGGGCCTTTCTCCAGCAGGATGACGGGCACCAGATCGGTGGCTGGATCAAACGGCGTGTTGGGCATCAAGGTCTTGTTGACGGCCAGCGGCGCCAGATTGCCCAGGCCAATGGTGTAGCCGTCCGGTACGGCCTTGGCTATCGCATTGGTGCCGATATTTCCGTTCGCCCCCGGCTTGTTGTCCACGATCACGGACTGGCCGAAATAAACAGCTAATTTCTGGGCGATCTGGCGGGCACGCACATCCGAACTTCCACCGGCGGCATAGGGAACGATCAGGGTGATCGTTTTGCTGGGGTAGTCCCTGGCCGCGTCCTGTGCGAGGGCAAAAGCAGGCAGCAAGAGCAGGCCGGCAGCCGCCAGGAAGGAGCGCCTGGGCGCAAAGGGACGGGCAGCGGGGTGTTGGTCGGGCATGAATTGTCTCCTGTTGATTGGTGCCATCGGCTGGCGGGCGCGGCGCTGTACCACCGCATGCGGCGATACAATATTAATTGTACCAATAAATTTTATAGTACAATTAATTCTACAAAATTAAGCTTTAATCGAATAATGATTGAACTAAAAATATCATTAATACATGGCACATCGCTGGCCATAAGGCCTGTCGCAGACGCTTTTGATCGCCTCTGGCCGCAGGTGCAGCGCATGAACCTGCTGGACGACCGGCTGTCGCAGGACCTCGCCAGCGCGGGGGCGCTAACGGAGGGCATGGTCGCGCGCATGGTGAGCCTGGCGCACTACGCCAGGAATTGGGGAGCCCATGGCATCCTGTTCACCTGCTCTGCGTTTGGCCCCGCCATTGACGAAGCGGCGCGCGTGGTCGGCCTGCCAACGCTCAAGCCCAATGAAGCGATGTTCGATGAGGCCCTGGCGATCTGCGCCCGGCTCGGCAGGGAGGGCCGCATCGGCTTGTTGACCACGTTTGCGCCGGCCGCGCACGCCCTGCGCGAAGAACTGCTGGCCGTTGCATGCCAGCGCAACCTGCCCGTCCAGGTGGAAAGCGCCTGTGCACCGGACGCCATGGAGGCCCTGAATGCCGGCGATGTCGCGACCCACGACCGGCTGGTGGTGGAGCAGGCCAGGGCGCTGGCGACTTGCGACGTGCTGGTGATGGGGCAGTTCTCCATGGCCCGGGCGCGGGGCTTGGTGGCCGCCACGACGGACCGGCCCGTTCTCACCAGCCCCGACAGCGCCGTGCGCCGCCTCAAGGCCACGCTGTCCGGCCCGCATTGAAGCCACCGCCGCACTTCCCGCTTCCCGCTTCCTACCCCCACCCCAACCAACTGGAGATTTACATTGAAATTCATCGTATTGCCGTGTGACGGTATTGGCCCCGAAATCGTTGCCGCCTCGGTCGGGGTCCTGGAAGCGGCCGCTGCACGCTTCAAGCTGCCTTTGACCTTTGACCATGAAAGCGTGGGCTTCGACAGCCTGAAGGCCCATGGCACCACGCTGCGCCAGGAGGTCCTGGACAAAGCCAGAACCTGCGACGGGATCATCCTGGGCACGCAGTCGCACGCCGACTACCCAGCACCTGAGCAGGGCGGCCGAAACGTGTCGGCGGGTTTTCGCGTCGGGCTGGACCTCTACGCCAATGTGCGCCCTGCCCGCACCCGCCCCTACCTGCCATCCAACCTGCGCGAGGGCCGGTCCATGGACCTGGTGATCATGCGCGAGGCGACGGAAGGTTTTTACCCGGACCGCAACATGAGCCGCGGCTGGGGCGAGGTCATGCCCAGTCCCGACATGGCGCTGTCCACCCGCAAAATCACCCGCCATTGCAGCGAACGCATTGCACGCCGCGCCTTCGAGCTGGCCATGACACGCCGCAAGAAAGTCACGGCCATCCACAAGGCCAACAGCTTTCACATGACCGACGGGCTCTTCCTGGAAGCGGTGCGCCACGTGGCCAGGGACTTCCCCGAAGTGCAGCTCGATGACTTGCTGGTCGATGCCTCGACCGCCCACCTGGTGCGCGAGCCCGAGCGCTTTGACGTGCTGGTGGCGACCAACTTCTATGGCGACATCCTGTCGGATCTGGCCAGCGAGCTGTCTGGCAGCCTCGGACTCGCCGGCTCGGTGATGGCCAGCGACGACCTGTGCTGCGCGCAGGCGCAGCACGGCTCGGCGCCCACCATTGCAGGCCAGGACATCGCCAACCCCACCTCCATGATTCTTTCGGTGGCCATGATGGTGCGCTGGACAGGGGACAAGCGCGGCCATGTCGCCCTGCAGCAGGCAGGCGATGCGATGAGCGCTGCGGTGGACCAGGTGCTGGCCAACCCGGCGACGCGCACCCGTGACATCGGCGGCACCATGGGCTGCCAGGCTTTCGGCCAGGCTGTCGCCCAGGCCGTCGCGTCAAATTAAAGACGGCCTGGCCGGGTGACGCCTTGCCCTGCGGCGCGCAGGGCGTGAGTCAGCCCGCCATGTACAGTCTGGCGTGTCGCACGACCATTTTTCTTCCGAACATGCCCTCCGAACCCTCCTCCAGCAAAGTCAGTCCGCTCATTCCGGCCCTGGCCACCCACATCGTGGAGATCATTCGGCGCGAACAGCATGCCATCGGCCATCGGCTGACCGAACAAGCTTTGTGTGATGCACTGGGCGTGTCCCGGTCACCCGTACGCAAGGCGCTGCAATACCTGCAGGCCAGTGGCGTCGTTCAGTCGGCGCCCCACCGCGGCTTCCAGGTCGCCAAGATGCCTTCCGAACTGCTCGACCTGGCGCTGCCGGCCGAACGGGCATCCGAGGAAGAGATTTACCTCAAAATCGCCAATGACCGTATCAGCGGCCTGCTGAAAGACGAGATCGCCGAAGCCGACCTGATGTCGCGCTACGGGCTGGCGCGCCTGCAGGTGCAGCGCATCCTGAACCGCATGGCGCGCGAAAGCATGATTGACCGCAAGCCGGGCCGCGGCTGGATTTTCCGGCCCTTGCTGAGCAGCGCCGAGTCACACCGCGAGAGCTACCGCTTTCGCATGATCATCGAACCGGCGGCGCTGCTGGAGCCGGGCTACCAGGTGGACCTGGCCGAGCTGGAGAAATGCCGGCGCGAACAGATCGACCTCCTGCAAGGCGGCATTGAACGCTGCACGCCGGCCGAACTCTTTCGCGCGGGCGTTCATTTTCACGAAACCGTGATCGCTGGCGCGCACAACCAGTTCCTCACCGATTCGCTGCGCACCGTCAACCAGATGCGCCGGGTGGTCGAGTACGGCACGCGGCTGGACCGTTCGCGCCTTCACCGCCAGTGCGAGGAGCACCTGGTGCTGATTGACCTGCTGGTGCGGGGCGAGCGCATGGAGGCTTCACAGTTTCTGCGCCAGCACCTCAACACCGCGCGCATCACCAAGCTCGGTGAAGGGCACACATGAGGCCGCCCAAGGCCGACTGACGTCGACCGAGTCGAATAAGCCACGCCTACTCCAGCTTGATGCCGGCCGCCTTCACGAGCGCCGCCCAGCGTTTGTTCTCGGCCGCTATAAATGCCGCAAACTCCTCGGGCGTGCCACCACCGACCACGTTGCCGGGGCCTGCGATTTTTTCCCGGATATCGGGCAAGGCCAGCGCACTGTTGTAGGCCTCGTTAAGCTTGCGGACCACGACGGGCGACAGCCCCTTGGGCCCGATCAGGCCGAGCCAGTTTGAAACCGTGGCCTGCGGGTAGCCAAGCTCGGCCATGGTCGGCACATCGGGCAGGCTGGGCAGACGCTTGTCGCTGGTGACAGCGAGGGGGCGTGTCTTGCCGGCCTGGATCGAGGGCAGGGCCGCATAGGTTTGCTCGAACATCAGGTCCACCTCGCCCGCCAGCAACGCGCCCGCGGCCGGTCCGCCCCCCTTGTACGGCACGGACAGCATGAAGATGCCCGCCGTCTGCTTGAACAACTCGGCGCTCAGATGGTGCGCGCCGCCCGCGCCGGCGTTGCCGATAGTCAGCAAGCCTGGTTTGGCCTTCGCCGCCGCGACGACGTCTTTCAACGACTTGAAGGGCTTGTCGGTGCGGGTGACGAGCACCAGCGGCGCCTTTTCGATCAGGACAATGGGCGTGAAGTCCTTGACCGGGTCGAACGGCACCTTGGGGTAGATAGCCGCATTCACCGCCATCGGGCCCATCGCGCCTATGCCCAGCGTGTAGCCATCCGTGGCGGCACGCGCGACGAAGTCGTGGCCGATGTTGCCGCTGGCGCCGGGTTTGTTCTCAATGATGATGCTCTTGCCCAGGGTTTTGGCAACCTCTACACCCAGCATGCGGGCGCGGATGTCGTTGTTGCCGCCAGCGGCAAACGCCACGACCACGGTCACGGGCTTGGCTGGATAGTCTTGCGACAGCGCGGGCAGAGCGGCCAGGCAGCCCAGCAGGAGGCCGGAAATTTTCAGAAAGGTCTTGCGGTGCATGAAGGTTTCCTGGTTGAAGGTCATGTGAAGGGGAAAAGAAAAACGAAGGAAATGAAGGGAAAGAGAAGGTGCGGCCTATTCCGCCGTGATGTTGGCCGTTCTGACAATGCGTTCGAACTGCACGGCCTCGGTCTTGATGAAGTCACGAAACTCCTGCGCCGTCATGGGAGCGGGCTCTCCGCCCTGCTCCCGGAGCTTTTTTGCCAGCTCCGGATCACGCAAGGCCTGCGTGACCGCCGCATTGAGCTTTTGCTGCACGGCGTCTGGCGTGCCGGCCGGCGCAAACAGGCCGAACCAGTTTTCCAGCTGGTACCTGGCCAGCGGCTTGTACTCGGCGATGGCGGGAATGTCGGGCACAAAACTGGCGCGTTTGGAGGAGGTCACGGCAATGGCCTTGACCTTGCCGCTCTGGATGAAACCCTTGGCGGCGGCGTAGCTGACAAAGGTCATGTCGACCGTGCCCGAGGTGACGTCAATCAATTGGCCTGCCGCGCCCCGGTAGGGAATGTGAACCATGTGGATACCGGCAAGCTCCTCCAGCAATTCACCGTTGAGGTGCTGGGGGTTGCCGACACCGCTGGTCGAATAAGACAGCTTGCCGGGGTTCTTTTTGGCATGGGCGATCAACTCCTCCATGTTCTTGACCGGAAGCGTCGGGCTGGTGACCAGCACATTGGGAATGCGCGTCACCAGCGTGATCGGCGCCAGGTCTTTCGCGGGCGTGTACTGCATCCGGCCCTTGTAGACAAAGGGATTGATGGCGGTCTCACCCGCTGAACCCAACAAAAGCGTGTAGCCGTCGGGCGCAGCCCTCACCACCGCTTGCGCGCCAATCATGCCGCTGCCGCCGGCCTTGTTGTCCACCACGATGGACTGCTTCAGCGAGACACGAAGCTTTTCGGCGAGCAGGCGCGCGATCGTGTCGACGCCCCCGCCCGCTGAAAAGGGCACCACGAGGGTGATGGGCTTGACGGGATAGTCCTGGGCCAGCACCCCGATCGGGCCGGCCAGGCCTGCAGCCATCAACAGGCTGGGGAGGAAGAAATGACGACGCGAAAGTTGCACGGAAAAGCTCCTGGAGTGAGGCTGAAATTGAGGTCTAGGGTTTATGCTTAATTGCATTTTATTGCGTTAATGTGCAAAATGCGTATTATGGAAAACACCTACAAATTCCCCGAAGGACAACTTTGGGGCCAACTTTTCGTCAATGGCAAGGACCATGCACTGGTCGACTTGCCAGCGCTGTTTGGTGCGCGTCTGAAGCGCTTGCCCGTGGTGCTGCGACTGCTGCTGGAAAACGCGGTGCGCAACATGCAGGGCGATGAGCGACAGGCTGCGGTAGATGCAGTCTTTGGATGGCTGGAACACGGCACCAGCGAGGCCGAACTGGCCTTTCAGCCCGGCCGTGTCTTGATGCATGACACCACCAGCACGCCTGCGCTGGTCGACATTGCGGCCATGCGCAACGCGCTGGACGAGGCGGGCGTGGACCCTTCGGTACTCAATCCCGGCTTGCCCGTCGATGTCTCCATCGACCATTCGTTGGCGGTGGAGGTGTATGCCCGGCGCGACGCGGTCACGCTGAATCTGCAGCACGAGATCCGTCGCAACGGCGAGCGCTACCGCTTTTTGCGCTGGGCGTCCCGCGTGCTCAGCGGGGTGCGCATCCATCCGCCGGGCACCGGCATCATGCACACCATCAACCTGGAGCAACTCGCGACGGTGGTGACGACTGAAATGCGCGACGGCACGCTGTGGGCGGTGCCCGACATGATGATAGGCACCGACAGCCACACCCCGATGATCAATGGCATTGGCGTGCTGGGCTGGGGCGTGGGCGGGCTGGAGGCCCAGACGGTGATGTTTGGCATGCCGACCATGCTGCGCATTCCCGACGTGATCGGTGTGCGGCTCACCGGCAGGCTGCCACCGGCCGCGCAGTCCACAGACCTGGCGCTGACGGTGACGCAGCGGCTGCGCCAGATCGGTGTCTCGGGTGACTTCGTGGAGTTTTACGGCCCCGGTGTGGCGACGCTGAGCGCGGGCGACCGCTCCGTGGTGGCCAACATGGCGCCCGAGTATGGCGCGACCACGGGCTTTTTCGCCGTGGACCAGCGCACGCTGGACTACCTGCGCAGCACCGGACGCAGCGAAGATGCCATCGCGCTGGTGGAGGCCTATACCCGGCGCACCGGACTGTGGTTCGACCCCGAAGCCGAGCCGCGTTACACCCGCACGATTGAGATCGACCTCCAGACGATTGGCATGCACGTGGCCGGCCCCCGCCGTCCGCAAGACCTGCTCGACTATTCAGAAACGCCCAAAGCGCTGGCGGCGGTGGGATTTGTGCCGCCGGCGCCCAGCGCCGACATGCCACGGCATCCCGTGGCGATCGCCGCCATCACCAGTTGCACCAACACTTCTGACCCGCGCCTGCTGATTGCCGCCGGGCTGCTCGCACGCAAGGCACGCGCGTTCGGCCTCAAGGCGCCGCCGTGGGTCAAAACCTCCCTGGCGCCCGGATCGCCCGCTGCCGCGTCCTACCTGGAACGGGCCGGACTGACCGACGACCTGTCCGCCGTCGGCTTCGACATCGTGGGCTATGGCTGCACCACCTGCATCGGCAATCCGGGCCCGCTCACGGAGGCGATCCGCCAGGCGCAGGTGGCAGGCCACAGCAAGGCGGTGGCCGTGCTGTCGGGCAACCGCAACTTTCCGGGGCGCGTGCATCCCGACCTCGAACTGAGCTTCATCATGTCGCCACCGCTGGTCGTGGCTTTTGGTTTAGCCGGTGACGGCGAACGAAACCTCCGGACGGCCCCGGTGCAGACCACGCCGGACGGCCGGCAGGTTTTCCTCCAGGACTTGTGGCCCACGCGCGAGGAAATCGATGCGCACCTGGCGCTGGCCGGCGACCCGTCCGACTACCGGCGCGACTTCGAGATGGCCAGCCGCCATCCGCTCTGGCACGCCCTGAAGGCGCCCGACACGCCGCTGTTCCCCTGGGATGCGCAGTCCACCACGCTGCGCCGCCCGCCGTTCGCAGCGGTGACGGAGGGCAGCCTGCTCGGCCGCTACAGCGCCTACCCCCTGCTGGTGCTGGGCGACGACATCACCACCGACCACATCTCGCCGGCCAGCGCCATCCCGCCGGACAGCCTGGTGGCGGACTTTCTGGTCGAACGCGGCGACAACCGCCAGGACCTGAATGTCTTTGCCTCCCGGCGCGGCAACTGGGAAGTGATGGTGCGTGCAGCCTTCCACAACAAGACACTGGTCAACCTGTTGAAGCCGGACGTGCCGCTGGCCCACACCCTGCACGTGCCCAGCGGTGACGTGCAGCCGATATGGGAGGTCGCGCAGCGCTATCGGAACGACGGTGACCCGGTCGTACTCGTCGCCGGCGAGCGTTATGGCACCGGCTCCTCGCGCGACTGGGCGGCCAAGGGCCAGCGCCTGCTCGGGATCCGGGCGGTGCTGGCAGCGAGCTTTGAACGCATCCACCGTTCCAACCTGATCGGCATGGGCATTCTGCCGCTGCGGCTTGCGCCGGGCGTCAATCCGCACACGCTGCAACTCCAGCCCGGCGACCGGCTCGAGATTGATGCCGACCCGCAGCGCCTGGCGCCGCGCTGCAATGTGGCGGTGCGCATCAGCCGTCTCAACGGTGACACGCAAGCCCTGCTGGCCACAGCCGCCGTCGAAACACAGCTTGAGGTGCAGTTGCTGCGCGACGGCGGGGTCATCCCGTCGATTTTGGGCAAGACCATTGCGGCGCAAGGTGCCCGGGCCAGGCCGGCGGCCCTCAACCCATGAAGGACATGCGCGATCAGGGGCAGAATACCGGCTCTATGAAGGCTGAAAAATCCATCCCTGTCCAGATCATCGAGTTCATCCAGGCCGAGGGGCTGGCGGTTGGCGGTCACTTGCCGGCGCAACTGCTGGCCGATCGTTTGCGCGTCTCCCGTTCCCCGATCAATGAAGCCTTGTGCCTTCTGCATGAAAAAGGCGTGTTGAGCCGCGAGCGCAACCGGGGCTACTTTCTGGCGAAATCGGTCGCACAACCCGTGGCCGACCTGGCCGAGCAGTGGGGGCTGGACGAATCGGATGTCGTGACCAGCGTCTACTTCCAGATAGCCGACGACCGGCTCAAGGGCCTGCTGTCCGATGAATTCTCCGAAGTTCTGATCAGGAACCGTTATGGATTGACCTCGGCACAGCTGCAGGCCGTGCTGAGCCGCATTTCGCAGGAGGGCTGGGCGAATAGAAAACCCGGATATGGCTGGGTTTTCTCGTCAATGCTCACCACGCCGGACAGCCTGCTGCAGTCCTACCGCCTCCGGCTGGCGCTGGAGCCTGCAGCCCTGCTGGAACCGGGCTACCGCCTCGATCCACAGGTGCTGGCGCGTTGCCGCGCCGCAGAAATGCATTTGCTGGACGGCGGCATCGAGACAGACACGGCGGACCAACTGCATGAACGCGGGGTCCGTTTCCATGAGTCGCTGGTAGAGGCCTCGGGCAACCCTTTTTTCATCGACACGATACGCCGCGTCAACCGCGTGCGACGTCTGCTCTCTTACCGCTCGATGCAAAACCGAAAACGCTACAAGGAACACTGCCTGCAGCATCTGGGCGTGCTTGACCTTCTGGAAAAATACCGCAACGAAGAAGCCTCCGAGGCCTTGCGCGATCATTTGTCCAGCACCCTGAAAAATCTGGGAGACATCAGTGACCTTCTCAAATCCTGAGGCCGCTTTTCCATTGTCTGCAGCTCATTTTCGCGTTACCCCTTTTGACTTTTGAACGTATCAGGAACTCGCCATGAACATTCCACCGCATCTCATCAAAGCCTTCACGCCCACCGGCAAGCTGCGCGCTTCCATCAACCTGGGCAACCCCATCCTCGCCAACCGTGATGCCGCAACGGGTGAACCCGTCGGCGTATCGATCGACCTGGCGCGGGCTTTCGCCGAACGGCTTGGCGTCGGGATCGAATTGGTGGTGTTCGACACCGCGGGGAAATCCGTGGATGCCGTGACCCAGGAGCAGGCTGATATCGGGTTCTTTGCGATTGATCCGCTGCGTGGCGAGGGAATATCCTTCACAGCCCCCTACGTGCTGATTGAAGGCAGCTACATGGTGCCCCAGGACTCACCGATTCAGTCCAATGAAGAGGTCGATCGCCCGGGCCGTCGGGTCACGGTCGGCAAAGGCAGTGCTTACGACCTGTACCTGAGCCGGGAACTTCACGAGGCGCAAATCGTGCGGGCACCGACATCTCCGACCGTCGTGGATGTCTTCGTGGCGCAGGGCCTGGAGGTGGCGGCAGGCGTCAGGCAGCAACTGGAAGGAGATGCCAGACGCTTTCCCGGCCTGCGGCTCTTGCCCGGCCGCTTCATGGTGATCCAGCAGGCCATGGGCACACCGAAAGGTCGTGGCCCTGAAGCGGCGGAGCTCTTGCGCCAATACGTCGAGGAAATGAAAGCCAGCGGCTTTGTGGCCGAGGCACTGGCTCGCCACGGCATCCAGGGTGCTTCGGTCGCGCCAGCCTCTGTCGCTGCCGCGGCACAGTGACCCGACCCGGGCTCGCAAGGACAACACCATGTACGCCTATGTCGGTTCGCGCACCACGCGCGAGCGCAATGCCCGGGGAGAAGGGATCAGCGTCTTCAAGCTTGCCCCCGCCACCGGGCAACTCGAACGGGTGCAAGTGGTCGCAGACCTGGTCAATCCATCCTTCCTGGCCCGCAATCGCCAGGGTGATGTGCTCTATGTGATTCATGGAGACCAGCAGGAGGTGAGCGCATTCCGTATCGACGCGAGCGACGGCACACTGCGCTTCCTGAATCGCCAGAGTTGCGAGGGCAAAAACCCTGTTCATCTGGCCCTGGACCCGACCGAACGGTTTCTGGTCGTTTCCAATCATTTGAGCGGAAGCCTCGCGGTGCTGCCCGTGGCCCTTGATGGTTCGCTGGGCAAGGTGAGCCAGATCGTCCAGCTGGAAGGCACGCCGGGCCCCCACAAAACCGAGCAGCCCTTTTCCAAACCCCACTTCAATCCTTTCGACCCGAGCGGCCGTTTTGTTGTCGTGCCCGACAAAGGACTGGACCGCATTTTCTGCTTCCGGTTCGCCAACGGCCGGCTTCAGCCGGCCGACCGGGCGTCGGTCGCGACGCGCGAAAACGCCGGACCGCGCCACCTCGCCTTCCATCCGACCGAGCCCTTCGCCTATGTGGTGAACGAGCTGGACTCCAGCGTGACCGCGTACCGTTTCAGCGCTGAAACGGGTGATCTGGAACCCCTGCAGGTTCTGTCTGCCCTGCCCGATCATTTCACCGGCAACAGCCGCGCCTCGGGCATCGTCGTGGACCCTGCGGGGCGCACGCTCTATGCCTCCAACCGGGGCTATGACAGCATCGCAGTATTTCGTATCGAGCCGGGCACGGGGCGCCTGAAGTTCGTGGGCGCCGAAGCCTCCATGGGCCGCACGCCACGGTTTTTCACCTTAAGCCCCGACGGGCGCATGCTCTTTGTACTCAACGAAGACAGCGACTGCATCGTGCCCTTCACCGTGCACGAGAACTCCGGCCTGCTGTCGCCCACAGGCCTGTCGGTCTACTGCGGCAGCCCGGTCTGCATGGTGTTTTCGCAGTTATAGCAAAAAACCCACGGGCGCCGGCTGGCTCCCCATGGGGTTTTCATGTGTGTTGGAAGCCGCTCCGTCACCGCGACCAGCGCAGGTGCGGCGGCCAGCACGGGGGCCGGGTCGACGCCGAACCCCGCGCAGCGGTCATCACATCGAACCGAGATCCTGGATGGCATCGACCACCATGCTGGTGCCCACGGCGATCAGCAGGATGTCACTCGCGACCCGCACATACTTGTAGCCGGAAGGAGGAACGCCAAGGCGTATCGTCACGGCCTGAGGCACGGGGTAGAAAACGACGTCTCGCGGCAAAGGCTGGCCCATTGCCCATTTTTTGGCCTGGCCGGGGGGCATGCAGCCGTTGTTTTTCTTGGCCAACCCCGGTGGGCACCGACCGGTTTTGGCTTGCCCGACGTAGTACTCACGCACCGCCACGCGCTGCTGGTCCGCAAAAAAACCACCGACCCGAATCTCTGCTCGGGTGACCTGGTTTTTCTGCCCCGATCCCTGCACTGCGCCCTGAACTGTTCCCTCAACTGCTCCCGACCCTTTTCCTTCTTTTTGATTCTTCTTCTCATGTTTTTGGCCTTTACCGCCACCTTCTCCTGCCCATTCCGGCTTTTCGGCCCATGCGCCACCGCACAGCAGGGAAGTTGCAACAAGTAGCGTCAGGGAAAGTTTGAGGGATTTCATGGGATCTCCATTTTTAAGAATTAGACATGCGGGCCGACGACGCTCCAGCTAGCTGCTCACCTGCAATACTGCGAAACAACGCCTGCCTTGTCTAACGGACAAGCATAGGCGATAGTTGACACAAGGGCGCGTAGGACGAATTCGCAAGGCGTGGCCTGGCGCAGACGTCGCGCCGCGGGCCGGCGGGCCGCGTCCGTTTGTAATACGTTCCCAGTACGTTTTTTTAATACGTTCCCGGATAAGCACCGCCGTCGGCCAGCACGTTCTGACCCGTCATGTAGCCCGCGTGCACGCTGCACAGGAATGCGCAGATGGCCCCAAACTCTTCGGATGTTCCGAAACGCTGGGCTGGAATGCTCTTGCGGCGCGAGTCCATGATGGCTTCCAGGGGCTGGCCGGTCTTCTGCGCCGCGCCGCTCATCGTTCCCCGGAGCCGGTCCGTGTCAAATGCACCGGGCAGCAGGTTGTTGATGGTCACGCCCTGCCCTGCCAGCTTGCTGCGCGCCACGCCGGCGACAAAGCCGGTCAGGCCGCTGCGGGCGCCGTTGGACAAGCCCAGGATATCGATGGGCGACTTGACGGCGCTGGAGGTGATGTTGACGATGCGGCCAAAACCGCGCGCCGCCATGCCGTCCACCGTGGCCTTGATCAATTCGATCGGGGTCAGCATGTTGGCATCCACCGCCTTGATCCAGGCGTCGCGGTCCCAGTCGCGGAAGTCACCCGGTGGCGGACCGCCGGCATTGGTGACCACGATATCGAAATCCTTGCGCACCGCAAAAACCGCGGCGCGGCCTTCGGGCGTGGTGATATCCGCGGCAATAAATTGCACATCAGGGCTGTCGTGGCGGGTGTTGTCAGCTATTAATTTGTCAGCAGCTGCTTCCAGCGCCTCGGCGCCGCGTGCCACGATGAGCACGTTCACGCCCTCATGCACCAGAGCTTGCGCACAGCCGAAGCCCAGACCCTTGCTGGCGCCGCACACCAGCGCCCATTTGCCTGCAATACCCAAATCCATAGTCGTTCCTTGCTTAGAAAGTTACTGGCGAAACAGTGAGTGGCCCATGATACTGAGTTACGTCCAATATGCGGACAGAGGGAGATCAGGTCCTGGCCGCCCGGGAAAAGACAAAAATGCCGGCAATCACCAGCACCGTGCCCGCCGCCACCCAGGCGGTGAAGGGTTCGCCCAAAATCAGCACGCCCATCAGGATGGTGGACATGGGCCCCACCATGCCGGTCTGCGCCGCCATGCTGGCGCCAATGCGTTCTATCGCCATCATCACCATCAGCACCGGCACGGCCGTGCACAGGGTGGCATTGAGCAGCGACAGCCAGATCACCTGGGGCGCCACCACGGCAGCGCTCATAGGCCTGAGCACCGCAAACTGCAGCAGGCATAACAGGCAGGCCACGGTGGTCGCCAGCCCGACCAGCCGCAGGGCGCCCAGGCGCCTGACCAGCTCGCCGCTGTAAACCAGGTAGACCGCGTAGCTGACGGCGCTCAGGAAAACCAGCAGCGCGCCCCAGGCGGCGTCCGCACCCTGCAAGGTGATCTCGTGGCCAAACACCAGCACCACGCCGCTGTAGCTGATCGCCATGCCGATGAGCTGCCCGGCCGCCACACGGCGCTGGTACATGACCAGGCCCAGCAGCAGGACCAGGGTGGGATTGAGGTAAAGAATCAGCCGCTCCAGCGACGCGGTAACGTAGGCCAGGCCGGCAAAGTCCAGAAAACTCGCCAGGTAGTAGCCGGTGAATCCCAGCCCGAGCACTCCCAGCCAGTCCTTGCGCGTGAGTGGCGCCTTGCCGCCACCGCCTTGCCGATAGGTGGCCCACCAGGCCATGACGGCAAAGATCGGCAGCGCAAACAGCATGCGGTACATGATCAGCGTGACCGCATCCACGCCGTAGCGGTAGGCGAGCTTGACGATGATGGCCTTGCCGCTGAAGGCAATCGCGCCGAAGATGGCGAGCAGCAAGCCTGACGCTATGCTTTTTGCAGCCTGCTGCGCTCGTTCTTCCTGGGTTACAGGCGTTTTTGACGCTGAAATATCGCTCAAGATGCGCTTTTAAAAACCCACAGCCTGGCCATCGCGCCGGGCGTCGCTCGCCGACACATAGCCTTCCACTTTGGGGTTGCCGGCGCGCCAGATGAACTGGCCGGCGCCGAAGTCCTGGTAGGAGTCGTTGATGACCTCCACCCGGTGGCCGCGCCCGGCCAGCCCCTGGACGGTCGTTGGGTCCATGGCGGCTTCGACGTTGATTTCAAGGCCCGCGTTGTAGCGCCAGCGCGGCGCATCGCAGGCCACCTGCGGGCTCTGCCTGTAGTCCAGCATGCGCACCAGTGTCTGCAGGTGGCCCTGCGGCTGCATGTTGGCGCCCATCACGCCGAAGCTCATGACGGGCTGGCCGCCTTTGCTGAGGAAGGCCGGGATGATGGTGTGAAAGGGCCGCTTGCCGGGGGCGACCTGGTTGGCGCCGGCCTGCACGCTGAAACCATGGCCGCGGTTTTGCAGGCTGATGCCAAATTCAGGCTCGACACAGCCCGAGCCAAAGCCCATGTAGTTGCTCTGGATGAAGCTCACCATCATGCCGTCTTCGTCGGCGGCGGTGAGGTAAATCGTGCCGCCCTTGACCGGATTGCCAGCGCCAAAGTCCTGTGCCTGTTTCATGTCGATGAGTTTGGCACGGGATGCCAGGTAGGCGTCATCGAGCATTTGCGCGGCCGTCACCTCCATTGACGACGGCTCGGCCACATACCGGTACACGTCGGCAAATGCCAGCTTCATGGCTTCAATCTGCAGATGCTGCGAATCCACACCATCGACGGGCAGGCCGGCGACGTCGAACTTGTCCAGGATGCCCAGCGCAATCAGGGCCGCAATGCCTTGCCCGTTGGGGGGAATCTCGTGCAGGGTGTAGCCGCGGTAGTCCTTGGCGATGGGCTGCACCCATTCAGGCTGGTAGGCTTCAAAATCTTTCGCCGTGATGCTGCCCCCGTTTTGCGCGGAGAACTTTTCAATGGCGTGGGCAATTTCACCGCCGTAATACGCGGCGCCCCGGGTCTGGGCGATGGCCCGCAGGGCTTTGGCGGCCGCCTTGAACTGAAACAGCTCGCCCACCTTGGGCGCCCGGCCCCAGGGCAGGAAGGCACCCGCAAATCCGGGCTGCGACTGCAACTCGGCCGTAGCGGCCGCCCACTTTTGCTGCACCACCGGCGACAGAAGATAGCCGCGCTCGGCGATTTCAATGGCAGGCTCCATCAGGTCGGCGAACGGCAGCTTGCCAAAACGCTCACTCAGGGCAACCCAGCTCGCCACGGCGCCGGGCACGCTGACGGAATCCATCCCGCGCTTGGGTGGCGTGGTGGCGCTGTCACCGTATTTGCGCTTGAAGTACTCGGGCGTCCAGCTCTGCGGCGCGCGGCCCGAGGCGTTCAGGCCATGCATTTCCTTGCCGTCCCACAGGATGCAGAAAGAATCGCTCCCCAAGCCGTTGCTGACCGGCTCCACGATGGCCATGGCGGCGGCGGCCGCAATGGCTGCATCCACCGCATTGCCACCCTTGAGCAGCATGCGCAGGCCGGCCTGCGCGCCCAGCGGATGGGACGTGGAAACCACATTGCGCGCAAACAGGGGAATACGGGTCGAGGTGTAGGGGTTGCTGAAGTTGAAGTCCATCACGGGATTATCAGGGTTTGAAACAGGATGGCGGCACTGCCTGGTACACCTCACGTGCCCACGAAAGAGTGCCTTCAGGGATAGGCGTGCGAAGTTGCCGCGACGGTGAATCACCAGTCTGACAAAAAAAGCCCAGAGGCGTCGTCCATGGCACCTCCGGCCGGGCACGGCACTGGCGAACGGAAGCGGTTGGAACTGGGTTGCGCCGCAGCGGGCAAAGGTTTGCGCCAGGCGGCAACCGGCAGGGGCAGAAGGCTTTTAAGCTTCGCCGGGGTGCTGTTCCACAATTTTCCGGTGCAGCTTGCGCATGGACCACCACACAGCCGCGGCCACCAGCGGTATGGCCAGTGCGGCCGTGCTTTCGCCGCTCCACGGCCAGCCCAGTGCATGCGCTCCCTTGGCCATGTAGGCAATGAGGCCGACGGTGTAATAGGTGATGGCGGCCACGGACAGGCCCTCGACCGCGGTCTGCAGCTTGAGCTGCACACCCTGGCGCTGGTTCATGGTGGCCAGCAGCGCCTGGCTGCTTTGCTGCTGGTCAATTTCGACCCGGGTGCGCAGCAGGTTGCTGATGCGTGAAACCCGCTGCGACAAGGCGTCCTGGCGGCGCGCGGCCCACTCGCAGGTGCTGCGTGCCGGGGTGAGGCGGCGGTCCATGAATTCACGGATGCTCTGCAGGCCTGGCAGCCGGGCCTCGGCAATGTCGTCAATGCGCTTGTCCACCAGCTCGAAATACGCCGCGCTGGCCGAAAACCGCGAGTGGGTGGCCGCATGCTGGCTTTCCACCTGGCCGGCCAGTTTGGTCAGGCGATCCAGCAGCAAGGGTTCGTCGTTGGGCGTGGCGCTGCGAATCGACTGCGCCAGTTCGGCCAGTTCGCGCTCGGCATAGGCCAGCACACTGTAGGCCTCGCGGGCCGCCGGCAGACCCAGCAGCGCGGCCATGCGGTAGGTTTCAATCTCGATGAGGCGCTGCACCAGCCGGCCCAGCCGGCGCGGCGACAGGCTGCCGGCCAGCACCACGATGCGGGAAAAACCATCGGCATGAATGCTCAGATCGGTATAGACCTCGCCGTTGCCATCAGCCACCGAAGAGCCGATCAGGGTGTCTTCCTGCAACACCCGCCGAGACAGGGTCGAAGCGCCCAGGCTGTGCATGGGCAAAGCCCACAGGTGCAAGGCCGCGAGGCATTGGCCGGGCAAGCCGGCGAGCCAGTCCTGCGGCACGACGGCGATGGCGGCTGCGGGCTCGCGCTCGTCGAAGTCATCGAGCTCGATCGGGTGCATGAAGGTCCACGAGACAAACTCGGTGTGCAGCTCCCAGCGGATGCGAAACGGCCCCACCTCCATGCGAATGTGGGTGGACCCCAGGTCAGGCTGGGGCAAATGATGGTCGCGCAGCAAGGTGGCCACATGGGCGCGGCTGGCCTCACGCTGTGCAGCGTCACACACCATCACCACATGCGAGATGGCCAGGGGGATGCTCATCGCCTCGGGCGGGCGGGCATGGATTTCGTTGTGCAGCGCCGTTCTTTGCGGATGCTGCTGCAGGTGATGGTTCAGTTGCATGATGACCTTTTCATCCCCATTGTGGCTCAGAGTAGTTACAGGCCAGGTACAAGTTCCCCCCCAAAAAAAACGGCGCCCGCAGGCGCCGTTTGCTTGAAAGATGACTACGGCAATCAGTCTTCTTCGTGGAACGCTTCTTCGCGTTTGTTTTTCACCGCCGGCAGCAACACGATCACCAGCAGCAGCGCCCCGGCGGCCAACAAGCCAGCTGACAGCGGACGCGTGACAAACACGCTCCAGTCACCCCGGGACAGCAGCAGCGCACGGCGCAGGTTCTCTTCCATCATGGGGCCCAGGATAAAACCCAGCAGCAACGGCGCGGGTTCTGCGCCCAGCTTGACGAAGATGTAGCCGATCACGCCAAAAATGCCCACCGTCCAGATATCAAAAGTGTTGTTGTTGGTGGAGTACACACCAATCGCACAGAACAGCACAATCGCCGGGAACAGGTAGCGGTAAGGCACGCTCAGCAGCTTGATCCACATGCCGATCAGCGGCAGGTTCAGGATGATCAGCATCGCGTTGCCGATCCACATCGAGGCAATCAGGCCCCAGAACAGCTCCGGATTGCTGGTCATGACCTGCGGGCCCGGCTGAATGTTGTGAATCGTCATGGCACCCACCATCAGCGCCATCACGGCGTTTGGTGGAATACCCAGGGTCAGCAGCGGAATAAACGACGTCTGTGCACCGGCATTGTTGGCAGATTCAGGTGCGGCCACGCCGCGGATGTTGCCTTGGCCGAAAGGAACTTCGCCCGGCTTCATCTTCATTTTCTTTTCCAGCGCGTAGGCTGCAAACGCAGCCAGCAAGGCGCCACCACCGGGCAAAATACCCAATGAAGAACCCAGGAAAGTGCCGCGCAGCACGGCCGGCACCATGTCCTTGAAATCCTGTTTCGTCGGCATCAGGCCCGAAACCTTGGCGGTGAACACTTCGCGCTCATGCTCGGGCTGCGCGAGGTTGCTGATGATTTCGCCGTAGCCAAACACACCCATGGCAATCACGACAAAACCAATGCCGTCGGTCAACTCGGGAATGTCAAAGCTGAAGCGGGCCACGCCCGAATTCACGTCGGTACCCACAAGGCCGAGCAACAGGCCCAGCACAATCATGGCCACCGCCTTGAGCAGCGAACCCGATGCCAGCACCACAGCACCAATCAGGCCCAGCACCATCAAAGAGAAATACTCTGCAGGGCCAAACTTGAAAGCCAGTTCGGTCAGCGGCGGTGCAAAGGCCGCGAGAATCAGCGTACCCACGCAACCGGCGAAGAACGAACCCAGTCCGGCAGCAGCCAACGCCGGCCCCGCTCGACCTTTTCGGGCCATTTGATACCCATCAATACAGGTCACAACCGAGGAAGACTCGCCCGGCAGGTTCACCAGAATGGCGGTGGTCGAGCCACCGTACTGGGCACCGTAATAAATACCGGCCAGCATGATCAGCGCGGACACCGGCGGCAAGGCGTAGGTGGCGGGCAGCAGCATGGCGATGGTGGCTACGGGGCCGATGCCGGGCAGAACACCGATCAGCGTACCCAGAATACAACCAGCGAGCGCGTACAACAGGTTGATGGGCGTGAATGCCACGCCAAAGCCCAGCGACAAATTTGCAATGAGATCCATTTTTTTTCCTTAGCCGGTGATGAAGGCAGGCCACACCGGAAACTGCAGCTTGAGCGCCACGACGAAAGCCAGGTAGCTACCGACCGCCAAAACAGTCGCCAGGATGAAGGTGGCTTTGAACTTCCAGCCAGCTTCTGCCATGCTGGCAATAAAGGTCAGGGCGTAAATCGCGACAATCATGCCGAAGGCCGGCAGCTTGATGCTGGGCAGGCCCGCCAGCAAAAGGCCGAACACGAGGTTGGCGGCAATGATGTAGAACAGCGGCTTCCAGGCCCATTTGCCTATTTTGTCACCGCCTTCCGCTTCAACGACCAGCGCCGTAAACGTCACGACGCCGCCCATGAGGGCCAGCAAAATACCGAGCATCAGCGGAAAGTAGCCTGGACCCATGCGGGCGCCTGTGCCGACGTTGTAGGTGCTCGCACCCCATGCAAACGCCACCCCAACGCCCATGAACATAAGCCCGCAAAAGAAGTCTTTTTGACTCTTGATATTCACGGTTTGTCTCCTTCGAAAATTAGTTGAACCTGCGGATTGTGCATGCAATCAACCCCGCCGGGCATGTGGCTTTCACCTACAGGCCCAAGCTATGGGCGGCGCACCGCGCCTTGCATCCCATCCCGACAAGGTGCTTGCGCGGCCCTGTTTAGATCGTAAACAGGTTCTCAAGGCACCCGGTTGGGGCGCGCGGCACCCGCTCAGGTCCGGCTCAGGACATCGGCGGGGTGGTGGAGAGGATTTCCTCGATGGTGGTCACCCCTTCCGCCACCTTGAGCGCACCCGCCAGCCGCAGCGGGCGCATGCCGTCTGCCACCGCCTGGCGCCGCAGCGCGTCAATATTCGGCTCCCGGGTGACCTTGTCCTTGAAGGTTTCGGTCACCGTCAGCAGTTCGTACAGCCCCATCCGGCCCAGAAAGCCGGTCATGCGGCAATCCACGCAGCCCGCCGGCTTGTAGGGCTGGTAACCCCCGTTGATTTGCCAGGGCTTGACGACTTCCGCCAGCGCTTCACGCGAGCTGCCCTCGTCCTTTTCACGGCACTGCGCGCACAGGGTGCGCACCAGCCGCTGCGCCAGCACGCCCAGCAGCGTGGCGTTGATCAGGTAGGCAGGCACGCCCAGCTCCATCAGGCGCGAGACCGCCGAGGGCGCGTCGTTGGTGTGCAGCGTACTGAAGACCAGGTGGCCCGTCAGCGCGGCCTGCACGGCCATTTCCGCAGTCTGCAAGTCGCGGATTTCGCCGACCATGATGATGTCCGGGTCCTGCCGCATGAGGGCGCGGAGTCCTTCGGGGAAATCAAAATCCAGGTGCGCCTGCACCTGCGTCTGGTTGAACGCCGGCTCGATCATCTCGATCGGGTCTTCAATCGTGCTGACATTGACCTCTTCAGTGGCCAGGCGCTTGAGCGTGGAGTACAGCGTGGTGGTCTTGCCGGAACCGGTCGGCCCGGTCACCAGGACAATGCCGTAGGGCCGCTTGAGCAGCAGCTCCCAGCGCTCCGCGTCATGTTGCGAAAAGCCCAGCGCGTCCAGGTCCTTGACCGTGGTGTCCGGGTCAAAAATCCGCATCACCATCTTCTCGCCGAAGGCCGTGGGCAGGGTTGACAGGCGCATTTCAATTTCGTCGCCGCGCGGGTTGCGGGTTTTGATGCGGCCGTCCTGCGGGCGTCGCTTTTCAACCACATCCATACGACCCAGCAGTTTGATGCGCGCTGTCATGGCGTTGTGCACGCCCATGGGCAACTGGTAGACCGGGTGCAGCACCCCGTCAATCCGGAAACGGATCACGCCCTGCTCGCGCCGCGGCTCCAGATGGATGTCACTGGCGCGCTGGTCAAAAGCATATTGCCAGAGCCAGTCCACCACCTGCACCACACCCTGGTCGTTTGCATCGAGCTGCTTGTTGCTCTTGTTCAGCTCCACCAGCTGCTCAAAGCTGGCCGAGCCCGAGGTGCCGCCAGACTTGAGCGCCGCACGGACGGATTTGGCCAGCGCAAAAAACTCGGCCGTGTATTTGGCAATTTCCTGCGGATTGGCCACCACCAGGCGCACGCTGCGCTTGGCCTGGCGCTCGACCTCCGACACCCAGTCCGTGACAAAGGGCTCGGATGTGGCGATCACCACCTCCCGGGGAGTCACCTGGACCGGCAACACCTTGTGCCGCTCGGCATACACCGCAGACATGGTGTCGGCCACCTTGCCCACATCCACCTTGAGCGGGTCAATCCTCAGGTAATGGAGGCCGGCACGGTCGGCCAGCCACTGCGCAATGGTTTCGATGTCCAGCGGCTTGCCGTCGGCCACGCGCACCATGGCGACGCTGGCCAGCCGGACCAGGGGATTTTGGGCGCTCTGCACCTGCGAGCAGCGGGCAATGGTGCGCTGCGCCTCGGTGCTGCTGATGACGCCATCTTCGCTGAGCCACTCGACCAGCTTGCGCCAGTCGAGCGGGCCGGCGTGGACTTTTTTACCCTGAGAGTCCGGCAAGGAAGTGGGGCGTGGGGGAGGTATCACGGCGCTCATGGATGGCACTGTACCCGATCCACTCCGGCGATTGACACCCCCGTCCGCGTCCGGCATCAGGTCACCGGCTTGAAAAGCCGCAGCCACTTTTTGGCGGGCAGGTCCCAACGTGATTCAATGACGCCCGCCTGCAGCAGGAGTTCGGCCCGGTCAGGGCGCGTGGGCTCGCGCTGGGCCATCACGACCGTGTTGCCCTCCCGCGTCGGCCGGAAGGCCCAGACCGCCTCCGGGCCGAAGGCCTCGGCTATCTTGGTCAGCGAGTGCACATAGCTCGAATCCCGGCCAAAGAGGTTTACTGTCATCACCCCCTCATCACTGAGAAGGCGCCGGCAATCAGCGTAAAAATCAGCACTGTCCAGCACCGGCGCCGCCGCTTCGTGGTCGTACAGGTCGACATGCAGGAGATCAACACTCCCCTGATGCTGCGGGTTCCGGATTTCTTTGGCGGCATCGGCCTCGATGACATGCAGCCTGAGGTCGTCGCGCGGCAATTTGAACCAGAGCCGGCAAGCGGTGATCACCTGCGGGTTGATCTCGATGGCCGTGGTTTTCATGCGCAGCTTTTTGTAGCAGAACTTGGTCAGCGCCGCCGAGCCCAGACCGAGCTGCATCGCATGCATTTTTGACACGGCCGTAGCGTCCATGAACAGCAGCCCCGCCATCATGCGCTGCACATACTCCAGCTCAATGTCATAGGGCGCATCGCGCAGCATGGAGCCCTGCACCCATTCAGTACCCAGATGCAGAAAGCGCACATCGCCAAAGTCGGAGAAATTGACCTCTGGCAACTCCAGGGTGGTGTTCTCGGTAATTTTTTTCGCCATCAGATCAATTCGTGTTTTTCAAAGACTTCGCGCCAGGAGCTAAGTTTGCGCTCAAAAGACCAGGACGCATTGGCCGGGCTGGTGGAAGGCAAGCGGTGAAACTGAACCCCCACGCTTGCCACTCCGTGTGCTGCGCTGCCCCCAGAGGGGGCCTTCGCGCCTTGGGGCGGCCCGGCGACGAATGTCGCCCCCACGCTCATCACTGGCGTGTCCTCGCTGCCCCCCGAGGGGGCCTTCGCGCCTTGGGGCGGCCCGGCGGCGCTCAAGGCAACCATCACGTATTTTGAATGCTTGAAGCTTTCGCCTCCGTTGTGGGCGACGGCCCGCAATTCCGGGCAGAGCTGCCTGACGGCTGCAAAATCGTTCACCACGGCATTGCGGATCTTGCTGTCCAGGCTGCCGTCGCGTTCACACGCCGCGTACACGTCCCAGACCCCAAGTCGCTTCGACAGCAGCCATTCGCTACGAATCTGATAGCTATCTACCCCCGTTCCTATTGGGCCATCAGGCCAAATGGTTTGCAAAATCTTCCAGAAATGGTTTTGCGGATGCCCGTAGTACTGCTGGGCGGCCAAAGACGCAGCGCCTGGGAAACTGCCAAGGATCAAGAGGCGCGTCTGGCTGCAGACGAGCGGCGGCAAGCCGGTCAGCACGGCGGTCCTCCCGTCATTACTCCCGTCATGACTCACGACATTACTCACCACATTGTTCACGACACGAGCGCCTTGAGCCGGGGCAGCGCCTCTAGCGCGTTGGCGCTGGTGGCGCTGGCCAACGCTTCGGCCGAGATGCCGCGCAGACTCGCCACTTGCTCAGCAATGCGGGGCAACTCGCCCGGCTCATTGCGGCCCTGGCCCTGCCCGGCCGCACGCTGCGCTGCCGTGGTGTAAAGCCAGTGCGGTGGAATGTCGGGTGAATCGGTTTCCATCACCAGCACCTCCAGCGGCAACTGGGCGGCCAGGCGCCTGAGCTGCCGGGCGGGCTCAAACGTGACGGCACCGCCAAAGCCCAGCTTGAAACCCAGCTTGACGAACTCCATCGCCTGCTGTTCGCTGCCGTTAAAGGCATGGGCAATGCCGCGCCAGCCGTCCTCCGGGTGCTCCGGGTGCTCCGGGTGATGGGGCACCAGCTCACGCAAATGTTTGAGCAGCTTGTCGGCCGATCGCCGCACATGCAGGATGACCGGCAAGCCGTGCTTGCGCGCCAGCTTGAGCTGCTCGCGGTAGAAATATTCCTGGCGCTCGCGCATGGGGCTTTGCGTCAATGCGGGCACAAAATAGTCAAGCCCTATCTCACCCACCGCCACCAGGCGCGGGTCGCACTTTCTGAGGGTCAGCTCCGCATCCAGCGCCAGCAGGTCGGCCTCTTGTGCCTCCGGCACACAAAGCGGATGTATGCCCAATGCGTAACTGTCCGAAAACTCATGTGCCAGCAAGCGCACTGCCGCGAAGTTGCTGACCGCCACGGCCGGCAGCACGCAATGCGCGACCTGCCTGGCGGTAGCCCGCGCACGAACTGCGGCCACATCTGGCGAGAACTCCCCGGCATCGAGGTGGCAGTGTGTGTCAATCCAGAAGGTCATTGCGGGGGTGGCGTGAAAAAAGGAGAAGCGCGCTATCAGTGCAGATGATATTGACACAGAAATGAAACCGGTACAGGCTATGCTTTTTTCGCATGCTCATGCATTTCCGGGCTTTGCTGCGATCCCTTCGCGTCACATCACCATGTCATCAACCAGGAAAATCCCATGAAATTATCTCGCCTGATGCGCCTCATGATGGGGGCCGGTCTGCTTGCTTCCAGCCTGGCCAATACGGCTTGGGCTCAGGATCAGAAACTGCGGCTGATTACCTGGGCGGACTACGTGCCGGCCGATGTTGTGGCGCAGTTCAAAAAGGAAACAGGAATTGACGTCGAGCTCACCCTGTCGAACAACGAGGAGATGATCTCCAAATTGCGCGCCACCGGCGGTGCGGGTTTTGACCTGGCCCAGCCCTCACAGGACCGCATCACCGGCCCGCAGCAGGAGTTTGGCATTTACAAACCCATGGACCTGAGCAAGATCAAGTCCGAGCTGTTCATTCCTGCCATGCTCGACGCCACCAAGAAGAACACCACGCTGGCCGGCAAGGTCTATGGCCTGCCGCACATCTGGGGTACCGACGGCCTGGTGGTCAACACCCAGTTGGCGAAGATGAGCGACTACCCCGATTTGTGCAAAGCCGATGTCAAGGGAAAGACCGCCGTCCGCCTCAAGCGGCCCACCCTGCTGGCATTCGCCTTTGCCTCCGGCAAGGATCCGTTTGCACTGTATAACGATCCCAAAGCCTATGGCGCGCTGATGGACGAAGTCGGCAAGACCATGATCGCCTGCAAGAGCAACATCAAGTTTTACTGGGACAACAAGGACCAGCTGCTCAACGGCATGCGCACCGGCGAAGTAGTGGGAGCCATGATGTGGGACACCGGCGGCTGGAAGCTCAACAGTGAAAAGCCCGAAATCCAGTACATCGCCCCCAAGTCGGGCGCACTCGGCTGGATAGACACCTTTGCCATCCCCGCCAAAGGCCGCAATGACGCTGCCGCGTATGCCTGGATCAACTTCAACATGCGCCCGGAAATCGCCGCCAAGGTGGCGAGCTCCGCCGGCAACTTCACCGCCGCCAAAGGCGCTGACCAGCTAATGGACGCCAAGCTCAAGGCCCAGTTCGCCGCCAGCTTCCCGGAAGCCGCCCTGAAGAACGTCAAATGGTATCCGGCCGTTCCCGCCGGCATCGAAGACATTGAAGGCCGTGTGCTGGACCGCATCAAGGCCGCCAATTGAGTAGCCCCCTGAGTCGCTTCGCGCCTTCCCCCAGGGGGGACGAAACCAGCGGCCCGGCAAAGCCGGTTCCGCGGTTTCCCTGGCCTTTCGTCCGTCATGTGGCAAGCAGCCATCCGCTGGCGAGCACAGTAGATGACCAAAGCAGGCACGTCACCGGTGCACGCAGACCTTCAAGCCGATCACGTCGGTAAGCACTACGGCGGCCAGCTCGCCGTCAAGGACTTGTCCCTGACGGTCGAGCGCGGCAGCTTTTTTTCCATCCTCGGCCCATCGGGCTGCGGAAAAACCACCCTGCTGCGCATGATTGCCGGTTTCCTGGCGCCCGACACAGGCCAGATCCACATCGGCGGCAAGCCCATGAATGGCGTGCCACCCAACCAGCGGCCGGTCAACATGGTGTTTCAGCACCTGGCCCTGTTTCCCATGATGTCGGTGGGTGAAAACGTCGGCTACGGCCTGGCGCGGCGCGGCTTGTCCCGTGCCGACATTGCCAAAAAGGTGGGCGCCATGCTGGAGCGTGTGAGCCTTCCGGGCATGCAGGACAAACGCGTCGACCAGCTCTCCGGCGGGCAACGGCAACGCGTGGCGATTGCCCGCAGCCTGGTGCTGGAACCCACCTTGCTGCTGCTGGATGAACCGCTGGGCGCGCTGGACCTCAAACTGCGCGAGCACATGAAGGTCGAGCTCAAGCAGCTGCAGGCGGACTTCGGCACCACCTTTGTCTACATCACGCACGACCAGTCGGAAGCGCTGGTGTTGTCCGACCATGTCGCGGTGATGAACGCCGGCAGTTTCGAGCAGCTGGGGACACCACAGCAGCTTTATTACCAGCCCCAAACGCCTTTTGTGGCGGGCTTTGTGGGTGCCAACAACAAAATTGCGGGCCGAGCCACGCAGGTAGATGCGGGGCCGGAGGGCCTTGTGACCTTCATGTCCGGGCAGGGCCTGGCAATGCGCGCCCGCGCCGTGGGCACTATTGGCACCGGCCAGGCGATTGAAGCCTTTGTGCGCCCTGAGGCCGTCAGCCTGGCGCGCGACGCCGGCGAGCTGCCGGCAAGTCACCCCACGCATGCGGGCCAGGTTGAAAGCCTGCTGTTTGACGGCGCCAACTCGGCCGTACTGCTGAGCGAGGCGACCACCCGCACCGGGTTCCGCATTGCGCTGCCGCAAACCGGCCGTTTTGCCGACCTGCGCATCGGGGAAACCGTGGCCTTCAGCTTTGACCCGCAGCAGGCCGTCTGTTTTGCGGCGGCGAGCGCCTGAGATTCATGCAAACCGCGGTTGCCGCCCCGGGAATTGGCACAACACCGGCCTCAACGCAGGCCCGGCTTATCCTTTTCCTGTTGCTGGCGCCTGCGCTGATCTGGCTGGTGGGCCTGATTGTGCTGCCGCACATCGATCTGGCGGTGCTGTCGCTGCGCGAGCGCATCGCGCCGCGGCAGTACACGCCCAGCATCGCCCAGTACCGCACCTTCATTGAAGAACCGCTGTACTGGCACACCTTTGTGCGGACAGCCGTCATGTCCATCCTGGCCACACTGATCACGCTGCTGCTGGCCTTTCCGGTGGCCTGGACCATTGCCAAGCTGGTGCGCGGCCGCGCCAAGTCCTTGCTGCTGGTGCTGTGCCTGATCCCCTTCTGGGTCAGCGAAACCGTGCGCACCTTGGGGTGGATGATCCTGCTGCGCGAGTCCGGCGTGCTGCCCGCCCTGCTGGTGCAGCTCGGCCTCACGGCAACCCCAGTGGAAATGCTTTACCGGGACGCCACCATCCTGGTGGGCCTGGTGTACACCTCCATGCTGTTCATGGTGGTGCCGCTGATCAGCGCCCTGGAAAGCCTGGACGACACCCTGATTGAAGCGGCCTACGATCTGGGAGGCACCGGCCCCTCCATCCTGCGCCAAATCGTGATTCCGCACGCGGCGCCCGGAATTCTGGCCGGCTGCATCGTGGTCTTCATGCTGACCCTGGGCAACTACCTCACGCCCACCTTGCTGGGCGGCAAAAACTCGCTATGGTTTACCGAGCAGATTTACACCCAGTTCATTACCCGTTTCAACTGGGAACAGGGTGCGGCCTTCGGCTTTTTGCTGCTGGGGTTGTCCACCGCCATCGTCTGGCTGGGCCTGAAGCTCACGGGCCAGAAATTCGGTGAAGTGATGAGGAAGACATGACACACCCCCAGGCTTGCTCACTTCGTGTAGCCTCCTCCCCCCTTGCAGGGGGCAACAGCTGCGGCCCGGCAAAGCCGGTTCCGCGCTGTGACATGACACACCCCCGTTGCGGACTCACTTCGTGTAGCCGCCTCCCCCCTTGCAGGGGGCGACACCTGCGGCCCGGCAAAGCCGGTTCCGCGATGTCACTTGCCTGTGACGGCGTGCGCCTGCATGGCGGGTCCGCGTCGCGAAGGAGGACCATCGAATGATCGCCTCCCTGCCCCGCCCAGCCTGGCTGCGCGCCGGCACGGTGGTGTATGCCCTGGCCTTTTTCGCCTTCCTGTTCCTGCCGCTGGCGGTGGTGGCGGTTTTCGCCTTCAACGACGCGCCCTATCCCGCCCCACCCTGGCGCAGCTTCACGCTGGACTGGTTTTTTGGCAGCAAGGCCGGCCGCACCGGGCTGTTTTCGGACGGGCCGCTGCTGGCCAGCCTCTGGACCAGCGTGGTGGTGGCGAGCTGGGTCACGCTGCTGGCGGTTCTGGTGGGTACCACCAACGCCTTTTTGATTGAGCGCAGCCGGTTTCCGGGCAAGCAGGCCCTGTCTTTGCTGATGCTGGCCCCGCTGGTGATTCCGGGCGTGATTCTGGGCATCTCGATACTGGCCTTTGCCAGCCGGATGGCGCAATTTGCAGACGACATGTGGGGCCTTGAGCTTGATTTTCTGCGCCCCGGCCTGCCGCTGGTGGTGCTCGGCCAGTTTTCGTACATCGTGTCCATTGCCACCCTCATCATCACGGCGCGCCTCAAACGCTTCGACATCACCCTGGAAGAAGCTGCCTACAACCTCGGCGCCTCGCGCGCAGCGGTTTTTGCCACCATCACGCTGCCGGCGCTCAAACCGGCCCTGGTGGGCGCCGCGGCCATTTCGTTTTTGATGTCTTTTGAGAACTTCAACACCACGCTGATGCTGGTGGGTTCGGACGCGCCGCTCACCGTCATGATGTATGGGCGCATGCGCGAAGGCGCTACCCCGGTCCTGAACGCCGTCAGCCTGTTTCTGATGCTCGCCTCTGCCGCGCTGGCACTCACGTTGCTGCGCAAGCCTGCCATCGGCGGGCCAGCCTGAAACACCTGGCGGCCGGCTGCGCCAATCCTGCCCAATCCTGCCTGATGGGGCGGGAGTCAACAAGCCCGTAAAACCGCCTGTTACAGCGGCCCCGTGCGAATACCCAAATACGTGCATGAACGCAAAAATCGTGATACGGTGCAGTTCTTGAACCCGCAGTTTTGAACGCATTAATCGTTTAAACATTTACCCCACAGGTGAACGGATGCGAAGGCCTGCCCTCTACAGTAGCTCCAGCCACGACCGCCGCGGCAACGACACGCCGGAGGCACCCGAGGCCGACCCGCCTGCGCAAACGCAAACGCAGCTGCAACCAAAAGTACAAGCACAACCACAATCAGCGGCAGTTCACCCTTCACTTTTTGCACGGCTGGCCGCGCGCTTTCCGGCCTACCACCTCTACCTGCTCTGGGCTGTCATTGCCTTGCTGGCCCTGTTGCTGGCTGTCAGTCTTTCCCTGTCACTGCAGCCGGCGGGCCGAAAGCTGACCCAGCACGACATCAATGCCGCCGTCCTCAAGACACTGGAGACGACTACCCTGCCCTCGGCCGCCGCCCGGGCCTATCAGATCATCAGCCCGTCAGTGGTGCGCGTCGTGGGCCTGGGCGTGGGCAAGGAAAAAGATGCCAAGGACGCCAAAAATGCCAAGGATGGCAAGGAAGGCAAGGACGACGGTGAGCGCAGCGTGGGCACCGGCGTGGTCATCGTGGACAAGGGCATCATTCTGACCAACCTGCACGTGGTGCAGGGGGCAGAGAGCATCAAGGTCACGTTCGCCGACGGCCTGGAGTCCAACGCCTCGATTGTCGGCATACAGCTGGAAAACGATCTGGCGGTATTGCAGGCAGACAAAATTCCCGACGACATGATTGCCGCCACCATGCGCTCCACGGCCGACCTCGCCCCGGGCGATGAGGTGCTGGCGGTGGGCTATCCGTTTGGCATCGGCCCTTCCGCTTCGGCCGGTGTCATTTCGGGGCTCAAGCGCACATTCCGCTCGCCCGAGGGCAAGCAGCAAATGACCAACCTCATCCAGTTCGACGCGGCCGCCAACCCCGGCAATTCGGGCGGGCCGCTGGTCACCATGGACGGCGAGGTCATTGGCATCGTGACCGCCATCTACAACCCCAACCAGCAACGGACGTTTGTCGGCATCGGTTTTGCCGTGCCGATTGAAAACGCCGCCTCGGCTGCCGGCATGCCCCCATTTTGAAAGACCCGCATGGAATCGCACACCCCTGATCATTTGCCCGTGAGTCACCTGCCTGTGAGCCATGAGACCGCGCAGCTGATGGAGAAAATCCTCTACGAAGTCAAGCGCGTGGTGGTCGGGCAGGACCGTTTTCTCGAACGCGTGATGGTCGCCATCCTGGCACAGGGCCATCTGCTGGTGGAGGGGGTTCCCGGCCTGGCCAAGACCCTCACCGTGAAAACGCTGGCCAGCACCGTGCGCGGCAACTTCAAGCGCATCCAGTTCACGCCCGACCTGGTGCCGGCCGACCTGGTAGGCACGCGCATCTACAACCAGAAAACCGGCGAATTCAGCACTTCGCTCGGCCCGGTCTTCACCAACCTGCTGCTCGCCGACGAGATCAACCGGGCGCCGGCCAAGGTACAAAGCGCGCTGCTCGAGGTCATGCAGGAGCGGCAAGTCACGATTGCAGGCATCACGCACAAGGTGCCCGAGCCCTTCCTGGTGATGGCGACGCAAAACCCGATTGAAACCGAAGGCACCTACCCGCTGCCCGAAGCGCAGGTAGACCGCTTCATGATGAAGGTGCTGGTCGACTACCCCAGCGACGAGGAAGAATTTGTCATTGTCCAGCGCGTCACCGGCCCTGCGGTTGCCGTCTCGGCCGTGGCCACTACCGAGCAGCTGGCGGCCCTGCAGAACGAATGCCGGCACGTGTATGTCGACCCCTCCCTGGTGCAGTATGCGGTGCGGCTGGTTTCGGCCACGCGCAACCCGACCCGGCACGGGCTCAAGGACCTGGCACGCTTCATCACCTTTGGCGCCAGCCCGCGCGCCACCATCAACCTGACCGAGGGCGCCCGGGCGCTGGCCATGCTGCGTGGCCGCAGCTACGCCTTGCCGGAAGACATGACCGACCTGGTTCCGGATGTGCTGCGCCATCGCCTGGTGCTGTCTTACGAAGCCCTGTCTGAAGGACTTTCGGCCGACACGGTGGTCAGCAAGATCATGCTCAAAATCCCGGCTCCCGCCAGGCCGCTTGCACATGAACAACTCGCCGCTTAGAGTGAGCCCCCACGCTCCGCCGCTACGCGGGTCGCTGCCCCCCGGGGGGGCCGCTGCGCCTGCGGCCCGGCAAAGCCGGTTCCGCGGCCCCACCTTGGATGAAGCGCCCTCGGCGTCGCGGCCGTCAGGAGCATGCCCATGAGCAGCCCTTCATCCAACGCGGAACAACTGCTGCGCAGGCTGGAGTGGACCGTGTTGCGTCGCCTCGACGGGCTGCTGCAGGGCGACTACCGCACCCTGCTGCGCGGCACCGGCATGGACCTGGCGGACCTGCGCGAATACCAGCACCACGACGACGTGCGTCACATTGACTGGAACGTAACGGCACGCCTGCAGCAGCCCCATGTACGCGTCTTCACCGAAGACCGCGAAATGAGCGCCTGGTTTTTGCTCGACCTGAGCCCCTCGATGGACTTTGGCTCCGGCGAGTTGCGCAAGCGCCAGGTGTTGACAGAATTCGTGGCGGTGCTGGCACGCATGCTGACGCGCCATGGCAACCGCGTCGGCGCCATGCTCTACGGCTCCGGCGTCGACGCCGTGATTCCGGCGCGCGGCGGCCGCCACCATGTGCTGCGCATGCTGCACACCCTGCATGCGCGCCCTGAAACGGCCAGCGCCGGCCCCACGCGTCTGAACGAATTACTGGAGTCCGCCGGCAACCTGGTGCGCCGGCGCTCCACCCTGTTCGTGGTGTCCGATTTCATCAGCGAGCCGGGCTGGGAAAAACCCCTGGGCCAACTCGCCCAGCGTCACGAAGTGGTGGCCGTGCGTCTGCTCGATCCGCTGGAGCTGGAATTACCCGATCTCGGGCTGATCCCGATCCGCGATGCGGAGACCGGCGAACAACTGCTGGTCGACACCCACGATCCGGGTTTTCGCAAGCGCTTTGCCCGCATTGCGGCGCAGCGCGAAGCCGAGTTGCGGCAGGCCCTGGCACGCGCCGGTGTCGACACGCTGGAGCTCGCTACCGATGACGACCTGGTGGATGCCATCATGCGTTTTGCCGATTTGCGCAAACGCCGCAGCCGGCTGTCCGGTGGCCATGCCGCCGGCCTGCATCCGGCAGGAAACAAGCTGCCCTCCCACCTGCGGCAAGCCGCCTGACATACCTATCGGCCCAGGATACCGCCCAAGGATTTTTCATGTTTTTTCTCTGGCCCCAATTTCTCTGGCTGCTGCTGGCCGTACCGCTGCTCGTGCTGCTGTACCTCTGGCTGCTGCGCCGCAAGAAAAAACTGGCGGTGCGCTACGCATCGCTGGCCATCATCAAGGAGGCCATGGGACCAGGGCAAAGCATTCGCCGTCATATTCCGCCCATTCTGTTTCTGCTGGCCATGGCGTTGATGCTGCTCGCCACGGCGCGCCCCATGGCCGTGATCACACTGCCATCGAACCAGCAGACCATCATGCTGGCGATGGACGTTTCCGGCAGCATGCGTGCCACCGACGTGCAGCCCAGCCGCCTCGTGGCTGCGCAAACGGCTGCCAAGGCCTTCCTTGCCGACCTGCCGCGCACGGTGAAGGTCGGCATCGTCGCGTTTGCCGGCTCTGCCCAGGTCGCGCAGATTCCAACGGTGAACCGCGAAGATTTGGTTTCCGCGATCGACCGCTTCCAGCTGCAGCGCGGCACCGCCATCGGCAACGGCATCGTCATGTCGCTCGCCACGCTCTTTCCGGATGCCGGCATCGACCTGCAGTCCATGCAAACGGGGCGCGAGCGCCAGCGCGGCTTTGCCATTGACCAGGAGAAAAAGGAAACGAAGGAGTTCACGCCGGTGGCACCGGGCTCCTACAACTCGGCCGCGATCATCCTGCTGACAGACGGCCAGCGCACCACCGGCGTCGATTCGCTCGATGCCGCCAAGCTGGCAGCCGACCGCGGTGTGCGCGTGTACACCGTCGGCATCGGTACGGTGGACGGTGAAACGATAGGTTTTGAAGGTTGGTCCATGCGCGTCAGGCTCGATGAGGAAACCCTCAAGGGCATCGCACGCGCCACGCAGGCCGAGTACTTTTATGCGGGCACGGCGGCTGACCTGAAAAAAGTCTATGAGACCCTGAGCTCCCGCCTGACAGTGGAAAAAAAGGAAACTGAAATCTCCGCGCTGCTGGCACTGGGAGCCGCGGTGCTGGCGCTGCTCTCCGCCGGGTTGTCACTGCTGTGGTTTAACCGGATTCTCTAAGGCGGCCTCTTCGCGGATTCGCGGGTGCGCTCACGCCGCGAGGGTCAATCCAAGACCCCTTACCGTTTCACATTGCACTCGCGCCGCAGCAAGGCCAGGGCATCTTCCAGCGCAAACACCGAGTCGCTTTGCAGCAGGTGCTGTGCTTCGTCCACAAAGTCCGCCCACAGCCGGCCATAGTCGTCCTGGTATTGCACGGGCGCGTTATCCAGAATGTATTGATGAGCCAGGTCCGGGTTAAAACCCAGGCCGGGCCCTGCTTTTTGAATCTTGCGAACCAGGGCCGCAGCGGCTTTTTCGGTCAGAAGCGTTTTGGGAGTAGCACCGGCCGCCACGCACAAAAACAGCGTGAGCAGCGAGCCGTCATCGCTGTTCCCCGCAGTGGCCTTGTCCCAGGCTTTGGAGACGGAGCGGTCATGGTGGTCGATTTCGCTCGCCAGGTCTTCCACCCAGAAATACCGTCCAAACAGCGGTGGCGTCTGGTGATCGCTGTCCTTGGCAAACAGCGCCCTGGGCGGCTGGGAGCTATCCAGTATCCGGGGTAAATCAGCCACGACGGATTGCCGCACGGCCTCCACCACCGCCCTGAATTCCTCGGGCAAGTCCCTGGGAAGGGTGACAGACAAGGCTGAAGGCCCGGCGCCGGCCTTCTTCGCGGGTGCTGCAGCGGCGGTTTTGGCAGATCCGTATTTCTTGCGCAGCGCCGCCACCATTTTTTCAAACGCCACCCAATCGCGCAACTCGGCACGCCCGGTGGACAGCACCAGGAGTGCCGTGCGAATCACCGCTTCCGCATGGGTATGTGCCTCTTCCAGCTCGGTGACATCCAGGCCCAGCTGGTCGGCCAGCCAGATGGCAGCGTCTTTCTGCAGCTTGATGGGGCCGCGCATGGCGA
This sequence comes from Polaromonas sp. P4_F4, assembly GCF_056401355.1. Taxonomy (NCBI): domain Bacteria; kingdom Pseudomonadati; phylum Pseudomonadota; class Betaproteobacteria; order Burkholderiales; family Comamonadaceae; genus Polaromonas; species Polaromonas sp. P4_F4. Next base: position 7,100 of record NZ_JBFUJO010000026.1, on the reverse strand, counting down.
GTTCGGCCTGGTAGTCGTCCAGGCTTTTGAGCGTCCACGCCGCAAACACAGGGGACGGCACCTGGCTGTCAGCGCCGTCGCTGCCCGGATCCGTGTCAAAGCTGCTGCTCTCGGGCAGGGCCAGCATGGCCTTCAGCATGTCCGAGCCGCCCTTGGAGCGGGACAGGAACGAATGATCACGCAGCGACTCGGCGGCTTGCCGCAGGTCGCCGCCACTGGTGCTTTCAAGGTAGAGGCTCACCAGATTGACGATGCGGTCCCTGGCTTTTTCAAGCTCCGGGCGCAAAAACTCGCTGCCAAAGTGACGCGCAATCTGCACCATGCCTTTGGGAGCATCCTCGCAGATGGCGTCGAGTTTTTGCTGGTTGATGATGCCGTGCTGCACGCCAAACTGCAGTGCTTTTTCGAAAAACGGGCGCGCATCGTGGAGCGCGACCGACGAGCCGGACAAGGGTGAAGATGATGGTGAGGCTGAGGGCTGCACTGGCGTCGTGGAAAGAGGGGCTTTCAGGCTCATATCTCGTTAAATCGCCGATTCGTTAAATCGCCGATTCCTCATCAGAATCGCGCGCAGCCGGCGTGGCCTTGCCCCGATCGGTATCACCCGTCTCGACTTTGCCATCGTCCTCTTCGGCGTCTTCTTCCTCAGCGCTCAGGTCATGGGCCCGCGCCTTGGCGCGCAGCACAGTCAGCATCTCGATGAAAAGGTCCGGGCACTCATGGCGCAAAAGCCAGGCGAGTTCCATCCAGTCGTGGTCTGAAATTTCGTCCTTTTCAACGCGTGGCTTCGCATAGGCCGAGGCCTGCAAGGCGGCCTTGGACAACAGCTCGCCCGTGTCATCCACGGCATCAAAGGTGCCGGTGCGGGCAAAGGCCTCGACGCGGCTCCACTTTTCAGTGAAATAGTCGGCCAGCGCTTCGCTACCGCCTTCCAGGTCGCCGATCGCGTTCAAAAATTCCAGCGGGTCCGCGTCTTCCCTGAAAAGCACCGAGTTGACCATGCCGCGCAGGTGGGTGCGGGTCAGGTCTTTATATTGCTTTTCAATCACCACCGCGCGCGCGAACTGCTCGGGCGTGACCAGCAGGTTGATCACCGACTCCTTCGAGTTGTCGTATTCGCGGATGACCGCCAGGATGTCTTTGGGCGGCAGCAAATCCAGCACCACCATCAGCGCGGCATCGCCTTCGGTGTCGGCCAGTTCGACCAGTGCGGACTCGGCGCCCACGATGTCGCCGGCGGCAATCAGGGTCTGTGTCTTGGCAATCAGGGCAAGGTGGTTCATAAAGGCTTCACTTCCAATCTCATCTATCGGTCGTCCATCAATCTTTGCGGTCAAAGCCCTGCTCGACCAGCCAGTCGGCGCCGGCTTCCTGCCGGGTTTTCTCGTCGTCTGCTCCATCGCCGTATTCATCCGCATCAAAGCCTTCGCGATTGTCGCCATCCTCGTCGGCGTCTGCATCATCGTCTTCGGATTCGTCACCCTCGCCTTGCGCGGCAGACGCAGCAGTGGGCTGGCCCGCCATGAATTCCAGCCCGGCAGCCACCGCCAAAAACCACTCGCCGCCGGGGTGTTTCAACACCACCTCGGCCAGGTCCTGGGCCCACGGGGTCAACTCCACAGCGTCAGCCAGGCCGCTCCACTCCGGGAAATCCTCCGCCTCAAGGCCGAGCAGGTGATCCATCGCCCCCGGCAGCTTGAAGTGAAAACCGCGATGGAATATCACCGCCACCATCTCGGGGCTCAACTCCATCATGTGGACCAGAAAATCGATCTCCTTGCGTTTATCGGCCAGGCGCTGGCCCAGCACATCGCGCCCTTCGGAGTCAAAGGTCAGGTCATCGATTTCGGACTGGTAGGCCGAGCGCAACTCAAGAAAAAACGGGGTGATCGTCATGTCACGGGGTCCTTCGTGTCATGCACGTATCAAAGCAAAGGGTTGAAATAATTTTTCCATATCTCGCGCGCCGTCTCGACCGGGCTGTCGAGCAGGTTGCGACGCCGATTGTCGTCATAGGCTTGCCGTTTGTCCGCATCGGACAGCACCTCGTAAGCCTCCTGCACCGCCCGAAAGCGCGCCCCCGCATCAGCGGCGGCGTTTTTGTCCGGATGCAGGAAAGACGCTTTCTGGCGAAAGGCTTTCTTGACATCGGCCAGCGTCGCAGCGCTGTTGAGTCCAAGGGTGGTGTAGTGATCGGTCATATGAGCGCAAGCGTTTCGGTGGAACCAAAAGCTGTTGGCTCATACGAAATGCGGAGGATTTTGGTGTACCCGGGATATCGCCAGCAAACGCGCGGCCCCTAGATTATGCCCGGCCAGCTTATTCCCGGCTTGGCAGCTAGTACTCACATCCACGCCGGCAGTTGCCCCTCCACCAGCCGGAGAGGTCGCCCGCAGCGCGCCGCCAGGGTCTCATCATGCGCCACCATCGCAAACGCCGTGCCGATGGGGTAAAACGGAATAAGCCTGTTACTTTTCCAGAACTAGTCTATTTAGAGGAGGCGCCTTCACGGCTTGCTCCCTAGAATTCAGCTGCGGGCTTAGTGCTTTTTATTTAACTGGCGTGAGGTTGCAATGTGCGGAAAATCTTTTCCTGACAAAGACTTAACCCATTTCGAGACCGCCACGTTATACGGCAACGGCTGTTTTATATCGCAGACCCTGCGGTATACATTACGTTAGGCGTCACGACAGCCACCCCTACCCTTCGGAGGAAACATGCCAAACACCTACGACCTTGCCGGCAAGTACGCGATCGTCACCGGAGCAGCAAAGGGAATCGGACGTGCGATTGCCGATCTCCTCTTGGTCAATGGCTGCGATGTCATGATCTGGGACGCCAGTCCTTCAAACGTGGCGGGTACAGATTCGGTTCAGGTCGACATCACGCAGCCCGCTCAGATCGCAGCTGCGGTCGACCAACTCCCCGCCGATCGGCGCGTCGACATCTTTGTGAACGCTGCGGGCTACCTCGGCAGAACGACCACCTTCGTCGAACACGCCCCGATGGACTGGCGACGAATACTGGATGTGAACCTCCTGGGAACGATGCAGGTTACCCAAGCGGTCCTGCCGATCATGATCCGCCAGGGTGGTGGAAGGATCATCAACCTTGGATCGCTCGCCGGGAAGGAGGGCTTGGCGGGCATCACGGCCTACTCTGCCGCCAGTGCCGGAGTCATCTCCTTCACCAAGGCTCTGAGCCGGGAAGTCGCCCAATACAATGTCTTCGTGAACTGCGTGGCGCCCGGGCCAATCGACACGGACATGATCCAAGACCTCGGATCGGAGGTCGTCAATCGCTGGATCCGCGACAGCCCGCTTGGCCGCCTGGGAGAAGCCGGTGAGGTCGCGCACCTGGTCGCCTGGCTGTGCACGGAGGCCAGCAGATTCAATACCGGCGCCATCTTCGACATGTCGGGTGGCCGTGCGCGGTACTGAACCGCGGTGACGCCTAACCCCTCAGTCAACCGGACACTCCACGGCATGCCAGCGCTGGGCCTCATTTCATTCTGGCCCAGCGCTGTCATTCCGTTCCGTGCCGGTTACCTCGAACGTTGGATATCATGAAGAAGGCGGAGTTTCAGCTCGTGCTCCAATTTCCGTGCAACTCGATGGAGGAGTTTGATGCGGTGGTTGGGCTAGAAGAAACGTTGATGGCAGAATTGTCGGGCGGAATTGCAGACCTCGATGGTCATGATTCGGGGTCGGGGGAAGCCAATATCTTCATCCTCACTTCCGAGCCGCACGAGACGTTCGAGCGTGCTCATGCTGTCGTTAGCAGGGTTTCGCATCTCGCGTCGGTATTGCGAGCTGCGTACCGGAGACTGGACGCCGAGGAGTACTCGGTCCTGTGGCCGCCGGGTGAAACGAGATTTGTGGGCGCATGAGAGCATGCCATCCAACAATGCGCCGCAGCCGACGTGCGAAGACGCTCGCGGCTGAGCGCGGACGTTAGGCGTCACAAGCATGATCCTCAACCCGCGCTCCTCTGCGAAGTCCAATGGCGATCCCAGTCATTTCGAACCGAAACTCGCCGTTCACCCTGAAAGGAAGAAAGATGATCTCTATCCATTCGTTCGTCAGCGCTGTTGTGTTTGCCGCCGCGATTTCAAGTTTTCCTGCTCAGGCCACTGAGCAAGTGACCGTCCTTGTGAAGGTCTTTCCGAGCGCGGGCCGAGAGGATGAGCTACAGGCACGGTACTTGAAGCAAGTTGAGTACCTTCGCAAGGCCGAACCAACCTCCGTATTCCGGCTGCATCGCAGCGGTAAGACTCCGACAACCTTCCTCTGGTACGAAGTCTATGACTCGCCAGCCGCATACGACAATCATCTCAAGGTTGTCATGCCGAGCTTTCGAAAGGAGTTTGGCCCAACGCCGGAAGGCCTCATCGCCAAACCATCCGAATCGGAAGCCTACGTTGAACTTGCGAAGTGACGCCTAACCCCTCCTATATGGACTCCCCCTCAACAGCAAGAAGCGGGCTTCGCCCACCTGCGTCTGCCGCTCATGTCGAACGTTGGATCTCATGAAGAAGGCGGAATTTCAGCTCGTGCTCCAATTTCCGTGCAACTCGATGGAGGAGTTTGATGCGGTGGTTGGGCTGGAAGAGACGTTGATGGCAGAATTGTCGGGCGGAATTACAGACGTCGATGGTCATGATTCGGGGTCGGGGGAAGCCAATATCTTCATCCTCACTTCCCAGCCGCACGAGACGTTCGAGCGTGCTCATGCTGTCGTTGGCAGGGTTTCGCGTCTCGCGTCAGTATTGCGAGCTGCGTACCGGAGACTGGACGCCGAGGAGTACTCGGTCCTGTGGCCACCGGGTGACACGAGATTTGTGGCCACATGAGAGCATGCCATCCAACAATGCGCCGCAGCCGACGTGCGAAGACGCACGCGGCTGAGCGCGGACGTTAGGCCTCACAACATACGCCTCGGCGCGATTCACGGAACTGAATCACTTCTCATACGCAGATTGGCGAGGTACGCTTCCAGTCGGGACCTCGCCGGACAACCAGGAGAAATTCAATGTCAACTCGCATCGCATTGCTTCCGTCCATTGTCTTCGCGCTGCTGCTGGCCGGCTGCGCAGCCCCAGGAGTGTCACGAGACCAAGGAAGTGAACTCATCGGCGCCTGGATCGTCACGTCCAGCAGAACATCAGGCGTGGGAAAGAATCTACTGACCTTCTCTTCGGACGGCACGTTCTTCAGAAGTGGCGATACCCACCCAAACCTGAGTGGAGGGCATGGAGCATGGAGGCGTACGTCGGACGGCGAGTTTGAAGCAACGTACATCGCATTCCGCTTTGACGAGAGTCGAAAATGGGTTGGCAGTACGAAGACGCGTCTGCGCATTAGGCCGGGCCCTGGACCGAATGAGTTCAGCGGTACAGCTCGCGCGGTGAATCGTGATCTCGGTGACAACGAACTTGGCGGCGGTGAGTCTCGCTTGCAGGGGAAGCGCATCGAAGTCGAGCCCATGTAAACCGCTGTCTTAGTGCGGTCTACCCCTTCCTTCAAGCGGACCCGCCTACGGCGGTCCGCTTAAGTCAAACGTTGGATGTCATGAAGAAGGCGGAGTTTCAGCTCGTGCTCCAGTTTCCGGCAGTCCGCTCTATTTTCCCGTCCACCAATCGAAAGGAATACACGTGAACTCAAACCTCAAACTCCTAGGAGCAGCGCTCGCAGCCGTTGCCATCTGTGCTGTTGGCGTCGAGAGTGTTCAAGCCCAAAGTAAACCCCCTGGCTACTTGGTCATTGAGTTCCAGGTCACCGATCCGGTTGGATGGAAGAGCTATGTCGATGCCGCTCGCGCCCTACCAACCACTGGCACCTTCGTCGTACGGGCCACCAAAGGCGTTCCCCTCGCCGGGGAACCCCCGAAGACCATCACGCTCATCAAGTTCCCAAGCGTCGATGAAGCGTTGGCATTCGACGCATCCCCGGCCTACGTGGCGCTCAAAGTAGGTCGCGACAAGTCGTCGAACTGGCGTTCCTACGTGGTTGAAGGCCTTCCAAACTAACGACAACTGACGCCCAACTCTTCCATCGAGCGTCGAACGTTGGGCGTCAGGAGCATCATTGACGGTGTGCACGCCGAAAGGGGTCAGGTCATGTCGAACGCGATTGCAGAGGTCACCACCGAGGTCTTGAAAGCCTTTGCCGATGCGTGGAACCGTCACGATGTCGATGCCCTCATGTCGTTCATGAGCGATGACTGTGTCTTTGAATCCTCAGCAGGCCCGGATATCTGCGGCACCCGGTACGCGGGCCATGAGGCAGTGCGGGCCGCCTTCGCTGAAGTCTGGACGACCTTCCCCGATGCCCACTGGAGCAACGCGCGCCATTTTGTCTATGGCGACAGGGGAGTCTCCGAGTGGACGTTCACGGGGGCGCGGGCGGACGGCACTCGCGTTGAAGTCCATGGTTGTGATCTGTTCACCTTTCGAGACGGCAAGATCGCGCTGAAGAACTCCTACCGCAAGAACCGTCCGCCTCCCGGTAGCCCGAAGCGCTGAGTCCACTCGTGCGCCTGAGCCCATGACGCCCAACCCCTCCACCGAGCGGACGTCCTCCGGCAAGCTTCGTTTGCCCCCCCGCCGCTGGAGTTCATCGTCCGACGCGCCTATGAAGATGAGGTCGAACAGGTCACTCAACACGGACGCCCAAGGGTACCCCTCGGGTTGGCGAGTGGGTGCGGCGGGGCTCTTCAACCCCACTCCGACAACCGTCCCGACACCAGCCCAAAGCGCCGCCCGCACCGCGCCGCCAGGGTCTCATCACGCGTAACCAGCACGACACCGTGCCGACGGGATAAAACGGAATAAGCCTGTTGCTTTTCCAGCAACTAGTGGACTGTAACGTTTAAAACGGAAGTATCATTGTGGCCATGGAGGTTGCGATGAAACTGACCAAAAGCGAACGCATGGAACTTCAACAGCAAGCTGCAGCGAGGAACGCCCGAGCCGATTCGGCGCGCCACGCCCGATTGATCCTGCTGCTGGCCGATGGGCTCACTTGGGCGGAGATTCGCACCAAGCTGGATTGCAGCGACAGCTACATCGATCGCTGGAGCAAGCGCTTTGAAAGGTGATC